>JBATTG010000038.1:0-14802 GCA_049670425.1 Proteocatella sp.
TTAAACTTATATATTATGATTTTTAAGGAGGTTTTACATGAAGCGGATTATACCTATAGTTCTCACCATATTGGTATGCTTGTTTACTTCATTTTATGCGTTTGGCCTGTTCTTTATTTCGTTAGAGGAATCATTTTTCCTCGCTAAATTATTTACCTTTATGTTGGCTTTGATTCCTATTGGAATTATTATAGCAATGGTTTTCACATTAATTGAACGATTGAAAGAAATCAAGGAGGAAGATGAAGATGATATTAGTAAATACTGATTATATTTCAGGCAAGACTTTGAATACATTGTCTATTGTTAAAGGATCGACTATACAGTCAAAACATTTAGGAAAAGACATGATGAGTGGACTTAAGACTATTGTCGGAGGTGAGCTTAAAGCTTATACTGAAATGATGAATGAAGCCAGAGCCATCGCTACCAAAAGAATGGTAGAAGAAGCGACTGCTCTTGGCGCCGATGGAATAGTTAATATCAGATATGCTTCAAGCGCGGTTGTGCAAGGTGCTGCTGAAGTAATAGCTTATGGTACTGCAGTAAAATTCATGTAGTTGTGTTTGTCTATCAAGAAGAAGAGAAAAGACTCTTCTTCTCAATTAAAAAAGGATGTGGCCTAATGTTAAAAAAATCTTACATATCTCTGATAATAACAAGTTTGTTATTTACGCAGATTTCAGGAACCAGCGTATTTGCACAGGTTCAAACTCCTGACCCATTCACCTTGAACACTACGCTAAGTGCTCAAGTCGTTCCGGTTGTTCCCCCTGCAGCATCCAAGCTAAATCCGCCGCTGCCGAATGAAATTGAGAAATATCAAGAAAAAGGTTACGGCGAGTGGACCTTGGAAAAGTCAAGTGGGTATACTAAAAGAACGGATATTTTGCCTGCGAATGTAAAAGCTCCTACTAAAAGTTCACCCCTGGCTCATTTTTTCACAATGAGTGATATCCATATAGTGGATGTTCAGGCTACTACTCAGCCCTTGTATTTCGGCGAAACACCGGTTCCAGGCATGCAGTCTGCTTACTCAGGTTCGATGCTGTATTCAACTCAAGTACTGGATGCTGCCGTTCGAAGCGTGAATATGCTTAATAAAAAATCTAAAATAGATTTCGGACTTATGTTGGGTGATGCTTCCAACAATTCGCAGAGCAACGAAGTCAATATGTACCTGGATGTTTTGACTGGAAGAATGGTTCATCCAAACTCCGATACTTCTACTATGTACAAGACCGACTACATGCAGCCCTTCAAGGCTGAAGGTCTCGATGTACCATGGTATCAGGTATTAGGTAACCACGATCACTTCTGGGAAGGTTCTTATGCCAGCTCTGATAAAGTGAAAGCTGCCACTACTAGCGATACCTTGATGAGATTCTATAAAGACGAAAGCACCAAAAAGACTGAAGGTGAAGAAGTCTACGGTGGTACAATAGATCCAAGTACTCCATACGGTAAAATCGTCATGTCAGGCAAATCAAACGGCGATGATGCTTCCTCACATAAGGTTACTCCAAATATTGAACGCAGCGTTTTGAGTGCAAAAGATTTTGTAAATATATTCCCAAAAAATCACGGCTTAAAGTCCGATACTTCTGTTGATCCGCTTGCTTGTTATGTTGTAGAACCAGAATCAAATGTTCCTGTACGTGTAATCGTACTTGACAATACAGCGCCTCAAGATACGACTTTTATTGATCCTACTGCGGAAAAACACGTTATGACGACTGCCGCTATGGCCTTCTTGTCAAAAGAGAAGTTAGCATGGCTGGAAAAACAGATGGCACAAGCTCAGGCTGACAACAAGCTTGTCGTTGTAGCTACTCATATTCCAACGGGAATGAAAGGCCTATGGAGTTCGACTTCTGAGGTAACGGAAAAACAATTTATCGATACTTTGCTGAAATATCCCAACATGTCCTTATTGCTGGCAGGCCACAGACATTTGAATACGGTTATTCCTTACAAGGCTGAAACCGGCGATAATGGCTTCTGGCAGGTAGAAACATCTTCCCTGAGAGATTTCCCTCAGCAGTTCAAAATGTTTGACATAAAAATCAATGACAACGGCACTATTTCAATACTTGCAAACAGTGTCGATCCCGTCATGGAAAAAGGCTCTATAATGGAAAAATCCAGAAGCTATGCCATCGCGGCAAGCCAGATTTTCCCGGAACCACCAAGCATTATAATGCCTGCGGAGAAATCAAGAGTTGAAAACGTTGAACTCTACAAAAAACTCTCTCCAACAATGGTTAAAGTACTAAGTAAATTCCAAAAATAGATTTTTTATCATAGAAAAAAGATTGTTCTTTGCAGATAATTTCATAGCAACAATCTTTTTTTTTTCATTCCGATTTCAACTATTGAGCGCCACAACATTCTATTAAGCTATATAACCGTAACAATTGATTTCACTTGGTGCCCCACTCAAAAATAAAATTGATTGAATAGTTATTTTTATGGGTAGTAATTTTATATAAGGAAGGTGGTATGAGCTTGGAACTTATAAAAATAAGTGTACTAAATAAGTATGACATGATTGAAGCTGTTCAATCATGTATAAAAACTGTAGCAGACCAATACAACATGCCTGCCAAGGATATTTTCAGGCTTAATCTCTCTGTTGAAGAAGCCATGGCAAATGTAATAAAGTATGGACTGACTCAAAGTAAAGACCAATACTTCGATATAGCAATCAGAGTAGAGGGCAAAGAATTTGTTGTAGTAATTTGTGACAAAGGTATCCCAGGGGACTTTATTTCAGACAATTACGATGACAAATTAGGCGTAACTATAATGCAAAATTCTCTGGACAGACTGGTAATAAAGAATCTCGGTTCCCAAGGACGGGAACAGCATCTCACCAAATATCTTTCTGCCCCTATTATCTTTGAAAAAAGATTTCAAGAACAGAGGTTAGAGCTTCCCGATGATATAACTTTCGACATACATAAAACCAGTCGTGAAGAAGCTATTGAAGTTGCAAGATGTATATATGATGAATTCGGATTCAGCTATATTTCAGAAATTGTATACTATCCAGAAAGATTTTTTGAAGCATGCCAGAGCGGTGATATTTACTCTATCGTAGCTACCGCACCAAATGGAGAAATAGCTGGTCACCTTGCACTTACTATGCTTGATGATTTTCCAGGCGTCGCAGAAATGGGTATAGGGGTTGTAAAAAAGAAGTACCGGAAATATTCCATAATGAAGGTTCTTACCGATAAGATAATTGAGCATGCCAGCATTTTATCCGGGGTAAATGCCATGATGGCTGAACCGGTAGCCTACCACCCTATAACTCAGAAAATATGTGAATCTTACAAGCTACTTCCATGTGGATTTAATTTTCACTATGTTGGAAATGAGCTTAAGAACAGTTTTGCTGAAACCGATGACAGATATTCGGTTGGTTTGGCCTTTAAAGTATTCAACAAGGATAGTTTGCATGAAATATACGTCCCTGCTGATACTCTGCCTCTGGTAAATCATATATATAACTCCCTTAATTTAAACTTTGAAGTTTTAAATGCCAAACCGGTATCACTCGAAAAAAGCTGGATAATCACCAAATCCATCCCTCTTATGAAAATCGGAAGAATCTTCATAAATAAATCTGGAAAAGATTTGAAAGAGCAGCTCAAGTTTTCAATTTCAACTCTAAAAAAAGAAAAATGCGAAGTAATTTTCATGTATCTTAATATGTGCGATGAAGCCATAGACTTCGCTTACAAATCAGCTATTGAACATTCATTCTTTTGCAATGGTTGTTTTCCTATGTCAACAAATGGCGATTTCTTGTGCATGGAGTTAATTTTAAATTCCGTGCTCGACTATGATACTCTTGTTACTACACCTAGTTTCAGCAACGTTCTGGATCTGATAAAAAGCTTAGATGTCCAAAACAAGTAATGTTACTTCAATTTCAATTTTGTATTAAAAATAAGGAGAACTCTTATGAATCTTTGTATTAGAAATCTAAATGACCCCGATGTTTGTGTGCCTTCTCCTGATTTGGAATCTGTTCAAAAACTTTGGGCATACAACGAACCCTTCGATTTTGAATCTTCTCAGCAGGATTTCATAAAATCAGTACAAGAAAGTGCCGTTTATCACTATAAGCATAATGATTTTTACAAATTGTATTTGAATAAAAATAAATTTGATCCTGAGACTATTGATTCTATTGATGACATTATCAAAATCCCTTTTATTCATGCTAATTTTTACAAGACCCATACCGTAAAAACTGCAAATGAAGAAAATATAATCCTAAACCTTACCTCGTCAGGTACTACCGGGCAGAAAAGTCAGATGTTCTATGACGATTTTACAATATTTGCTTCTGACAAATCTGCCGATGTACAGTTTGCAAAATACGGGCTTATTACCGATGAGCCTACAAATTTTCTGCTGTACTCTTACGAGCCTGCTGCAAATGTAAATGTGGGTACCTTAAGAACAAGACAGATGATGAGGAGATATGCCAAGGAAAACGAGCTTGTATATGCTCTTAAATATACCGGTAAAGAACATGAATTCGATCTTTTCGGCTGTATCGAAGCTCTGCTTCGTTTTGAAAAACAGGGTCTGCCTGTCAGACTTCTTGGCTTTCCGGCCTTCTTATACTTTACTTTGGAAAAAATGCGTGAGATGGGTTATCCGCCATTAAAACTCCATCCTAAATCACTTGTAATGATGGGCGGAGGCTGGAAAGGTTTTGTAGATAAGCAGCTTTCACCAGATGAATTCAGAACTTATATAAAAGAAAGACTCGGATTAAGCCACGAATGCTGCCGTGAAAGCTATGGCGCTGTTGAGCATGGGGTTGCCTATATAGACTGCCCTAATCATCACTTTCATGTACCTATATATAGCCGGGTATTCATCAGAGATGTAAAGACTCTTGAAGTTTTACCCTACGGCGAGCCTGGATTTTTGAATGTAGTCTCTGCCATGAATACTTCAGTTCCTGTAGTAAGCCTTCTGCTTGGTGATTTGGCTATTTTACATGAGGGTGATTCTTGTGGCTGCGGAATAGCTAGTCCCTGGTTTGAAATAATTGGCAGAGCCGGAACATCTAAAAATAAGAGCTGTGCTATTGCAGCTGCTGAATTGTTGAGGAGGTAATTATGATTAAGCATATTTGGAAGGGAATCGGCATATCTGATTCTCAGTTATATAAAAACATTGAAATACTCGAAGATGAAATAGATTCCATCCTAAAAGATAACTTGTCCACAGAAGATGTAATCCTTGCCTGTGAATCAGTTTCAGACAACATAAAAAAAGGCAAATATCCACATTTCATAGAAGCTCTCAAAAAAGATGACTGTGAAAACCCCCAATTAATATTGGATGCACTTTCAACTAATCTATCAAGAAAAGCTCTGGAAAAGAAGCTTCTCTGCGAATTGTCCACTACGTCTCCTTTCGAAATAAAAAAATCGGATTTTACAACGAATAATTTTGAAGCTTGGAAGCCAATGGGCGTCCTAGTGCACATAACAGCCGGTAACTCTCCTATTGTAGCTCCAATGGCTGCGGTAGAAGGTCTTTTGACCGGAAATATAAATATAATAAAAACTTCAAGTAACACGGGCTTCTTCCCTCTTGTATTTTTGGAAGAATTAAGCAAGTACTCTAACCTTAAAAGTTTCATATTCCTGTTTGCAATTTCATCCAAAGAGTCGGTTCTCTTGCAAAAAATGCTGGATTCCGCCGATTGTGTAAGTGCATGGGGAAGCGAGAATGCAATCGATGCTATAAGAACAATGGTACCTAAGGGGATTCCTGTAGTTTCGTGGGGACATAGAATAAGCTTTTCATATATAACTAAATCCCAGATAAATCAGGCTACTGCCGATGAGCTTGCAAAATCTATATGCCGAAACAACCAACAGTCTTGTTCAAGTCCTCAGTCTGCCTTTAGAGATACTGATTCTCAAGATGATATACTAGAGTTTGCTGGACTTTTGGCTAAAAGCCTCGAGCATTCAAAAAGCCTTTATCCCATTCCAGAACCCGACATTCATCAGCAGGCTGAGATTTCGGCAATATCGCTTCAGCACAAAACTGACATGTGCTTCAACGCTGGGGACACAATAGAAGATGATGATTTCACATATAAGATACTTATAAATTATACTACTCAGTTCATGCCCTCCCCTCTTTTTAGAACGATTTGGCTGTCTCCTTTGAAACAGGAAAGCCTGGCTTCTACAATAAGGGCAATGAGAGGTTATCTCCAAACAGCCGGATTATCATGTGATATTTCCGAACTTGAAAGACTAAGCAATACGCTTTATCGTGGAGGAGTTACAAGAATTACACCTATAGGTTCTATGAGTGAGAGCTATTCCGGCGAACCCCATGATGGAGTATATGCCCTTCCTCGCTTCATGAAGCGGGTTTCACTTAGAACTACCCTTCCCATTGATGGCATAAGTGATTTTTCAATGCTAAAAAGCAGACCACAGCCTAAATTTACCTCTGAAAAAATTAAAGGTAAATCAGACTATCCATCTGTCCCCGAAAATGGTACGAGAATATTAATGAAAAGTGGAGGTACTACAGGAGATCCGGTATATTGCAGCTACTCTCAAAATGATTATCAAGCCTATATAGTTGAAGCTGGAGCAAAAGCACTTCTATGTGCCGGGCTTGAACCTCAAAATGATGTTACTGCCGACCTTTTAAAGGCTGGTAATCTGTACGGTGGCATGAACTGCTTCATATCGATATTTGACCATCTTAAGGCTCCTCATCTAAATATCAGCGGCCTCGAAGACTACAACCTTGCGGCAGATTATATAATCAAAGGGCGTGCAAATGCACTGCTTGGTGCACCTAGTTATATAATAAGAATACTGAAAGACAATGAGAAAAAGTTTTTGAAATACGGAAGGCTACAGAAGGTATTCTTTGGAGGTGAAGCTTTTTCAAAAGCACAGATAGACTATATAAGGAATACATTTGGCATAAATCATATCCAGTCCATGCTTTACGGTGCAAATGAAACCGGAACTATGGGATACAGCTGCAGTCACTGTGATTTAAATGAATTCCACCTTTGCTCGGATATACAGATTTTGGAAATTCTTAAATTAGATTCGGATGAGCCTTGCACAGAAAACGAAACAGGACGTATGCTCTTCACCGGTTTTAAAAAAGAAAACTGCGCTACCCAAAGATATGAAATAGGTGATTTGGGATGCTTTATTTCCGGCGATTGCGCCTGTGGTTCTAAAGAACCTCGATTTAAGCTCCAAGGAAGATATGGCGATGTAATAAGGGTGGGAGGTACTTTCTTCAATTATCAAAAGATTGTCTCTATCTTGTCTCAAAATCTCAAATATTCAGGAAGACTTCAGCTTATACTTGAAAAGAAAATCGACCGTGAAATAATGACCTTTAGAATGGAAAATATTGACTTGACTCGAGATAAGCTTGAAGAGGTTCTCTTCGAAAGTGGCTATGATTCTTTCCTGAAGACAGTCCCAACAAAATTATTGCAGCTTAATCTTGAAATTGTAAACTCAGATGAATATATCATGAACAAAACTAGCATGAAACTTCGAAATATAATTGATAACAGGTAGGAGATAAAATGGAACTTAAACGTAATTCTTATCTTATAAACAAGTCCTTTAAAACTTATCTCTTTACCTCAATCCTTTCTTCGGTTGCTGTAACTTTAGGGGTGGTGGTAGATGCTTCTATCGTGGGTAATCTTGTAGGAGGGGAAGCACTTTCGGCAATAAATCTTTGCGTCCCTATTATTCAGCTTATGAATGCCATAAATGCGCTCATAAATATCGGAGGCGCTATGATGCTAGCCATGGCGCTTGGAAGACTGGAGATAAAAGAGGGTATGAAATACTATACCCTCTCCATGATTCTGACTCTGGTTTTCTCTGTGTTTATCATGCTTGCATCCTTGCTCTTCATCGATCCTATAGTTAATATATTGTGTACTGAGGATACCTTGAAACCTTTGGTAAAGACTTACGCGCAAGTAGTCATGATGAGTGCTCCCCTGTATCTGTTTGTACCTGGAATTTGCACTTTTATAAGGATAGACAGCAATCCTAAGCTTTCATCTTTAGTACTTATTCTTACAAATGTATTCAACCTGTTATTTGACATAATCCTTGTAAAGTATTTCTCCATGGGAGTCTTCGGGGCAGCTCTGTCAACCTCTATTGGTTACTTAATAGGCTTCTTCATAGCACTTTTACATTTCAAGAGCAAAACCTGTACTTTGAAGTTTTTCTTCAATTTTGAATTTCACAAAATTACTCAAATATTTACTACAGGGCTTCCCATGGCGCTTGCCTCGGCCCTTATGACCGTAAGGCTTTTATATGTAAATGCTACAGTTTTAGCTACCCTTGGAACTTCTGGCATGCAGATCATGGCCGTATGTTTCAACATCTTGATGATTTCTACAATATTCATAGGAGGAAGTGCTCAGGCACTCCAGCCTATAGCCGGGGTTTTAATCGGATCTGAAGATTATACCGGAGTGAAGTTTGCAGTAAACACCGCTATTAAAATCCTGATAGGCTTTGTAACCATGCTTGTCATTTTAATAATGATCTTCCCGCATGATTTTGCAAGTTTGTTCGGAGTTTCGGCGCTCCCAAATCTAGACAGCAGCATCAGATACTTTGCACTATGCGTGCCGCTTTATGCCCTGAATTATATATTTATGGTTAATTATCAGATATTGTCAATGAAGCCTCTTTCAATATCAATATCTTGCCTGCAATCACTTATGGTAATCCCTGTGATGAGCTTGATAGCCGGAAATTCGCCTCCTTTGATATGGTTGGCATTTCCCATAGGAGAAGCTATAGTGCTCGGCTGTATCTTTTTAGCAGCTACAATTTACAAATCAAAAGATGCGACGCTTTCTTTTATAACACTTATACCTCCGGACAAACAAAACACCTCGAGTTTTTCAGTAGGTGGAGATATTGAGGATATAGGCAAAATGATAGATGACATACTTGATTTTTTGAAAAGAAACAATATAGATGAAACCGCATCAAAAAAGCTTGCGCTCTGCTGTGAAGAACTCGTAAAAAACATCACGACCTATGCCTATAATAACAACAAGCATCGATATGTGGACATAAACTTGAAGATTTTTCCAACTAGAATATTAGCTTTAATAAAAGATGACGGATCGCCTTTCAATCCCATAGAGTTTAAATCCAAAGATGGACTTGGACTGGTTTTAGTGAAAGGGATATGCTAGGATATAAAATACAGCTTTGTTGCAAATCAAAATATGCTTAACATTTCAATTAAAATATAAGGAGTTTATACTATGACTATTACAAAACTATTAGAAAACTATAATCTTACCCTTGCAATAAAAGGAAGATTGGACACCATGACCGCCCCCGACTTTGAAACGGAGATAACTTCAATCCCCGAAAGTGTAACTGCACTTAATTTAGATTTTTCTGAGCTTGACTATCTTTCGTCTGCCGGACTTAGAGTGATTCTTATCGCTCAAAAGAAAATGAACATCCAGGGCAGTATGACGGTTTCAAATGTAAATGAGATGAACATGGAGGTTTTAGAGGTAACTGGATTTACTCAGATACTGAATATACTATAAAGGAGCCCTATATTGAGCGGCAAGAAAATCAAAATAAATCTTAGGGTGAAGATAATCGGTTCGAGTATAGTGCTTGCGCTTGTCCTATGTATAACCCTTACCGTAGTTACTTTTTCAAACTACAAAGATGCTCTCATCGAAAGATATACTGACAAAATAACGGGCATTGTAAAAACAGCTTCCGAGTTCATTCCGCAAGACAAGGTGTCTGATTATATTAAAACAGAAAAAAAAGATTCAGACTATGAAGACCTGTATGATAAGTTTGTGATTCTTCAAAAAGCTAATAACTTAATGTTTTTATACAGCTATGCTCCTTATGAAGGCTCTGTAAAAGTCCTGCTTCAGGGTACTTCCCCCGGCGACGCAGGCCACTACGACTTAGGGGAAATGCTTGACGATAATTACTATTCAAAAGATGAAATCGAATTCTCAAACAAGCTTTTCAACGACCCTGATACTCCTAAAATTCATATAAGTGAAAGTGAATTCGGCGATCTTGTAACCGCCTACGAAGTTGTAAAAGATTCAAAGGGAGAGGTCGTAGCCATAGTTGGGGCTGATCTGTCCATGCATGAAATAGATGACGTACTTTTTAGTTTCTTCGTTCTTATAAGTTCTATTGCAATTTCCATAATCGCACTGTTTATAACCATATACTTTTTTGTAATAAGAAAAAATATTATCAACCCTCTTCAAACACTTGTAGACAGCGCCCTTGAATTTGTAGGCACCGATAGAGGCTACGATCAAAATCTTAAGAGTATGGATGTGAATATATCCACGGGAGACGAAATAGAGGAACTGGCAAATGCCTTCAATAAGATGACTCAGGATATAGTTTCCTATATTAACGATATAACTGCTGCAACTACTGCAAAGGAGCGTATGGAAACCGAGCTTAGAGTGGCCAGGCAAATCCAGGAAAATATGCTTCCTAAAAACTTTGACTTAGGCAGTCAAAAACCTGTTTCACTTTATGGCCTTATGCGCGCTGCAAAGCAAGTTGGAGGAGATTTTTATGATTTCTTTTTTACTGAAAAGGAAAAACTTTGTGTGGTGATTGGAGACGTTTCGGGTAAGGGTGTTCCTGCGGCAATGTTTATGGCAATGGCAAAGGCCTATGTTAAGGAACTTGCCATTACGGGGCTTCCTGTAAATGAAATCCTTAATAAAACAAATTCTTTGCTATGCAGCAATAATGAAAATGAAATGTTTGTAACTTTATATGTCGGAATTTTGGACCTCACAAACGGAAGATTCGACTTTTGCGATGCCGGACATAATCCTGCTATCTTGTGCAAAAGTGATGGAAGTATAAGCAACATTCCTTCAAAAAAAGGCTTTGTAGTCGGCGGCATCGATGGTTATCCATATCAGGCCAATACCACTTATCTTAATAAAGGAGACCTGGTATTTACTTATACAGACGGGATAACTGAGGCCCACAATATGAATAGTGAGCTTTACCATGAAACTCGGCTTTTTAAGTATCTCAAAACCTTGGAAAACAAAGATCCTCAATCTATTTGCATGGCAGTGCTTGGCGATGTAGATGAATTCTCCAAAGAGGTGGATCAGTTTGACGATATGACCATGCTTGCTTTCGTATATGAAGGAAATACTTATTTATGATATCTATTACTTAACGAATTTCAGGAGAACGATAATGAAACAATTAATTGTAAATGCCAAAATTGAGAATCTCGAAAAAATAATCGATTTTATTTCTCATGAACTCAAAAATTATAATTGTCCGGATAAGATAAAAATGCAAGTCGAACTTGCTGCCGAAGAAATATATTCTAATATCATTAAATATGCTTTCACCGATTCAAAAGAAAGTATATTTGAAAAAAACATAACTTTTCAATTGAAGCTTTCTCCCGAAAGCCTGAGTATGATTTTTATAGATTCGGGTAAGCCATACAACCCTCTTGAATCTAAAGAACCAAATATCGAGCTTTCATCTGAAAACCGTAATATTGGCGGTCTTGGTATATTTCTTGTAAAAAAAGTTATGGATGACATCCATTATAGTCATGAAGACAACAAAAATGTATTGACTTTGATAAAAATCTTTTAAAAAAATATGACGATATGATGGACGAGACACACGAAAAATCCCCACAGTGCTTTTGCGCTATGGGGATTTCTTATATAGTTTTTTATCTTAAACTGCCTGCTCCAAATCCATCTCGGTATCGACATCTTCAAAATTCTGCCTGTTGTAAATCTTGATAAGCTCTTTTTCGCTTATCAGATTGCTTCTTGTATCTAAAATAACCGTTCCTTTGTCGAGCATGATTATCCTGTCTGAGTATTTTATCGCGTCTCTGAGGTTGTGGGATATCATTAGCGTCGTGATTTTTTGTTTATTTACAAGTTCCATGGTTTTTTACATTACTACTTTTGTGGTCTTTGGATCAAGGGCGGCAGTATGTTCGTCCAGAAGAAGAAGCTCCGGTCTTTTCATCGTTGCCATAAGCAGCGAAAGTGATTGCCTTTGGCCGCCTGAAAGAAATTTGACCTGGGTGTTCATCTTGTCTTCCAGTCCAAGATCAAGGGTTTGAAGTATTGCTTTATACTGCTCTATCTTATCCTTGTTTACGAGTTTTTTGAGCCCAAATTTAGAACACTTCTTATCTGCCAGAGACATGTTTTCCAAGATGGTAAGCGACGGCGATACTCCCAGCGACGGGTTCTGATGCACTCTTCCGATGTAAGCCGCCCTCTGGTGCTCCTTCAGTTTGTCAAGCTTGATGCTGCCTATATTTATTTCGCCGCCTTCGCATGAAAGCACTCCGCTTATTATATTGAACAGGGTACTCTTGCCACAGCCATTTGCTCCGAGTATTACCGTCGTTTCGCCTATGTTTATATCTATGCTGAAATCCTGAAATATGGTGGTCTCATTTTCGGTTCCTATGTTGAAGCTCTTTTTCATATTTGATATTTTTAACATTTTATCCTCCTGCTTGACTGCTATGCGATTTTTTTCACCTTTGACATGTTCCTGTTGTTGTATGCAAGAAACCCGATTACTATGAAGGCGCTTATGGCTTTAAGGTCTGTCGGCGCCAGTCCCATTTCTATGGCTATCCCTCCGATAAGCTTGTAGGCAATGGCTCCGATTACCGCTCTTGTGGTACCTTTAAGCAGACTGCTTTTTTGCATAACGGTGTCTCCAACTATTATCGATGCCAGGGCTACTACGATGATTGAGTTTCCCATGGTTATATCTACAAACCCCTGGGACTGGGCCATCATAGCTCCACTTAAGGCTACGAGTGCATTCGAAATCATAAGTCCTATCATCTTATATTTGTCTGAACTCTGTCCCAATGATTTTACAAGGGTTTCGTTGTCGCCGGTTGCTATCAGAAGGTATCCTGATTCAGATTTCAAGAATCTGTCCATGAGCAGTTTTACAACTACCACGATTGCAAGGAGTACTGCCATTTTCCCAAAATTGTCGTATATCGTTTCATATGATGATAGTCCTATATTTGATCTGCCGTTGATTCTAAGGTTCACTGAATATAAAAGGGTCATGGTCAATATGCCGGCAAGTATGGCTTTAATCTTGAATTTTATATTAAGCGTGTAGGTTATAAGGCCCGCTCCTGCTCCTGCAACCAGTGCCAGTATGCAGCTTGTCACCGGCGACATTCCAAGGAGTGCAAATTTCGCAAATACGAAGGCTCCAAGTGGAAATGTCCCCTCCACGGAAAGATCTGGAAAATCTAATATTTTATATGTTATATATACTCCGATTGAAAGTATTGAGAATATAAGTCCTTGTTCGATGGTTACCTGTAATAGTCCGCTCATGCTGTCTCCTTTTTCTTTTTTCCTTATTATTTATTCTGCAAATTCCGCGTCTTTGAAGGCTTCATTTGTTTCATCCATTCCCAGAGCCTTGAGTGTAGTCTTGTTCACTTTTTTGCTGAAGGTAGTCGAGCTTTCAACCGGTATCTGGTTTATCGGCGTCTTTTCTTTAAGAATTCTGCCTGCCATGTCGGCCGCCTGTCTTCCAAGGTCGAAGTAGCTTATTCCCACTGACATAAGCGCTCCTGAATCGACGTGGCTTGAGTCTCCTGAGATTGTTATAAGTCCTTTTTCTTTTGCTATTTTTGCAACAAGCTCCATTGAAGATGCTACCATATTATCGTTTATCAGAACCATCGCCTCTGATTTTTTCGCTACTGACTCCAGAGCCTGATTTATATCTGTTATGGCTGCTATGCCTACTTTTTCTACCTTAATCCCAAATTCAGCTGCTATTTTTTCTACGTTTTCAATCTGAACCTGTGAGTTTGATTCGCCTGTATTGAACACGATTCCTACCGTTTGAATTCCCGGCTTGAGTTGCTTTAGCATTTCAAACATGGCTTTCAGATTTTGAGCTGAAACCTCATCCGTAACTCCTGTAATGTTTGCTTCGGGAGCCTGCGGATTTTCAACAAGTCCTGAAAACTTAGGGTCTGTAACTGCTGTGAATATAACCGGTATGTCGCTTCCTTTTGTCGCATTTTGTGCAGCCTGTGATGTAGGGGTTGCGATTGAAAGTATAAGGTCTGCTTCATCGCTTACAAATTTTTCAGCTATCATCTGGGCATTGGCTATGTCGCCCTGGGCATCTTGCATATTTATGTCGGCATCTATTCCTAATTCTGAAAGTCTTTCTATGAATCCATCTCTCGCGGCATTAAGTGCCGGATGGTCTACTATTTGAGTTATCCCTATTGTTATCTTTTCATTTTCCGGCGGAGTTTGATCTGTAGCCTGGGAGCTGCATCCTGTAAGCGCCAGTGCCATTGAAGTTATTATTGCTGTGACCCTTGATATTTTCCCCATTTTTGATATGTTTTTTACGTTTAGTGTTTTCATTTTAATTTCCTCTCTTATTCTCAATTAAGTTTTGCAATTTTAATTTTGCTTAATGCTGCTTTTTTAATTTTGAGTGAGATTTGATTGGTTGGGTTTGCTTTTCTCTGGCCAGAGCAATAAAAAAGTCCCTATAACAACATACAAGTATGTTGTTATAGGGACGAATAATCATTTCGCGGTACCACCCTAAATTATAGCACTAGGCTATATCTCAATCAAGATCTTACAATCTCTAACTCTGTAACGTGAGTACACGTGCT
>JBATTG010000039.1:0-5129 GCA_049670425.1 Proteocatella sp.
GCAAAAGCAACTCGCCAACAAACAATTTGGTGGTAGTAACTACTATAAGAACCAAATTAAAATTGCCCGTATTCATGAGCATATATCAGCTTGCAGAAATGACACCCTCCAAAAGAAAACTACAGAACTTATCAAAAACCACGATATAATCTGCATGGAAAATCTTGGAGTTAAAAACATGATGCAAAATACAAAACTTGCCAAAAGTATAGCCGATGCCAGTTGGAGTATATTCAAGTCAATGCTTGAATATAAAGCAAAATGGTATGGCAGGATAGTAGTTTCTGTACCACGAAATTTTGCAAGCTCACAGATATGTTCAGGTTGTGGCTATAAAAACTCGCTTGTCAAAGACCTAAAAATCAGAGAATGGACTTGTCCAATCTGCAGAGCAAATCATCAACGTGATAAAAATGCAGCTGTGAATATTTTGAATAAAGGACTGCAGCAGTTGCCAACTTAGTAATCTGCTTAGTTGTCATACAAAACAACCGCAGGAACTGTGGAGATAGCTTGGTAAATTAGCGAACATTGGTTTGCCCTACCCAAGAATCCCCCACCTCTATAGGTAGTGGGAGCGTTCAATACTACGGGTAACGAAATGACAGAAAGAGTTCATGCGTATGGCGCAAAAATATTTCTTCAGCTTTCAGCGGGCTTTGGACGGGTAAGTATTCCATCGATTGTCGGGAAAGTTGCAGTAGCGCCATCTCCTATTCCACACAGATTTTTACCAGGAGTAACTTGTCGTGAATTGACAAATGAAGAAGTAAAAGAATATGTAAAAGCATTTGGAGAATCTGCATTTATTGCCAAAAAAGCAGGATTTGATGGTGTGGAAATTCATGCAGTGCACGAAGGCTATCTGCTTGACCAGTTTGCCATTTCATTCTTCAATCAGCGTACTGACGAATATGGTGGTTCTTTGGAAAATCGTCTGCGTTTTGCATGTGAAATAGTGCAGGAAATAAAAAAACGTTGCGGAGCGGATTATCCGGTATCCCTCAGATATAGTATTAAAAGCTTCATAAAAGACTGGTGTGAAGGCGGACTTCCGGGAGAAGAGTTTGAGGAAAAAGGAAGATATATTCCAGAGGGCATTGAAACTGCAAAAATGCTTGTTGCAGCAGGATATGATGCTCTAAATGCAGATGTGGGATCTTATGATTCATGGTATTGGAGTCATCCGCCAATGTATCAGGAGAAGGGACTGTATCTTCCGTACAATGAAATTTTGAAAAAGGTAGTAGATGTGCCGATAATAAGTGCAGGAAGAATGGAAAATCCGGAACTTGCAAGTGAGGCAATTATTTCTGGAAAGACGGACATGATAGGGCTTGCAAGACCTCTTTTAGCCGATGCGGATATTCCCAATAAGATTCTGGCCGGAAAATTCGAAAGCGTCAGACCTTGTCTTTCATGCCAGGAAGGATGTATGGGAAGATTGCAGACCTATGCTACAGTATCTTGTGCAGTTAATCCGGCATGTTGCAGAGAAAAAGAATATGGGATTGAAAAATCAAATATCAGCAAAAACGTATTAGTAGTTGGCGGAGGCGTCGCAGGATTGGAAGCGGCACGGGTTCTCAGTCTTCGTGGGCATAAGACAACATTAATCGAAAAGAATGCTTATATCGGGGGAAACATTGTACCAGGAGGCGTTCCTTCGTTTAAAGAAGATGACAAGGCCCTTGTAAAATGGTATGAACTTACACTAGGCGAGCTTGGGGTGGTAATAAGACTTAATGAAACCGTTACAAAGGAACGCATAAAGGAATTTGGCGCAGATGAGGTTATAATTGCAACAGGGTCAAATCCAAGGCTGCTTGCCATCGAAGGAGCGCAAAACGTATATTGCGCTGAAGATGTGCTTATGGGAAGAAAAACAGTCGGAGATAAAATTTTGATGATTGGTGGGGGCCTTGTAGGCTGCGAGACGGCACTGTGGCTAAAAGAACAGGGGAAAGAAGTTACCATAGTTGAGATGCAAGATGACATCCTTCAGGTAGGTGGACCGCTTTGCCATGCTAATCATGATATGCTTACCGATTTGATTAAATTTAATAAGATTGAAGTAAAGACAAATTCATATATAAGCAAAAAAACAGATGAAGGATTCATGCTGAATACAAAGGGTCAAGAATCTGCTATCATAGCAGATGATGCTATAGTAGCAATTGGATATTCTTCACAGAAATCTCTTTACAATGAAATAAAATTTGATATTCCAAATGCGCATATTATAGGCGATGCCAATAAGGTTCAAAATATAATGTATGCAATATGGAATGCATATGAAGTTGCTAGAAACATATAATATGAACAGCAGACAATTTTCGAATTGTCTGCTGTTTTACGATATAAACTCATAAAAGTTAAAGAATATATCCGAATCGGATATTGCAAATAAAAAAGTGGGCTTAGCCCACTCTTGGTTTTTTTAGAATTCCATTCTTCGAACGGATACATTCTTCAGTTTTAACATTTCTGATTCAAGTTTGTTAGCATCATCTTCGCAGCCGCTTAAAAACTCCAGAAGTATAAGTCCGGCGCTGCTGCAGCTGTCACTTGCAGCTTCATGAAGGCCGAGCCTTGTTTTAATAATACAACCATATTTGGTTAATAATTCTTGTACCTTTAATGCATCTGAATCTCGATCCTCAATCTGTATACCCATTATTATTCTCATATTAAATCTCCTCTCAACAACAAAATCTCAATAGTGAATTTTTACCCGTAGTTCAATTCTGTTAAACATAATCAAATATTTTTATGATATTATAATAGAAAACATATTTTTACATAAATTGAATGTATATTTTTTGCCGATAAATATATAAGCTGGAATGAAGTTATCGAAAATGAATTATTTACGTGTTTTTACATAGAGTCCAGGAGGAATTGTATTATGGAAGAATTAACTATTGCACTATTGATAGATGCGGACAATATCAGCGCTAAACATACTGAAAATATTTTTGGCGAACTTACAAAATATGGAAAGGTTACAATCCGGCGAATGTATGGTGATTGGGCTAAGGAAAGGTTGAAATCTTGGCTGGAGAAATCTTCTAAGTTTTCGCTTACACCTATAATGCAATCCAATGATACGCCCAGAAAGAATGCTTCTGATATAGGCCTGGTTATCGATGCTATGGACATATTGTATTCGGGCAAGGTAAACGGATTTTGCATCGTTTCCAGTGATTCTGATTTCAATAAACTTGCAAAAAGATTGCGAGAATCGGGAAATCTGGTTATAGGTATGGGCGAACAAAAGACACAGGAAGCATTTCGAGCTTCCTGCGAAAAATTTATTTACTTGGATATAATAGCTCAGGAGACAGAAACGGATGATGTAAAACCGGAGGTTGTTTTTGAAGACAATGATATGGGTAAAGAAACTTTGGAAGAAAAAACGATTACTAAAAAAAGTGTAATAAATCAGGCCATCATCGATATGGTGCTGGACAGCAGCACGGAGTCCATGGATCTCGCAGAAATAGGACAGAGGATTAACAATATGTTTCCTGATTTTGATGTTAGAAATTATCACTATACAAAATTATCTGAAATGCTAAAGGAGTTCACTGACCTGACACTGAGCAACAAGGGCAAGAAATACTGGGTTTCAATAAAGACAATTCCGTCGGAGAATATTGGTGAAATTAAAAATAAAATAGTTGGAATTTTTAATAAGAAAAAAGTAGTGAAGATGAACATGGGAGAATTAAAAAAAGAGTTATCCATTGTCATACCAAATCTGAATGTTGTAATCAAAAAAAGCGGAGTTACCAAGTTCTCCGTATTTTTAGATAAGAAAATTGATATTATACAAATCAGTGATCACAATGCCGAATTGATAAAATAAATCTAATTATATAAAGGTAATTTATGTTTAGCATTTTATTATAGAAAGGAAATTGAAAATGAATAATGTAGTATTACTAATAGTTGATGTGCAGGAAGCTCTAATAAGCGAGCATCCATATAATGAGAGAAATGTGATAGAAAACATCAAGGAATTAATTTCTATGTCAAGGACCAAAGGAATTGAAGTGGTATATGTTCGTCATGATGATGGTGTGGGAAGCACTCTTGAACTTAATACTGACGGATGGCAGATTGTTAATGAAATAAGACCTTCGGATGATGAGAGAATTTTTGAAAAACAGTACAACAGCGCTTTTTATAAGACGCAGCTTAAAGCGTACCTGGATAGCAAGCAGATAGAAAATATTATATTGGTTGGGCTTCAAACGGAATATTGCATAGATGCTACCTGTAAGTCAGCCTTTGAAAATGGATACAATGTGATTATTCCAGAAGGCGCAAATACAACTTTTGATAATGAGTACCTGTCAGGGGAAAGACTGTATAAGTTTTATAATGATAAAATTTGGAATAACAGATTTGCAGAAGTAGTAGCTATTAAAGATTTAGCGAAAATTTTGTAAATGAAAAATATCCTGTCTCAGAATCGTTTTCTAAAGCAAGGCATATTTTGCATAGTCGATATAATAAATTTAAAATGTGTTTCATATCAGGAGGCTGATTTATGGAAAAGGGAATTCAACTGATACACGATCTGGACCCAATTTTTGATGAAAATTCAAAAATACTCATACTTGGGACGTTTCCTTCGGTTAAATCAAGGGAACAGAAGTTCTTTTACGGGCATCCACAGAACAGGTTCTGGAAGGTTCTGGCATCTGTTTTAGAAAAAGATGTGGCCGTTACAATAGATGAAAAAAAGAGCTTTTTGTTGAAAAACAAGATTGCGGTATGGGACGTAATAGAGAGCTGCCAGATAACCGGTTCGAGTGACAGCAGCATTAAAGATGTTGTCCCTGCTGACATTTCAAAAATAATGAATGCAAGCAAAATTGAGCGTATATTTGCAAACGGCGGAACTGCAAAAAAACTTTATGAAAAATACCAGCATAAAGTACTTGGAGTCGAAATAGAAGGTCTCCCATCTACGAGTCCTGCAAATGCTGCATATTCGCTTGAAAGACTTGTAAGCGAATGGTCAGTATTGAAAAAATAATTGGATAAATAGGAAAATTACATAATTTGTATTTAATAATAAATAATGAGGTATATATAATGAGAAGCTAAGTAAATAA
>JBATTG010000040.1:0-1713 GCA_049670425.1 Proteocatella sp.
TGATGCCTTCTTTCTTCAATTGACTTGCCGAAGCCAAATCTTTCTTCACACTCTCGCCTTTGGCTTGTTGCAAGGCTAAATTTTCAAAATCTTTTTGAGCTGCATCCAGATTTGCAAGCGTTTCTGAGACCCCTTGCAGTTTTGCTATAGCAGCTGCAACATCGGGTTTACTTAAATCGTTGAGTAAGGAGACAACAGATGCCGATTCCTCGGAATAATCTTCTTTCTGTATGTTCAAACCATACTGCTCCAATACATTGTCTGCTACCAGAGCCGCATTTTGTAGTTCAACAATAGGAATGTGTACATAGCCTTCTACCAACTTAAACAAGGCTTTAATTTCCATATCGCGCACATGGTCTTTCTCTGCCAATTGAGAGTAAATCGTTAGTCGCTTCAAAGCCTCGGTGAGTGCGGTGTTTATTGCACTTACTTTTGCAATAATAGAAGTTAAATAAGTGTCGGCACTCCAATCGTATTGTGAAAATGCTTTTAGAATAAGGCTTAATAATGCACTAAGGTCGCCATTGCGACTAGTTGTCTTAATTCTGGAAATCAATGTCATAACTTGTTATTTTAAATTAATATTTATGGATTATTCAACTGTTATTTTTGTTTTGTACTCAGTACATTTCGCAAAAACCCAAATTGTGAAGCTTTGTACTTAGTACATTTGGCAAAAACCCAAGTTATCAGGCTTTGTACTCAGTACACAGAGCAAAAACCCAAGTTTTCGAGTTTTGTATTCCCTACACGGAGTGAAAACCCAAGTTTTCAAGCTTTGTACTCCCTACACGGTATAAAGGATCAATTTTTTCGTTTTAATTATATGTTCATTGATCAAAAAAACCATTGATTGCGCTGTTTTGTGGTAGGTTTGTTAATCAAAATACTCATTTGGGCAGTGTATATACATCTTAATAAGAATTGATTAAGAAATTTTTTACTGTAGCGGTAACAAATATAGTAATTTTTTTAATTGAACAAAAAAATATGAAAAGATATTCCTTTTCATCAGTTATGATCACTTGTTTGTGTTTTGCTGATTCCTATGTATATCTACGTTTAGCACATATTATTAATTTTATGTGGCTAAAGCCTCTTTATTAATTTCATGATATCAGTTGCTTAAAAGCAACTGCAATAGATGTTTTGCTTGGCATCATTTTATCTATTGCAGTTTGGCTTTAGCCAACTGAAATTAAAAGGTTCCTGGAGTTTTGCTTTAGCATCATTTTTTTTTGGAGTTTTCTGCTGGCGAACTGAAATTTGATTAATGTGGCTAAAGCTTATTTATTACTTTGCACATTTGTTCATTGACCAAAGAATCAATTTTCAGGCTTTAAGCTTATGCTATTGATCAAAAAAAAAAGGAACATACCTATGAAATGGGATTAGATTATTCTTAGTCAGATACCTGAACTAGTTAGTCGTCGGATCATCACGAATGTAAAAAAAGCTTGAACGTAAATGAACCGTTCTTACATTGTTCAACTTCACAATTTCGACTACTCATTTTTGTTTTTCACATATTAGGTTTTATTATGACAAGAAAAAGTCTTAACTTTTTGGTCACCAAAGAATTCCAGGAAAACCCAAACCCTAAAAAAACTTTTATATGAACAATGAATTTTCAAGAAGAGAGTTTATCCGAACAGGATCTTTCTCTTTAGCGGGAATGGCAATTTTGCCCTCATTCTTAAGCATGGGATG
>JBATTG010000041.1:0-2254 GCA_049670425.1 Proteocatella sp.
GAAATATGGCTATTATAGAGTAGGAGATACACCTGTTCCCATTCCGAACACAGAAGTTAAGCCCTACATCGCTGATGATACTTGGAGGGCAGCCTCCTGGGAAAGTAGGTCGTAGCCAATTTAAAAAGCACTCAGGATTAAACCTGAAGTGCTTTTTTTTATGGAAAAAATTATTATTTGATAAATTTCATATTAACTACATCAAACAAGCCTTTAGGTGTTATACGGATTTCGGGAATAACAGGAAGACTTATAAAAGAAAGGGTTAAAAAAGGATCTACAAATGGGGAAACACCCATTTTATGGGCCAGGTGGAGCATGTCTTTTAATATAAGATCCACTTCATCAAAACTGCTTTCGCTCATAAGTCCCATTATGGGTAAGGGCAAGGTTTTTAGTACTCTGCCGGAAGATACAATTGTGAGTCCGCCCATAACTTTCTCAAGCTCTAAAACGGCAATAAGCATGTCAATATTATTATCGCCAATAACTGATATATTATGAGAATCATGAGATACACTGGAGGCGATTGCCCCGTTTGTCATGCCAAATCCTTTTACTGCACCTAAACCTATTAAACCTGTATTTTTATGACGCTCAACAATTGCAATTTTATTGTAATTTGCATCAGGCTTGAAAAATCCGTATTTTTGAGGAAGTTTTTCCATAGTATGTTTTGTTATTATCTGATTCTCAATAAGATTTATCACAGAATTTTTTGAGCCATCCACAGGTATCGAAAAATTACTCTTATATATATTAGCTACATTGACAGTTTTTTTGAGAACACTGTTTTTTTCAAGTACAGGGTTTTTCCATTTAAAATTCTTAATATTATTCCCTTTGTGATACACGTCCAAAATGTTGAAATCTTTGAGGTTATCCAGGATTACCAGGTCGGCCTGGTAACCAGGAGCTATTGCACCCAAGTGTTTTAAATTATAGCATCTGGCTGCATTAATGGTACCCATTTTAACAGCAGATACAGGATCGATTCCAAGTTCAATTGCTCTTTTAATGCAGTAGCTGATATGTCCTTCTTTTTTTATTTCTTCGATATGTTTATCGTCTGTGCAGAAGGAAAAGCTGTCTGTTGGAATACCTGATTCAACAATGCCCTTTACTATATCGTCAAGATTTTTCGCCGCACTGCCCTGTCTTATATGAACATGCAAGCCTTTGCTCACTTCCATTAAAGCATATTCGAAGCTGCTGCATTCGTGGTCAGTAGATATTCCAGAAATTATATAGGCGCATAAATCATGTTCGGAAAGATCGGGAGCATGACCGTCTATTATTTTTTCAGAGAAAAGATTTAATTTTCTATGAAGCTGCCTGTTAGAATTTATGACAGCGGGATAATTCATGACTTCGCCAAGTCCTAATACACGCGGGTTATTTATATATTTTTTCATGTCACCTAAATTAAAATCATAGCCATTGTTTTCAAAATCCAGTGAAGGTACGCACGATGGAAGCATTATATAGACGTTTGCGGGGACATTTGAAGTTTGAGAAAGGATGAAGTCAATGCCATCACGTCCTTTGACGTTTACGGATTCATGGGGATCTTCAATATAGGATGTAGTGCCCCAGTTTATGATGTTTTTAATGAGTTCATATGGGGTGACCATTGAAGATTCCATATGAAGATGTGCATCAAAAAAACCAGGTGACACATATTTGCCTTCAAGGTCAATTTCCTGATATCCTTGATATTTTCCTACGCCTACGATAATACCCTTGCATATGGCGATATCACATAAATCTATTTTGTTTGTAAATACATTTATAACTCTACCGTTTTTTAGAACGAGTTCGGATTTAGCTTTACCTGTTGCAGTTTTTGACAGTGATTTGTATTCATTCAATTTCATATTGTCCTCCTTTGTCAATTATGATAACTATATACCCTCAAAGAGCAGAGTTTCAATTACAATGGAAAAATAAAAGTTTAAACGAAGACCGACAGTGATTTTAGAATCGCGCTCATGAGAGATATAACAGTATTTATGAAGGCGTTGGATGACATTAAGCAGATAAAAAAAGAAATTCTTGATTATTTCAAAAAAACTATTGTATAAGCTTCGATTTAATGTTATACTATGAAAGTAATATGGCTATTACAGAGTAGGAGATACACCTGTTCCCATTCCGAACACAGAAGTTAAGCCCTACATCGCTGATGATACTTGGAGGGCAGCCTCCTGGGAAAGTAGGTCGTAGCCAATTAAAAAGCACTTAAATTGAACTT
>JBATTG010000042.1:0-15551 GCA_049670425.1 Proteocatella sp.
GTTAATTTATCAATTCCCTCAATTAACATTTTTTCTCTTGGCCTGTCATTTACCTCAATGTCTTTTATCTTTATTTTTTCCAAAACAAGCACCTCCTGAAATCCTATACTCAGTTCGCTTAAAGTGAACTCTCCAAACCAGTATTTTTATGAACGTCATTGCGATTTTACCTTATTTTTAAAAAACAAATTCTGCGTTTAAGCATATAGTCTAATTATATCATAATTTTGCTATATTACAACAAAAAGGATGATTTGTTTTGACGCTTAAATTTGATGAATACTGTGATTTTAAAGCCTGACAACGCAAATGTTAATGCTTTAGAATTCGTTGCAGCATAAGTCTGTTTTTTTCTTTCTGTTTTCTTTGTATTTTAAAAATAAAATAGCTATAATTCTTTTTTAAAATAAGAATTATAGCTATTTTTATATGTTTTTTCTAACTTAATTATTTTTTGATGTTGTAGAAAGCATCCATTCCTTTGTATACAGATATACCTTCAAGGTCATCTTCTATTCTTATTAACTGGTTGTATTTTGCAACTCTGTCTGTTCTTGATGGAGCTCCAGTTTTAATTTGGCCTGCATTTGTAGCTACTACAAGATCTGCTATTGTTGTATCTTCAGTTTCACCTGATCTGTGTGATATTATCGCAGTGTATCCAGCTAACTTAGCCATCTCTATTGCATCAAGAGTCTCTGTTATCGTTCCGATTTGGTTCAACTTTATAAGAATTGAGTTAGCTATTCCTTTTTCGATTCCCTCTGCAAGTTTTGCAGTATTTGTTACGAAAAGGTCGTCTCCAACTATTTGAATCTTATTTCCAAGTTTTTCTGTCATCAATTTAAATCCATCCCAGTCATTTTCATCAAGTCCATCTTCTATTGATATGATTGGGTACTTGCTGCATAGATCTTCATAGAATTCTACCATTTGTGCTGAAGTAAGTTCTCTTCCTTCTCCTGCAAGAACATAAAGTCCTTTTTCGCTTGAGTAGAATGAAGATGCTGCTGCATCCATTGCTATTCTAACTTCTTCTCCAGGCTTGTATCCTGCTTTTGTTATTGCTTCTACAATTACTCTAAGTGCTTCTTCATTTGAAGTAAGGTTTGGAGCGAATCCGCCTTCGTCACCTACTGCAGTATTAAGTCCTTTTGCGCTAAGAACTGCTTTAAGTGCATGGAATATCTCAGCTCCCATTCTTAGTGCTTCTTTCCATGATTTTGCTCCAACTGGCATTACCATGAATTCTTGAATGTCAACGTTATTGTCTGCATGCTCTCCACCATTGATGATATTCATCATTGGAACCGGAAGAGTCTTAGCGTTTACTCCGCCAAGGTATCTGTATAACGGCATTCCCATTTCTTCTGCCGCAGCCTTAGCTACCGCCATAGAAACTCCAAGGATTGCATTTGCTCCAAGATTTCCTTTATTATCAGTTCCGTCAAGTTCTATCAATAACTGATCTATTCCAACTTGGTCAAACACGTTCATTTCTTCAAGCTCTGGTGCTATTATATCATTAACGTTTGATACTGCCTTAAGAACGCCTTTTCCAAGGTATCTTGACTTATCGCCGTCTCTTAATTCTACTGCTTCATATATTCCTGTAGATGCTCCCGATGGAACTGCTGCTCTTCCTACGACTCCACTTTCAAGTGTTACTTCTACCTCTACTGTTGGATTTCCTCTTGAATCTAGTATTTCTCTTGCGTATACGTCTGTAATAAACATAATGTTCCTCCTAAATTATTTTATAATTAATGTTTTCCCTGTCATTTCTTCTGGCTTGTCTAGTCCTAATATATCCAGAATCGTTGGCGATAAATCACAAAGTCTTCCATCGTTTCTAAGTTTTGCATTTTTTTCATCATCGTTTACATAAATCAGTGGAACGTGATTCGTCGTATGGGCTGTAAATGGACTTCCATCTTCCGCATACATCTGTTCAGCATTTCCATGGTCGGCAGTTATGAGAACTGCTCCTCCAAGCTCCTGTATTTTTGAAACTATTCTTCCAAGGCACTTGTCTACGGCTTCTACTGCTTTGACTGCTGCATCAAAAACGCCTGTATGTCCTACCATATCACAGTTTGCAAAATTAAGAATTATTACATCCTTGGGGTCGGTTTCAAGATCTGCTATAAGCTTGTCGGTTACCTCAAATGCTGACATTTCCGGCTGCAGGTCATAAGTCGGAACTTTTGGAGAATGCACAAGGATTCTTGATTCATCCTTGTATGCCTCTTCTCTTCCACCATTGAAGAAGAAAGTTACATGCGCGTATTTTTCAGTTTCTGCAATTCTAAGCTGCGTAAGTCCCTTATCTGCAATATATTCTCCAAGTGTGTTATTTAAGCTCTGCGCTTTATATGCTATCTCGACATTTTTAAACTTGGCATCATATTGAGTCATAGTTACAAAATGCGTGTTTACTTTTTTTCTCTCAAAACCATCAAATTCATCAGAAGTTATGGCATTTGTCATTTCCCTTGCCCTGTCTGGTCTGAAATTGAAGAAAATAACACTGTCGCCATCCTTGATTCCTGCGTAATCTTCAAGCACAATTACGGGGTCTACGAATTCGTCAGTCTTGTCATCGTCATATGATTTTTGCATGGCTATTGCAGCTGACGCTTCGTGCGTTGCATCGGCTTTTACGACTGTATCATATGCTTTTACGACTCTTTCCCATCTGTTGTCTCTGTCCATTGCATAGTATCTGCCTGACACGGTGGCTATCTTGCCAACCCCTTCAGCGTCAAGAAATGTTTCTAAATCTTCGATGTAGCCTTTACCTGATCTTGGAGGTGTATCTCTTCCGTCCATAAAGCAATGGATATATAAATCCTTTACTCCATAACGTTTCGCCATCTCCACAAGACCCTTTAAATGATCGATGTGCGAGTGCACACCGCCATCTGAAACAAGTCCCATAAGATGAAGGACCTTCCCATTTTTTGCATTTTCCATAGCCTTAACAAGTTCTTCTTTTTCAAAAAAATCTCCATCTGCGATGGCTTTTGTTATTCTTGTAAGTTCCTGATATACTACTCTTCCTGCTCCAATATTCATATGTCCCACTTCAGAGTTACCCATCTGTCCATCTGGAAGTCCTACATCAAATCCGCTTGCTCCAAGACTTGTATGAGAATATTGCGAATAATATTTGTCAAAATTAGGCTTATTTGCTTTAGCTACCGCATTTCCTTTAATTTTTTCAATTATTGCAAATCCGTCTAGTATAATGAGTGCTACCGGCTTTTTCATGATTTTCTCCTTAAAATTTTATTAATTTAAGATAATCTTCTGCTACCAGCGCTGCTCCTCCAACCAAAGCTCCATCTATGTCTGATTGCGACATGATTTCTTTTATGTTTGCCGGCTTAACCGAACCACCGTATTGTATTCTTATTTTTTCTGATGTCTCTGTTCCATATATAGCTGAAAGTTCTTCTCTGATTTGATAACAAACTTCATTAGCCTGCGCGCTTGTTGCAGTTTTACCTGTTCCAATCGCCCATATTGGTTCATATGCCACTACTGTCTTTTGCGCATCTTCTGGTGACAATCCAATGTAAGCCTCTGTCACCTGACCTTTGACTATATCCTGAGTTATTCCGGATTCTCTTTGTTCCAAGGATTCCCCTACGCAAATTATTGGCGTAAGCCCTACTTCTATCGCTTTTTTCGCTTTTAAATTTACAGTTTTATCTGTCTCGTTGAAATACTGTCGTCTTTCAGAGTGTCCTACGATTACATATTCCGCTCCAATTTCAAGAAGCATTTTTGCAGAAATTTCTCCTGTGAATGCACCTTCGTCTTCGTAATGAAAGTTTTGAGCCCCTACTTTTACACTTGTTCCCTCTAATGCCGCTTTGAGGTCTTTAATTATAGTAAATGGCGCGCATATTACAGCATCAACATTTTCTGTTTCACATTCATTTTTTATTTTATTTGCAAACTCAACTGCCTCTGCAATTGTTTTGTACATCTTCCAGTTACCTGCTATTATCGGTTTTCTCATTAATTTTCTCCTTTTATTTAGAGTCTAAGGACACTATCCCTGGCAGTTCTTTTCCTTCCAGGAATTCCAAGGATGCTCCACCACCTGTTGATACATGTGTCATTTTATCGCCAAAACCAAGTTGATTTACAGCTGCAGCTGAATCTCCACCACCAATTACAGTTACCGCATTTTTAAGTTCTGCCATGTTTTTAGCTATTGCTAAAGTTCCTTTTGCAAAATTCTCAAATTCAAATACGCCCATCGGCCCATTCCAGATTATCGTTGATGAGTTTTTAACTTTTTCAACATATAGTTCTATAGTTTTTGGCCCTATATCAAGTCCCATGAAACCTTCTGGAATATTTTGATTTTCAGTTATTACTGGCTCAGCATCTTGTGAAAATTTGGCTGCTACTACATTATCTACTGGTAATAACATTATAACACCTTTTGTCTTCGCTTTCTCTAACATTTCTTTTGCATAAGCAACTTTTTCCTCTTCCACAAGAGATGTTCCTATTGTATAACCCTGAGCTTTAAGGAAGGTATATGCCATTCCTCCGCCTATTATAATAGTATCTACTTTATCTAAAAGAGTTTCTATAACTGCTATTTTATCCGAAACTTTTGCACCCCCAAGTATTGCCGTAAAAGGTCTAGCTGGATTTTCGACTGCCTCTCCAAGGAATTTAAGTTCTTTTTGGATAAGATATCCACAGACTCTATCTTCAAGAAATTTTCCAGCTCCTACTGTTGAGCAGTGCGCTCTATGTGCCGTTCCAAATGCGTCGTTTACAAATATGTCTGCTATTGAAGCCAGCTCTTTTGAAAATGCTTCTTCATTTTTTGTTTCTTCTTTTCTAAATCTTGTATTTTCCAACATAACTACATCGCCATTTTGCATTTTAGCTGTCGCCATTCTTGCATTTTCTCCTACAACTTCTGGATCTGCTGCAAATACAACTTCCTTGCCAAGAAGTTCTGATAGTTTTTTTGCTACTGGAGACATTGAAAATGCTGGCTCATAGCCATTTTTAGGCTTTCCAAGATGCGAACATAGAATAACTTTTGCACCATTTTCTATTAAGTATTTTATAGTTGGCAACGCTCCGTATATTCTGTTCAGATCCGTTATCTCTCCATCTTTAAGTGGTACATTAAAGTCGCATCTTACTAGCGCTTTCTTTCCGGTTACAGCTATGTCTTCTATTGATTTTTTGTTTAAGATTGACATCGTTATCCTCCACGTTATAAAGTGAGTCCATGTTTTTAAACACGGACTCATTTTTTTATTTAATTTAGTTTATTATTTTGCTATTGATTCAAAGTATCCAAGAGTTCTTATTAACTGGTTTGTATATGACATTTCGTTATCATACCAAGCTACCACTTTAACCAGTTGCTCTCCATTCACTTCCATTACTTTTGTCTGAGTCGCATCAAACAATGACCCGAAGCTTATTCCTATTATATCAGAAGAAACAAGTTCTTCTTCTGTATATCCAAATGATTCATTTGAAGCTGCAAGCATAAATTTGTTAATTTCATCTACTGATGTTTTCTTCTCAAGCGTACAAACAAGCTCTGTTAATGATCCTGTTATTACTGGAACTCTTTGAGCTGAACCATCAAGCTTACCTTTAAGTTCTGGTATTACAAGACCAATCGCTTTTGCTGCTCCTGTTGTATTTGGAACGATGTTGGCTGCAGCAGCTCTACCTCTTCTAAGGTCTCCCTTTGCATGAGGAGCGTCTAGAGTATTCTGATCGTTAGTGTAAGCATGGATAGTAGTCATGAAGCCTTTAGTTATTACGAATTTGTCATTCAGTACTTTCGCCATCGGCGCAAGACAGTTTGTAGTACAAGAAGCTCCTGATATTATAGTTTCAGTCCCATCAAGTATGTCATGGTTTACATTGAATACTACTGTTTTTAAATCTCCAGTTGCTGGTGCAGATATTACTACTTTTTTAGCTCCTGCTTTAATATGTGCTTCTGCTTTTTCTTTGTCTGCGAAGAATCCTGTACATTCAAGAACTACATCTATTCCCAAAGCTCCCCAAGGAAGGTCTGCTGGATTCTTTTCTGCAAATACTTTGATTTCTTTTCCGTTAACCATGAATCCAGCTTCTTCTACAGTAATTTGTCCATCGAATCTTCCCTGAGCTGAATCGTATTTAAATAAATGTGCCAAAGTTTTTGAATTTGTCAAGTCGTTGATTGCTACCACCTCGAACTTGTCTGTTTGCTCAATCATTTTTCTTAAAGCAAGTCTACCTATTCTTCCAAAACCATTGATTGCTACCTTTACCTTTACCATTTTCATTTCCTCCTAAGTTAATCACTGTTAATTCAATAAATCCAACATCCTATACGCAGCGCTTTCGTCTGTGATTAGTACTAAATTCTTATTTATTTTTGAAATCGACAGAATTGCCTCTGCCTTATTTTTCCCACCTGCAATACCAATAATATTTTCTAATTTTTCATATTGTTTTAATTCAATTCCTACGGTTCCTGTTTCGTGCACTATTTGTCCATTGATATCAAAATAATGCCCAAAAGATTCAGCTACTGCTCCACGGCTCTTTATATACTCCCATTGTTCCTTTGGAGTACGTCTTCTTTTTGCCATGTCTTCAGCATTTCCTATTCCAAAAACAAGATAGTCAATTTTTTCAATATCATCGACTACATTTTTAATTTGAGGGTCATTGCGCATGTACCCCATTATGTCTTTGTCAATGTTGTCTGGAATGTGAAGAAGTTTGTAATTCGCCATTAGTTTGCCTGCCAAGTTAGCAACTATGTTGTTTGATTGAATCTCAAGTATCTCTCCAAGACCACCTCTTGCCGGTACAATCATCATATCAGGAAATTCTCGCTTTTGTATCTGCTCTGAAAATTCATACATAGTATATCCACCTGTTATACCCACTATACTGTCTGGTTTTACGGTGTTTAAAAAATACTTTGCCGCTTCTTTTCCCAATTCTTTTAAAGCATCCTGATTATACTCAACTGAAGCTGGAATAATTATCACTTTGTATATACCCATTTTTTTTGCAAGAGTATCTTGCATAACAGAGAGCCCCCTGATCTGAGAAACAAAATCTCCCAAACTGTCAAGAACCTCTGCTCCAAGTGGTGTAATTACCATTCCTGTTGCATCAATAGAAAGTAGTCCTTCTGTTTTTAGAAAGTCAACCTCACTTCTTACAATCCTCTCTGAAATGTTCATTTTTGTAGCAAGCATTCGCCTGCCTATGGTTCCAGAAAGAGATATCTCTTTCAATATTGAATATCTTTTTTCCAGCAGTATCAGTGCTTCTGGAACAATCTTGCGTTGAACTTCCAAAAGATTATTCATCCATGCCCCCCTTTACTTGGGTTTAGGTTTACGTGGGTGTCGGGACTTCTTTAAGCCCGCTATTTATTTTGCGTCCCACTTACTATCATAATACTTCATGCCAGGCTTTTTTACAAGCACTTTTTTAATTTTTTTGAAAATATATTGCGATTTTTGATACAAAAATAATCAGACCCCTCCTTGGCAATTGGAGTCTGATTATTTTCGCGTGATTACTTAGAAGTTTAATTTTATTGGTATAACGTTAAATCATTTGGCCTACGTATTTTGCAACTCTGACCAATTGTGCGGCATAAGACATTTCATTGTCATACCATGCCACAACTTTTACAAGCTGAACATCTCCAACCTTTAGAACTTTAGTTTGGGTAGCATCAAACAGGCTTCCATAGGTTATTCCGATTACATCGGATGATACGATTTCGTCTTCTGTATATCCAAATGAGTCATCACTTGCCATTTTCATCGCAGAATTTATTTCTTCCACGGTCACATTTTTATCCAGTGTGCAAACTAATTCTGTAAGCGAACCTGTTGCCACTGGAACTCTTTGCGCTGAACCATCCAGCTTTCCTTCTAATTCTGGGAGTACTTTCCCAATTGCCTTTGCAGCTCCTGTCGAGTTTGGCACTATATTAAGCGCTGCCGCTCTTGCTCTTCTCATATCGCCTTTTGCATGAGTTCCATCTAATGTATTTTGATCATTAGTATATGCGTGTATCGTATTTATAAGACCACTTTGAATTCCAAAATTGTCATTCATTACTTTTGCCATAGGAGCCAGGCAGTTCGTCGTACATGATGCTCCTGATATTACTACATCACTTGGCTCTATTATTCCATGGTTAACTCCAAAAACTACTGTTTTGGCTTTGCCTTTTGCTGGCGCCGAAATTATTACCTTCTTTGCCCCTGCATAGTAATGCGCTTTTGCCTGTTCTTTATCTGCAAATTTTCCTGTGCACTCTAGAACTACGTCTATTTCCATTTCTTTCCAAGGCAGATCCTTAGGGTCTCTTTGCGAGATGATTTCGATTGTTCTTCCGTTTACAGAGAATTTTTTTTCAGAAATCACTTCTACTTTGCCGTCAAATCTTCCCTGTGACGAATCGTATTTTAAAAGATGTGCCAACGTTTGCGCATCTCTTGTGCTGTTGATAACTGCTACTTCGAAATCCCCTGGATATTTACTCATATCTCTAAGGGCTAATCTTCCTATTCTTCCAAATCCATTAATTGCAACTTTTATCATTGCTCCTCCTATATATAACCTATCTTAAAATTATTAGTAATGTACTGGGACACTTTCCGCTCCCAGTTATTTATTATACACTACTTTTTTTTTTTTGCAACACTTTTTTTGTTTTTTCTTTAAATAGGCTATACTTTTCTTGTTTCGATACCTCATTTCCATTGATATCCTTATATATGCCCCGATTTATGATATACTAATAACAAAAAACAGGCAATATCTATAAACTTAAATGATTCAAAGTTTATAGATATTGCCTGCTTCTTGATTTTTATATTTCTCTTCTTAAACTAGATGTTAATAGTTGAAGTTCTTCTCTGTATTTGGTTACTGTCCTTCTGGACATCTCTATTCCCTCACTATTAAGCAAGTCGCATATTTTTTGGTCGCTTAAGGGCTTCTTCTTGCTTTCACCTTCTATTAGTTCTCGTATTCTGCATTTTATACTTTTATTAGATATTGATTGTCCATCCGATGTATTTACCGATGTCGTGAAAAAATATTTGAATTCAAAAAGTCCTCTCGGCGTGAGCATGTATTTTCCATTTACAGCTCTTGATATGGTAGATTCATGAAATCCTGTCATTTCCGCTATATCTTTAAGTTTCATAGGAATAAGATGACTCTTGCCTTTTTCAAAAAATCCAATTTGATTCTCTACTATCTTTGAAGCTACTTTTTGTATTGTACATTTTCTCTGGTCTATATTTCTGATTAGATTAATGGCTCTATTGAGCTTTTCTTTTATATATTTTTCGGTTTCCTTATCAAGATTTTCCTGATTTTCACTAAGCATTTTTTTATAAAAATCGCTTAAATACAATTGTGGCAACGTCGAGTTGTTAACGACTTCCCAATTATTTCCAACTTTTTCAACACACACGTCTGGGAATACATACATTGGTGCAAATGACGAAAATTCTCTTCCAGGTTTTGGATCCAATGATTTTATGACTTTAATCAATTGTGCTAATTCCGATTCTTTTAGTTTATATTTCTTTTGAATTATTTGATATTTTTTTGCAGCTATATTTTCAAGTTCATTTTCCACAAGTTTTATTACTATGTCATCATTGTCATACATTTTTTCCAATTGAAGCATCAGACACTCTTTTAAATTTCTGGCGCATATTCCTGTTGGTTCAATGCTCTGAACTTTTTTCAGCACTTTAAGGAATTTTTTTTCTGATATTTCTAAAACATCTATACACTCCTGGATATCTGACACAAAATATCCACTGTCATTGATTCTCTCAATTATGTAGTATGCTATTTCTTTTTCATCATCGCTTAGCTTTAATGAAGCAATTTCTTTTTCTAAATAATCATAGATATTTGTCGGAGCTTTCAAATAATTTTCTGGATTCGAATCATTATCATCTTCATCTGTGCCAGATTTGGACTTGTAGTTTACGACATCTTTAATATCATTAATAAATTTTGACCAATCTATTTCTTCTCTGGCATCGGATTCCAGTGTCGGATTTTCTTTTATTTCTTCGATTATTATACTCTCTACTTCCTGGTTGTTCATGTTTAAAAGCTCAATTGCCTGCTTTAACTCTTTTGTCATTTGAAGCTTCTGCGTTTGCCTCACATCCATAGAGAAATTGATTTTCATATTAGTTACACCTCAAACTTTATTTCTTTAAAATATTTACTATGATAAAACCATGGGTATGCTTAATTATATGCACTCATTTTAACCTTCAAATTTATTTCAATTTCGATTTACAGCAGCATTATTCGATTATGGATTAACCGATTAATTTCAACAAAAATTGAATTTAATTTATTTTTATATTGCATATACTTTGCATATATTTAATATATCATAAAATTGGAGATTTTCCAAAACAATATATGATTGAAATCGTTTTTTTTATTGCTTTTTTCCTTTAATTATAACTTCTATTCTGATATTATGTTAAAATAATAAAAGAGGTGAATATTATGAATGTAAATGAAGAACTATATTGGAGTAAGCTTGATAATACGGGGAAACTATATCCTGCAGTAAGCGATTTGGGTTCAACAAATGTTTTTCGTATGTCTGTGTATCTATATGATGATGTTAACCCTTCCATTTTGAAAACAGCCCTTAACAAATCACTTGAAGCTATGCCCATATTCAAAGTAAAGCTCCGAAGAGGATTATTTTGGCCCTACTTTGAAATCAATTTTGATGAGCCAATAATATATGAAGAAAATTTTTACCCTTGTAAGACTATTTTAAAAAAAGAAAACAATAACTTTCTGTTTAAAGTCTCATACTTTAAAAACAAAATTAACCTCGAGGTATTTCACGCTTTAGGTGACGGTACAGGTCTTTTGCAATTTCTAAATTTCATTTTGTATTTTTATCTTAAAGAACTTCACCCTCTGGAAATTTCAGATGATATAGCAACTTACGATTCTAATATTTCCACTATTGAAATGGGCGAAGATGCTTTTGATAAACACAAGGATGTTGCTGATATTAAAAATAATCTTAAAACTAAAAAGGCTTATTCCATTCCAGGAACGCTGATGGATATTCGTAAGCTTAAAGTCATAATAGCTAAGATGCCTTTGTCAGATTTTTTAAAACTCGTAAAGTCAAAAAAAGTCACGGTAAGTGTATATTTAGTTTCTTTGATTACCTATGCGATCTACAGCGAGGATTTAAAAAAAGATACCCTAAAAAAACCTATAACGGTATGTCTTCCAACCAATCTTAGGCTGTATTTCGAGACATCTACCGTACGGAATTTTTTCACATGTATATACCCTACAATTGATTTTACTGATGAAAATTATACTTTTGATGATGTCCTTGGCATAATTTCCAGTGAATTCAGGAAATATTTGGATAAAGATTTTTTAGCCCAAAGAATAAGATACTTCAGCAAGCTGGAAAAAAACCCGCTGTTTCGAGTTGTGCCCCTTGCTATTAAAAATTATGCCATGAAGGGCGCTTACAGGAATAGTGAAAACAGCCAAACGACAGTGGTATCGAGCCTCGGTAAAATAGAATTTAAAAATGGGATAGATTCTTTTGTAAAGGATATGGAAGTAATTTTAAGTCCATCCTTCTCAAACCCAGTTAAAACTCTCAACTTTTCTTATAAAGATTCTTTTTATCTCAACTTCACATCTTTAATTGAAGATACAGATATAATTAAATTTATAGTACGCCATCTTACTAATCAGGGTCTAGATATATCTATATATACAAATGAGGTAGAATAATGAATTACTGCAAAGAATGCAATATAAAAATAACTACGAAATCTAAGCATTGCCCTCTGTGCAACGCAGATTTGGAAAATATAAATCCGGATTTCATTGAACCTTATCCAAATATCCGTCTTGATTCCAAACACTTTGATTCAATAAGCTTTAAACTGTATATTTTTCTTGCAATTATAGTGTTTTTCTTTGTCATTTCTGTGAAATTCCTCAATGAAAAAGATTTAATATATCTTATGTTATCCACATCCGTTCTTGGGTATATATGGATAACGATATACACTATACAGAAGTCTCTAAAAAATATCGGATTTTTTATATTAAGACAGATGCTTTCTATTGTAGCAATCGTAATAATTATTGATTACGCAACAGGTTACAACAGATGGTCTTTGAATTATGCCGTACCTTTGATAATAATTCTGGGTGTCTCTTCAATAACTGCCATAGCAATGTTCAAACCTATGCAGTTTAGAGAGTATTTTGTTTACCAGATTACAATCTCGATAATCGGAGCGCTTTCTATACTCCTTGTCATATTTAACCTTTCCACTGTGAGTTGGACGCTTATATTCGCAGCGTTTTACTCTGCTCTTGTAATGCTTGGAATGATAATTTTTTCAGATAAAAAAGCAAAATTAGAATTCAAAAAGAGATTTCACTTATAACAACAACATTTTAGTAATTTAACCAACCCAGGACAAAGTAGTTTTTCAGTCTTTTTCTGGGTAATTTTAAGAATCAAGATGAGGTATAGCATGGTAAAGACCATAAAATTATTTGAAAACAGTAGTTATATCACCAAATTTAATGCAACTGTTTTAAATTGTCTTGGAGTTGAAGCTGATGACAAAAATTTCGAGAAATATAATTATAAGATAGTACTGGATAAAACAGCCTTTTATCCAGAAGGTGGTGGCCAACCATCTGACAAAGGCTGCCTGTTGCCAATAAAAATAAGCAAATCCCTGGATGTTGAATCTAAGACATTTCTGGAAGTTTTGGATGTAAAAGAAAAAGACGGTGTCATTTATCATTATGTTAACTTTCCTTTAGAAGAAGGCTGCGTTGTAGAAGGTAAGATTGACTGGAACTTCAGATTCATGCTTATGCAGCACCATACTGGCGAGCACATAGTTTCTGGTCTTATAAACAGGCACTATGGATTTAGCAATGTAGGTTTTCATATGGGTGAACATAATGTTTCCATTGATTTTGACGGAAAACTTTCAGATGAAAATCTTAATTTCATAGAATGGCAGGCGAACAATATTGTTTACAAAAATCTGGGTATCAAAATAGATTTTCCGGTTCCAGATGAACTTGATCTGTTGAATTATAGAAGTAAAAAAATCATTGATGGAGAAATACGAATAGTTTCAGTACCAAGTGCCGATGTATGTGCCTGTTGCGGTACTCACGTTAAATATACAGGGGAAGTAGGAATTATTAAATTAATTTCCAGTCAGAACTACAAGGGAGGCACAAGAATATTCATGCTTTGCGGTAAGAAGGCGCTTTATGACTATAACCAAAAAAATGAAATTTTATCAGAAATAGCTTCTCAATTATCTTCAAAGCCTGAAACGGCAATGATTTACCTTGCCAAGCTCAAAGCGGATAGAGCCCGCCTGAAGTCTGAAAACAATTCTCTCTTAGATACAATTTTTGAATTAAAGGCTGAATCAATTGATAAAAATCTAAAAAAAGTAATATTATTTGAAGAAAATCTTACCACTTTTGATTTGATGCGATTTTCATCTCATCTTACAAAGGATAGAGATGGTATAATATTTTTATTTTCGGGGAATGATGAGGATGGATATAAATATTTGATAAGTAGCGTGACACTTGATATCAAGTTTATTTCAGAGAATTTCAATAAAACTTTCGGCGCTAAAGGCGGAGGAAAGAGCAATTGCATTCAGGGCAATGTAATTGCTTTGAGAAAAGATATTGAAGCATACTTTGAGCCATTTGATTTTAATTTTGTAATGAATCTCTAGTGAAGCTATCCTAGCCTGAAGGCTAACAAAAAAAGTTCAGAGCGATTACTCTGAACTTTTTTTGTGGTGCAATTATTTCAAGCCAAGTTTATCAAGCTTATAATTGAACGTCTGCCTTGTGAGCTTTAGTTTTTTTGCAGCTTCAGCTTTTGTTTTACTTGAAATCAAAGCACCTTCAATTATATTTCTTTCATATTCATCCATTAGCTCTTCGTATCCTCGGTTTTGATTCTCCAAATTTACTTTTTTATCCTTATTTTGATTCTTGAGCTTTTCATGGTTTTTATACAGCATATAGTCAGGTATATCCCCTGCAGTAATATATCTGCCTTCAACTAAATTAAATGCACTTTCTATGGCGTTTCTAAGCTCTCTGACATTTCCTGGCCAATTGTGATTATCAAATACAGCCTTGACATCTTTATCAATGTCAATTATATTCATTTTCATTACCTCATTATAGTAATCTATATAATACTTAGTGAGCATTGCTACATCATTATCCCTGTCTTTTAACTCATTGAGCTTCAGCGATATTATATTTATCCGGTAAAATAAATCGTCCCTGAGGCGATTATGTTTCATTGCCTCAAAAGGATCTTCATTTATAGCTGCGATTATTCGAATATCCACTTTTATGTTTTTATGCCCACCGAGTCTCCTTATGCTTTTTTCCTCAATCGCTTTTAGTATTTTGCTCTGTACCGATATATCCATAGAATTTATTTCATCAAGAAAAACGGTCCCTCCATTTGCCAGTTCAAAAAGCCCCTTGTTAGTTATGGCCCCTGTAAAGCTCCCTTTTTCTGTTCCAAAAAGCATACTTTCCAGGAGATTCGCCGGTATCGCTGAACAGTTTTGGGATATAAATGGCTTGTCCAGTCTGTTGCTGGCATAATGTATCGCCTGAGCTACAATTTCTTTTCCTGTCCCAGTTTTCCCCTCAATAAGCACATATGAATCGGTCTTTGATATCTTTTTTATTTTTTGCTTTATAGAAATCATATAAGGATCGCTTGTTATAAGATTGTCTATAGTATAATTATTTGCGCCCTGGCTTTTAATACCCTTATTTTCATCTACAATCATAATAAACTCTTTATTAAAGCTTGAATCGAGCACCTTCATCGCTACTGCCGCACCTATGAGCTCATTGTCTTTATATATGGGATAGGTACTGCTGTAACCCTTAACTTTATCGCCCTTGTAGGTTATAAGGTCTTCTTTGAATAATATGACAGGTTTTCCTGTTTTTAAAACCTGATATACTTCACTATTACTTTCATTTGAAGTTTTAAAAACTTCAAACAAATGCTTTCCTATTATCTCATCTGCCGTAAAACTGTACATATCTGGTATGAAAATTTCACAGTACCGTATTATTCCATTCTTATCAACTACTGATATTTCATCAAAAAAATTTTTGACAGCAAAAATCGAAGATATCATCTTATCAAACACATTTTCTGCTACTCAAAATATGGACAAATCTACCCATACCGAGATTATTCCCTATTCAATGTGTCCGATTTTGCATAAAGCTACTTTCGTTTGATGTAACACTCCAAGGGCGTAAATTCCGGACTAGCCATCCGTACACACTTACATTAGCTTTACTATCTATCTTGTAAGTTTTTGCTTCTCTAAGATTAATACTAGCATTCATATCTCTATCGATTA
>JBATTG010000043.1:0-7417 GCA_049670425.1 Proteocatella sp.
ACAATACGTAAACATCTAAAAGACTATTGTGATAAGGTAACTGATGATTATGAAACTGTTATCGTAACAAGAAAAGACGAAAAAAACGTTGTAATAATAAGTCTTGAAGAATATAATGCAATGCAAAAAACAATTAAAAATACGGCTTATCTCTCTATGATAGATAAATCTATGGCGGAGTTAGAATCAGGGAATTTAGTTTCAAAAAGCCTTGAAGAATTAGCGGAGTGTGAGTAATGATTATTTACAATTTAGAGGATAAACGTTTTCTTAAAGTAAAAAAAGGGAATAACAATATTAGGAAACACATACTAAACTTTGTTATAAAAAGATAACACATACTAATTTAATTTAGCTAAGGGTAATATAGCTTATAAATAGTAAAAGAAAGAGGTAATTATTATGTCTTATAGTCCTGCATTAAGTTCTGTTTTCAACCAAACCAAAATGAGAGATCCAGCTCATCTTTGTAAGTTTTCTGGGATGTGTGCAATGTGCACATCAGATTGTCTGGGAACATGTGAAATCGGTTTATCTGCTGTACTTGGAATGGATGCAGTATACCCAAATACTACTGGAGATAATCAAATTGCATCAGAAAAAAATTATCCGATTGACTATTCACATTTTAATATAAATGGTCGTGTTTTTGGCGCCATGGGGGCACCCGAAGATCCGGATAAAGCGAATATATATCATGTTAATTTAGAAACCAGCGTGGGAAAAAGAAACCCCGTTAAATTAAAACTACCGATTATTCTTCCAGCCCTTATCAAAATGAATTGGCAAGATTATTTTGGCGGAGCAGCGATGGCTGGTGTTTTAGCTGTAATTGGAGAAAGTGCAGTAAGTAAAGACTCTGAGTTAAGGTATGAAAATGGGAAAGTGGTTCATGCGCCAAAATTAAAAGAATTTTTAGGTTCATTTCAAAAATATTATAATGGTTATGGACAGATTATATTGCAGAATAATTATGATGATGACCTTCAGGGTGTGTCTGATTATGCTATCAAAGAATGTGGCGCACAAGCAATCGAATTTAAATTTGGCCAGTCAGCTAAAGGTACTCAACCAGCGGTAAGGCTAAAGACACTAGAAGAAGCAATTAAAAAACAAGAAGATGGTTTTCTTGTATATCCTGACCCATCTGATCCAATGGTACAAGATGCGTATCAAAAGAAAGCTTCACCAGCTTTTTATACTTATGGTCGCTTGCCAATGTGGAAGAAAGACTATCTTGTTGAGCGAATTGAATATTTGCGCAGTATAGGTATGAAGAATGTATATTTTAAAATGGCCGGATTTGATCCTGAAGATTTAGAGCATGCACTGCGTTTGGCAATTGACTGTGATGTAGATTTGGTGACATTTGATGGGGCTGGTGGAGGTTCTGGTTATAGCCCTTGTAGAATGATGAATGAGTGGTGCTGGCCTACAGTAAGTATGGGGAGTATTCTAGTAGAGATTTTGAAAAAGCTTGAGGCTGAAGGTTTAGAACTTCCTAATGTTGCTATAACAGGTGGAATTGTGATGGAAGACCAAGTTTACAAGGCATTAGCTCTTGGTGCTCCATATATTTCAATTGTTGGTATTTGCCGAGGAGCTATGGCAGCAGCGATGAGTTCGAAAAAAGTAGGAGAAATGATAAAAGAAGGTAATGTGCCGAAAGCTTATGCTAAATATGGAACAACAATCGACGACATATTCTTAGACCTTCCTGAGTTAAGAGGACTTTATGGAGAGGCTGCGGATAGTTTTTCACCTGGTGCTGTTGGTGTATATTCATATTTGAATCGTATCAGTTTCGGGTTGAAGCATTTTGCAGCTTTGAATAGAAAATTTTCCGTAGCCCATATTAGCAAAAGGGATGTTTTTCCACTTACTAGAGATGCTAAAGATGTATATGATGGTGTTTGGATGAAATAGCTACCAAAAAACCACTCCTTTTGTAATCAATCGGAGTAGTTTTTCAATAGCGTTTCCAAGTTGGTCAGACGGTGATAGCAAAACCAAAAACTTGCAAGTAGGAATATATTAAGGATATTAGGAGGAATAAATATGAAAAAGATTGCTTTCTTCCCATTTAAGGGAGAAAAAATGTGTTTTATGCATGTTTTGATAAATGCATTGGATTTAAATGAAAAGGGTGTAGATACTAAGATTATAGTAGAAGGCGAAGCTGTAAAGCTGATAAAGGTACTAGAGGAAGAAGAAAATAAGATGTATTTAAAAGTAAAAGAACTTGGACTGTTTGATAGTATTTGTAAAGCTTGTTCCTACCAAATGGGGGTTCTTGAGTACAATGAAAAAACAGGAATACCGATAAAGGGCAATGCAAATGGACATCCTGCAATGTATGATTATATAAAAGAGGGCTATGAAATAATCACGTTGTAAAAAAAGTTGAAAAATATAGAGTTGCGGTTCGAGGACCAACTTATACACTTATTGACTTTGGATCACCTGTTGGCTGCTGCTGGCAGGTGTTTTTTTTGAAAAATATTGTTTATCTTGCTAAATCATAGGATTTAAGAATAAAATGCAGTTAGAAGCGCCAATTGCTATTTATGAATTAAGAGATGGAGAAATCGATGGAATTTGGTCTAAGAACCTCCAGTTTAAAGAAGCGACTATCGGCAAGTACGAAAATTTAAAGGCAGGTTGTACATAGATAGGATTGAAAATGCCACGAGAATATGGGTAGATAAGTTATTCGGTGGGATTTTACGATTTTTAATGAAAGGATTAATGTTATTATGAAGGAATATTGGTATGAAATTAAAAAATACAGATTTACAAAAATTGAAATTTTATTTGCAGTAATAACTATTCTATTGCCAATAAGATTTAGAGAAGATATGATCATAGCTGTTATGTTTATAAGTTTTATATTAATTAAAATATTTTATTTAAAATCTAAAAAAACAAAAACAAATATAAATATAAAAGATATTAAATAAGTTAATATTAAAAAACTAAGGTGCCTGTCAACAACTTATCTTTTTCAGATACTAAAGAAGTTATTTAAATATAAATTTAATTAAAGTAAGGAGATAGTTATGGTTAAAAAACAAGAGGAACCATTGTTTTTAGATGTAAAGAAAAATTCTCCTCAAGGAGAAGACGCAAGAGAACTCGTAGATGACATTAGAAGACTTTGTGAAAGCCAACCCTTTGCAGTCTTAGCTACTCAGGGGAAGGGGATTACGCATGCCTCGCTTATAAGCTTTTCTGTTAGTGATGATCTAAAACATATTGTATTTGCGACACCTGTTAACACAGGGAAATTTGACTTTATCACAGCTGAGGAAAATATTTCAATTTTAGTAGATGACCGCTCCCTTCAGCAAGACAACATCAACCAAATTAGTGCATTGACGATTATAGGAAAAGGCAAAGTTTTATTTGATGAAAGTTATATAATAAAGTGGTCAGAGGTTTTGACAAAAAAACATCCGAATCTTAATGCCTTTGTGAAGGCTTCAACTACTTCGGTTATACTTATAGAGGTAGAGACGTATCTCTATGTAAAAAAATTCCAGCAAATCAGGCAGTGGAATCCAAAATCTGTGGTACCAGTCACCAACTTAAAGTAAGTGTATATAAATTATTACGCTCCATCTCTCGCAGTTGAGAAGAAAAAGGTAGAAAAACTTTTAAGAGCAGCCATGGGAATTTATGGATAAAGCGGGCGAAATTAATATTTGCAAAAAAGTAATTTAAGAATAAATTCAGTGAAAATTAATATGATATATTCAATAATCTGCCAGGACTAGAACTATATACAAAGATTCTAAGTGGGCAGAAAAAGCTATCAATAGTCTGAAGTAAACAGAGACCAAGCGTCAGCTTAACGCAAGAAAACTGTTTGAGAACTAACAAAATTTATATGGTTTAAAAAAAACATTGAATTTTTGATATGATACCTCCAAGCAGATAATCTGATTTTAATAAATTAGATTATTCTACTTGGAGTTTTTTTATATCTGGAAGTCCTAAATCCTTCTACTGAACAAATCAGAGATAAAAAAATAGAAAACTTAGTCGGAATATTTAAAGTATTTTCTAATAGATATATGATACAATTGTCTTAAATTGGAAGTTTACTTAGAAGATAATATAGAGGAGATAATATGGATTCCACAAAAAAAGACAAGCCACGTAAAATAATAACTTTACTGGTGATAATTGTATTAGTAACCGCGATTATATATAACGGTTTTAAGACGCCAATACCCGAAGGAACTTCGATACAAGGCGAAATGAGAAATAGTAAAGTTGAATTTATTTATGATTTAACCTACAAGCAAAATGATTCCATGATTCATGAGCAGCATATCTTTTCCAAAATAAAAGACATGGTAAAAGCTGCCGATGAATTTATCGTAATAGATATGTTTTTGTTTAACGATGATTATGACCGGGAAAACAGTTATGAAAATGTTTCTGCTCAATTAACTGATAGTTTAATTGAGCAAAAGACAAAGTTTCCCGATTTAGAAGTTGTATTTATTACCGATGAAATTAATACCTTCTATGGTTCATATCCTTCTGAGCACTTGGAAAGATTAAAGGATAACGGTATTCAAGTTGTTATTACGGATTTAGAACAATTACGAGATTCAAACCCAACCTATTCAGGGGGATGGCGAACTTTTTTCGGAAATTTAAATACAAATAGAAAAGGCTGGTTACCGAATCCTTTTAGTCCGGATTCACCAAAAGTAACGCTACCTTCATATTTGAAGATTTTAAATATGAAGGCAAATCATAGAAAGGTAGTAATTACAGAAAATGAAGCTTTAGTTACTTCTTTTAATGCCCATGATGCAAGCAGTAATCATTCGAATGTTGCTTTGGTAGTTAACGGAGAAATAGTTAATGATTTATTAGCAACAGAGAATACAGTTGTGAAATTTTCTGGAGGAACGCCGTTTAATTTTAAGCTTAATAGTCATGTAGAAGGTTTGCATAAAGCGCAAGTTATTACGGAAGAAAAAATCAAAGAAGTATTAATTAAAGAAATTGAAAATACCCAAAAAGGTGATGAGATTCATATGGTAATGTTTTATTTGTCAAATCACGAGCTAATAGAAGAATTACTAAAGGCTAGCGATAGAGGCGTAGAGATAAAGCTTATTTTAGATGCGAATAAGGATGCATTTGGAATTGAAAAAAATGGGGTTCCAAATAGACCAGTTGCATATAACTTAGTTGATGATTCAAATGGTAAGATTGGCATACGGTGGTATAGTACTCATGGGGAACAGTTTCATAGTAAAATGACGATTTTTTTAAAAGAAAAAGAAACAATCGTAATAGGCGGATCCGCCAATCTGACCCGTAGAAACATCGAAAATTATAACTTAGAGACAAATTTAAAAGTTATATTCCCAAAAGGAAATTCTGAATCGCTTAAAGTACAAGAGTACTTTGATAGAATATGGAACAACGAAGACGGCGAATATACCTTGGATTTTGAAGTTTACAAAGAAAAATCGAATATAAAACAATTATTGTATTATATTCAAGAAAAAACAGGCTTGTCGAGCTTCTAAACTTAATTTTACCGACATTAGATAATAAAGATATAATTATGGATTATAAAAAAAGAATTCATTGAAACTGTAAAAGATGGATTAGTACCTTCAACTAAATACATCGCTTAAATTTTTCACTTGGAGATGCGGCCAAATAGTTACGATGCCCAAACCAAAGTATGTTAATGTTTAAAAAAAGCAAAAGGAGGCATAATTATGACTGATAGATTAAATCAGACCAGTAATTGTTGAGGTCCTGTAGATGATGACGTGATTCATCAAGAAAAGAACAATACAGAAAATTGTCAGGTTTGTGAGTGTGAACTTGATTATTTCAGTGAAAGCAAGGAATTGATCTGTTTTAAATGTGGCAAAGTTGAATATGCAAACATAAGTTGCGGAAATGGTCATTATATCTGTGATAAATGCCATGGTGGAGAGGCTTTCGAGAAAATAAGCAAATATATACTCTCGTCAGAGTCCAAAAATCCAATACATATAGCAGAAAATTTAATGAACTTTAATAAAGAAGTTCCCATGCTGGGCTGCGAAAATGCCTGGATTGCAGCGGGAGCTTTAATGGCTGCAATAAGGAATGAGGGCTCAATTGTTATAACAGATAAGCAAATTAAGGAAGCTTTGAGCAGAACGAGACGGCAGGCAATCGGTGGATATTGTGGCCTTACGGGAGTTTGTGGTATTGCACCTGCAATCGGTGCATGTTTTAGCGTAATTCTTGGAGCTGCATGTCCAAAAAATCAGGAAACTGCAACAACCATGAGGGTCGTTGGCAGGATTGTAAATGTTATCGCAGATGAAACTGGGCCTTGCTGTTGCAAGAGCTTTGTAAGAAGTTCATTGAAAGAAGCAGTACAATTGGCTAAGATACATCTTAATGTAGATCTGCCTATTTATGAGAAACGCATAATATGCGAACATGTAGACCGTCATCCACACGGATGCAGAAAAGAGAAATGTTTATATTATCGCTAATAAATCCAAGTGCCAACATCAACCAAATTAGTGCATTGACGATTATATGAAAAGGCAAAGTGTTACTTGATGATGTTAGGGGATTAAGTGGATTTGCTGATTTAACAAAAAAAAAGCGACTACCGCGAAGAGATTGTTCTCTACATGGAGCAGCTGTTTTTTTATGAAGATTTATTTGAAACTGCTTATTTCTGCAGCATCAATTCTTGTAGTATCATGTATTCCATAGTTACTCTTACCAATGGCAATAATCAGTACAGGAACATACCTTTCAGGATCAAGGTTAAAAGCTTCTGCAAGTTGATCTTCTTCAAATCCTCCGATAGCATTGGTATCATATCCATGATGTCTTGCTACAAGCATAAGTTGCATGGCAGCAAGGCTTGAATCTATCTTTACAATGTCGTTCATTTCTTTTTTATTTGCTCTTTCATAAAAAGGAATGAACATATTCATAATGTCTTCTTTCACGTTCTTAGGCATCATACCTTTTTCGACAGCTTCTCCATAGATGGTTTCTGCATTTTCATAGCATTTCATATCTCCGAAAATAAGGATCATAGCAGATGAGGTATCGTTTTGCCTTACATTGAATCTGATAAGTGGTCTTAAAGTGTCTTTGGCCTCTTTAGACTCAACTACAACAAATCTCCATGGCTGTAAGTTTACAGAAGAGGGAGCTTTAATTGCTTCATTAATCATTTCAAGCATTTCCTCTTGGCTTATTTTAACGTTCTCATCAAAGACTTTAACGGATTTTCTGTTAAATGCAATATCTTCAAAATTGTTATTTCTCATTTTATTTTCTCCTTTTATAGTTCGTTTTCTATAGTATCCATCAGTTTCATAAGTGCCTTCATATTTTCTTTATCAATGTTTATAGG
>JBATTG010000044.1:0-3805 GCA_049670425.1 Proteocatella sp.
CTCTTCATCCTCCTCTATTTTTTTCTTGTATTTACTTAATCCGTAAATACGACTTTTGCTATAAGCTTTTTTTCTCTGCCCCATCTTTGAAGCGTTTTAACCGATACATTAAGCTGTTCAGCAAAATCTTTAGGTTTGTAGTTTGTAATATGTTTCATATGATTATCAACTCCTTTAAGTATATTTAATCATGCTTAAACACATTTATCAACATTTTTAACAACTAAAGCTTTTCTCCTGTTTAAAAATATTATACAAGTCCCTTATCCATGCTTCCGCTTCTGAAGCCTTCCAAATCGAGGGTCGTATATCTAAATTCCAAAATTTTAAACTGTTTTATTATAATATCCTTATTTTTGATTACAACTTCAAAATCAGATTCATTTACTTCAATCCTGGCCATATCTCCATGAATTCTAAGACGACAAACCTTCATACCGATTCCTTTGAGAAAATTTTCCGCTATTTCTACCTTCTCAAGCATTCCTCTTGTCAGCTGCGTATTATATGGAAATCTCGTTGCCATGCATGGCGCCGACGGCTTGTTGTGAACCGTTATTCCAAGTTCTTTAGCATAATTTCTTATTTCAGACTTAGTAATTCCAAGTTCTGCAAGCGGGCTTACTATGCCCAGTTCTGATAGTGCTTTTATTCCCGGCCTGTACTCCTTGTGGTCATCCGCATTAGTTCCGTCAATTATTGTATGATACCCATTTTCTTGAGCAAAATCCTTGAGTTTTGAAAATAGCATGCTTTTGCATATATAGCACCTGTCTACAGGATTTTTAAGAATCTCGGGATTTGAAAATTCATCTATCTCCATGACGGTTATATCGGCTCCGATTTCAGATGCAATCTTCCTTGCTTCAGCTTCTTCGCTGCAGGGATGAAGCTGAGTATTGAACATGACTGCATGAACCTTTTTCCCCGTATCTACTGCTATTTTGAGAAGCAAGGTGCTGTCTACTCCTCCTGAAAATGCAACGCATAAGCCGCCATCTGCTATGTTATTTACGAATTCCTGTATATTTTTCAAATTGTTCATATTATCTTCTTTCTCAATTCAGCTTATATTTTATTTTTGCAATTTCTGCATCTTTGAAATCCCAATGGAAGTTCGAGAGAACATTCCTCTAGTATTTTTTCATCCATTAAAATTTCATCTGGTTTTCCGTCTGCATATACTTCCCCGTCCTTAAGCACAATCACCCTGTCGCACAATTCCAGAACCATATCCAGATCATGTGTAGCAACTATTTTAGTTAGGCTTATCGAAGCCAGTGTTTTTATCATCTGCCGTCTTGCCTTAGGGTCCAAGAAACAAGATGGTTCATCGAGTGCCAATACGTCTGGATTCATAGCCAAAACAGCTGCAATGGCGCAGGTTCTTTTCTCTCCTCCAGAAAGTTTATGAGACATCCGGTCCTTTAGATGAGTTATATCGAAGGTATACATTATTTCTTCGACTCTTTGTTTTACTTCGATTTCAGTGAAATTGAGGTTTTTCAGACCAAAGGCTATGTCATCATATACTCTTGGCATAAAAAGCTGGTCATCCGGATTTTGAAAAACCATCCCCACCTTTTTTCTGATTTCAACAAGGTTTTTTTTACTTAACAAAACTTCATCTATCTTTACTGTTCCGGACTTATTTTCAAATATTCCAACTAAAATGCTGAGCATTGTAGATTTTCCAGCCCCGTTAGCTCCTACAAGCGCTACACTTTCGCCTTTTTTGATATTTATATTTATATTCTTAAGCGCTTCTCGCCCACAGGGATAGACATATCCCAGATTATTTATTTCTATCACAGTTACTCCTGTCTTGAACTTTTTCAATCTTACACTTCTTGATAACTTAATTTACTGATAACAGCAAAAACCGAAAACACCTTGCTAATCACCTTATATTCATGATTTTTTCGAATATTTCACTGAAGCTGAACATCTTGAAGAACAAGCAGCTTCCTGAAACAATTAAAAAATACATTAAATCAATTTTTAATATTTTTTGGGATTTCACAAAATGATAATCTCCGCAAAACCCTCTGCATTTCATAGAATAATACACACGCTCAGCTCGGTCCAGGCTTCTTAGAAGCAGTTGCCCTGCAAAATTTCCCATGTCCTTCATATTTATGGATTTTTTGCCATTAGAACGTAATATATATGCCGTATACATATTCCTGGTTTCCTCAACTATGCAGCTTATATATCTGTAACTCAGCATAATTTGTACGACTATTATCTGCGGCACCTTGATTTTTATAAGCTGATGGCATATGACATCAAGAGGCGTTGTTGCTACCAAGATAAGCACCGCCATGACCGTAAAAATTGTCTTTATAGCTATCACTATGAAACTGATTAAACCATACGAAATACCTAATGTCCCGATATAAAGTGCTATATGCTGATTAAAAAAAACATTCGAAATTCCTGCAAAGATTGCAATGGGCAGTGCCAGCAAAAGCCTTGAAATAAGCGTTTTGTAAGGCAGCTCCGCAAGAGCCATCAGGAATATCGGGTAAAACGAGTATGACAAAACACCGCCTAAATCATATATCGAAATTGAAATTACCGAGATTATATATATGACCGTAGTCGAAAGTTTTATTCCAGGGTGCATTTTATGAATTATAGTATCCCCCTCAGACAAGCTTTCCAGACTGTATATATTTCCCAATGATTCAGCTAATTTTGTCATGCAACTTTTCCCTTCACTAATATTGCTAAATTGATTCTATTTTGAAGCACCCTTATGTTTTTTCCCAAGTGAGATTAATTTCCCTCCAAGTACTGCAAACAGAAGTGTCATGAAACCACCTGCTATTCCTGCCGCGCTCGTTCCGGCCATAGAACCCTCTTTTTCAGGATCTTTAAACCCATAATCTGGCATCAAAGCCGTTTTTCCCTGTATACTTTGTGCAATTTCATGTGCCCTGCCTTCGGATTCAATTTCTTCTACTCCAGAAACATTGAATATTGCCCATTCAAGACCGTCCGGATTTGAAGATGCAAAAAGCGAAACTCCGCCCCCAATTATCATTGCCATAATGAGCAGGCTTGCTGCCACTTTTTTTATGGAATTATTTCCCAAATCCTTGTTGTAAATTGCACCTTGAAGTATTTCCGGCCTCTGAGCGTAAACAAAACACAAAATTCCGGCCGTAACTATACCTTCTATGAGGCCAATAGCCACATGTATCGGTTGCATGAGCATGACAAACGCCCTGAAAGGAAGCTGGGTAACTCCCGATGCGAGAGTTTCAATCACTACGCTGAAAGCCCCAAACTGAAGTCCTGCGACTATAGCTATTATCGCTGCAATTGTTATTCTCCTGGTATTTAGCCCCCTTGTTACAATCGGTTTATATATCAGCGGATATACCAAAAAGCATGTATAAAATCCCATATTGAATATATTGCATCCCAGAGCCAATAATCCTCCATCACCAAAAAACATGGCCTGTATTATAAGAACTGCAGATATTACCACAAACCCGGCATGAGGCCCCAGGATTGCTGCAAGCAGAAGCCCCCCACCTATATGCCCGCTTGAACCAGTTCCTGGTATTGTAAAGTTTATCATCTGCCCTGCAAATACGAAGGCTCCCATTATACCCATCATGGCTATCTTTTTTTCATCCATGTTCTCTTTGAGTTTTGATACTGAATACGTCATTACCCCAGCGCTTGCTGCAATCATTCCTATGCCCACAACGGGTGTTATGAGCGAATCTGCCATATGCATAATAAATTCTCCCTATCTGTAAAAAACCACAAAAATAAGATGCATCCGCTT
>JBATTG010000045.1:0-8026 GCA_049670425.1 Proteocatella sp.
CATAAATACGGGGAATCGGGAAACTTCAGCTATAGGTCTCGCTACAAATATATTGCAAAAGACTCATGGAATAAAGGGCCTTGTGGAGGCTGATCTTGCTATGCTCCAGGCTATAAAAGGTATTGGACCGGCAAAGGCAACTACTATATTTGCAGCAATGGAATTATCCAAAAGGATATCCAAGACGCAAGGCAGGGCAAAATTCGATGTTAAGAACCCAGGCAGCATAGCTGAGCTTTTTATGGAGGAACTTAGATACAAAAAGAAGGAAGTTGTAAAATCACTAATGCTGGATACCAAAAACAATATTATAGCTGATGTTTTAATTTCAGAGGGCTCGTTAAACGCCTCTATTGTCCATCCAAGAGAAGTTTTTCTAGAAGCCATAAAACGCAGTGCGAATAAATTGGTGTTGGTTCACAATCATCCATCTGGAGATCCAGAACCCAGTAACGAGGATCTCAAAATTACAGTGAGGCTACAAGAAGCTGGAAATATATTAGGAATAGAATTGCTTGATCATATAATAATTGGAGACGGAGAATATTGTAGCTTGAAGGAAATGCAATACATCAAGTGATTGAAAGGGTAAAAAATGAAATTTAAATTTTCAAAAAACAAAGGAGTATCTTACGGTATTTCAGGAATAGCAATACTTATAGTTGTAGTATTTGTATTGAACGAAATTAACGGAAACTCATTAGTGCAGAAGTTGTTATCGCCAATGTTAGGAAATGTATCCAAAGTGACCTATGATGCAAGTGAATTCGTAGATGGCAAGTACATTCACGATGAAGATAAAAATCGCATAAAAGCTTTAGAAGAGTCTAACAGCAAACTAAGGAAAGACTTAATAGAAAATTCTATAAGCCAGGAAGAATTGAAAGAACTGAAAGAACTGAAAAAAATGCTGAAGCTTAAAGATGAAAAAATATATGATGAATATATGACTGCGGATATAATTTCAAAAGATGGAAATGGATTTTACTCATCATTTTTAATTTCTGCAGGTAAAAAAGACGGCATAACAGAAGGCAGTCTTGTACTCAGTGGAAACGGGCTGGCAGGAGTTGTTGAAACTGCATATGAAAATTACAGCAAAGTAGTTTCAGTGCTGGATTCCAAAATGTCAATGAGCTTTAGAATCGCACGAGACGAAAATGTAACTGGAATCGCAAGTCAAAATTTAGACAGCAAAGCTTTTGAAAATATGGAAAATGATTTGCTAAAAGCCTATTGTTATGAAACCGACAAAGAGATACTCGTTGGGGATATTGTTATAACATCTGGTATGGGCATATATCCAGAGGGGATTGAAATTGGTGAGGTTTACGAAATTGTAGAGGACACTACAAATCTCCTGAAATATATAAAAATAAAGCCGTATACAAATTTTAATGATCTTGACAAGGTAATGATAATCAAAACTAGAACAATGAATTAATAGAGCGAAGAGACTAACATGAAAAATATGCTGTACGTAGTAATAGGGTTAATAGTTTTAATAATAGAAATAGCAATAGCAAATAAATTTCCAATATTTGGTGGGACGGTAGATTTGCTTTTGATATACACGATAATATTGAGTAGAAAAACCGATGTTAAGACTAACTTCATAGTAGTAGTAACGCTCGGTTTTATAAAAGATATCCTGATAGGCTTAAAGTTTGGGGTAAATATTGCTATTTTAGTCATGGTGGCGATGGTAATAAGATTCACTAAGGACAAGATATATGAATACCAGTATTTATATCCGATAGTCATGATTTCTATGGGTACTGTGATTCAATGTCTTTCGCAGGCTGCTGTTTCTGCTGTATACTATAACAGCTTTACCATACCTGCAATAATGGGATTAATTGTAAAAAAAGTATTACTTAATTGTGCATTTGGATTGTTGATTTATGAGTCGACATGCAGTGCTCTTGATAAAATATAATATTGGTGAAAATATGAAAATTAATGTAAACATAGAAGATAAAAGCAAATTCCTATTTAAAATTTTGTGCATATGTTTTGTCCTGCTTCTGGTAAAGTCTTTTTACCTTACAGCCATAAAAGGGGCAGAATATTCGGAAATTGCAAATGATAAAATATACAAAAAAATATCCATAGAAGCACCAAGAGGTGAAATAAGGGACAGGAACGGGACTTTGATGGCTGGAAACAGGCCGCTGTTTTCTGTAGAAATATCACCCAATGAAATTAATTCAGAAGATATAAATCCAGTGATAAATAAAGTGGTCGAGATACTCGAAGCCAATGATGAAAAGATAAAAGATGAATTTCCCATTTTGATAACAAAAAATGGATTTGAATATACTTTTGACAAAAAAGTCAGTGATTGGAAAAAAGCAAATTCAATACCAGCACATTTTACAGCGCAGCAGACTTTTGATTATATGGTAGACATGCTTGTTGAAAATGGAGTTATAATAATAGCAGCAGATGACACCGTATATGATATGCAGTCAAAGATAATAGAAGCCGGCTATTTTCCGCCGATATCGGTTGGCAAGATGGAATTTTCAGAAATTGTAAAAAAGCGTGAATGGCTTGCAAAGTATCTAAAAAAATATGTAGACGAAGAAGAAGAGATATATGCGACTTCAGCAAAAGAAGCATTTGCCTATATCAGAAAATATTATGCAATAGAAGATGGCATTTCGGATTTAGAAGCCAGAAAAACACTGGCGGTACGAGATCTCATAAGATCAAAAGGGTACTATCAGTATGAACCTACAATAATTTCAGAAGATATAAAAAAAGAAACGGTTTCAAAACTTGAAGAAAATGCAATTAAATTTCCAGGGATAGCGGTGAGAACAAGTTCGCGCAGATACTACCCACAAGGACCTTTGGCATCGCATATCTTGGGGCAGCTTGGGAAAATATCCAGTCAGGCCGAGCTTGATAAATATGTAAAGGATAGAGGTTATTTTGCAACCGATATAATCGGAAAGACAGGTATTGAAAAAACCTATGAAGAAAAATTAAAAGGTGGCAATGGATACACTAAAGTTCAGGTGGATTCGAGTGGAAGAATGATAGAGACTATCGACAGGGTAGACCCTTCTATAGGAAGCACCGTCTATCTTACAATAGATGCGAAACTTCAAAAAGTAGCAGAAGATGCATTGGAAAAAACTCTCAAGACCATACAGGTCGGGGGAACCTATGACAGTATCTGGGGAAATATGAGAATGAGAGACAATGCGCGAATATACTCAAAAGCAGAGTCGGGGGCAGTAGTTGTGCTCGATATTAAAACTGGAGAAGTTCTGGCGCTTGCAAATTATCCTGATTATGACCCTAATATGTTTACCAAGGGAATAAGTTCCGAGGATATGAACTCTCTGATGCCTAAAAATATGAATGACCCGATAGCACCAAAGCCGCTTTACAATATAGCTACGATGACATCAGTTCAGCCAGGTTCTACCTTTAAAATGATTACGGGGCTCGCGGCTCTTGAAAATGGTCTGGATCCATATCTTCAAATTCTCGACAAGGGTTATATTGAAATGGGAGGAAGGAGTTTTGGATGCTGGCTTTGGAATGAAAGAGGCGGCAACCATGGTTATGAAAATCTCATGGATGCCCTCAAAGACTCATGCAATTATTACTTTTACTGTATAAGTGTTGGCTATAATTATGCAACGGATGTTCCGCTTCCCGTGAAAATGAAGGCGGATGATATTTTGACATATTCAAGGATGTTTGGGCTTGACCAAAAAACTGGAATACAAATTGAAGAAATACCTGGAAAAGTTCCAAATCCAGAAAGCAAGGCAAAAAGTGTAGCAGGAAGACTTGAAGCGGATATTACAAGAAGACTAAGAACCTATTTCAAGGATTTTGATGATAAAAGTGAGAAATACGAAAAATCAATCAGCGAAATTGTCGGATGGATGCCAGAAAATCCTACACGAGGCGAGATAATGAGAAGACTGACTGATATGGGGATGAAGGAACAATATATTGAAGAGGTTGCTGATGTTGTGAAATACAGTTATTTCATTCAGGGAAAATGGCAGACTGGAGATACCTTCAATCTTTCCATAGGACAGGGAGAACATTCCTATACACCGATTCAGCTGGCCAATTATGTATCGTCAATAGCAAATGGAGGATACCTCAACAAGGTAACTGTAGTTGACAAAGTGGAATCTTCGGATAAAACTGAAATAATAAAAGAGGAAAGATCAAGTAAAAAGATAGAACTTAAAAATGCAGAAAACCTTAAATTCATAAGGCAGGGAATGGAAGATGTTACCGATGAGGGGTCTTCTAGCTCGTATCTTAAAAATTTCCCAATAAAAATAGCATCTAAAACAGGAACTGCGCAAAAGTCTGGAAGAATACCGGTTGCAGACGAAGAAGCCTATCTGCTTAAACACATGGGAAGTTTCGGAGTTAACACAAGCAGTGTCATCGCACTGACGGACAAGCTGGAAAAGGAAGATAAAGCACAATATCCAAGGTATCTGTATATGAAAAAAGCTATCATGGAACTCAACCAAAGCATGACTTATGACAGGATGAATGCATATAAAGATTCATATGACCCTTTTGCATGGCTAGTATCATACGCGCCTGCCCAAGAACCTGAAATTGCAGTAGTAACACTTCTGTTCCAGGGGGGACATGGAGGATTTGGAGCCGCTATAGCAAGAGATATTTATGCTGAATATTTTAATTTAATAGAAGATGATGTTGTTGATGAACAGTTTTCATTCAGTGATATTATAGGTTAAAAAGGAAGGGAAATTATGGAGTTGGAAATAAAAGGCACAAAGTCAGGTTTTATAATAAATATAGATGAAACCCTTGATTTTATGAACACAAGAAAATTATTAATAGCCAAATTTGAAGAATCAAATGATTTTTTTAAAGGAAGTAAGTTTATAAAATTCAATGCTCCAAGTTTGAAAAATTCAGATAAGAAATATCTTATAGATTTCCTGGAAGAGTCCTATGACATTGTATTTGAAGAAGAGCCAAAAACGGAAGAAATTCCCAGAAGAAAGGTACATGGTAAATATGTAAGTTCAGCAAATTCCAGTTTTTTAAAAGATAAAATTACATCTATAGATGAAACCATAAATAGAATAAAGAATCTTACGAAAATCAGCGTAAATGAGTTAAATCAAGATATTAAGGAAGCTGATCTTCCAACTAAGTTTTTATTTGAAAATCTTAGATCTGGAGCAGAAATTGAGTATGATGGAAACATAGTAATATTTGGTGATGTAAATCCAGGCGCGAAAGTGACTGCAAAAGGTAATATAGTCATTATGGGGAGTTTCAGGGGTATGGCTCATGCAGGAAATGGGAATTCTAATTGTTTCCTGGCAGCCTTAAAGTTACTACCTTTGCAGATAAGGATTGAGAATTTATTTGCAGTACCTCCCGAAGATGCAACGATGCTTACAAATGCTTTGGTTAAAAATAAAGATGGGGAAATTATCATAGAAACATTTTAAAAGTTAAAGGAAAGAGGAGGGCTTTATGGGAAAAGTAATAGTTGTAACTTCAGGAAAAGGTGGAGTTGGAAAAACTACATCTACAGCCAATATAGGCGCAGCGCTCACTAAACTTGGAAACAAGGTCATTGTAATTGATGGAGATATTGGGCTTAGAAATTTGGATGTAGTAATGGGGCTTGAAAACCGAATTGTATTTGACTTGGTTGATGTAGTTGAAAAAAAGTGTAAAACAAGACAGGCTATGATAAAGGACAAGCGCTTCGATGGGCTGTACCTGATTCCAGCAGCTCAGACGAGGGATAAAGACTCGGTAACTCCAGAACAGATGAAAGAACTGTGTGATGAACTGAAGGTTGATTTTGATTATGTAATCGTGGATTGCCCGGCGGGAATTGAAAATGGTTTTAAAAATGCCATTGCAGGAGCAGACAGCGCCATAGTGGTGACAACACCAGAGGTGTCGGCAGTAAGAGATGCGGATAGGATAATAGGACTTTTGGAGGCTCATTTAATCGAGGATATTAATCTTGTGGTAAACCGTATAAAGATGAATATGGTGCGAAATGGTGATATGTTAAATATCGATGATATTTTAGATATTTTAGGCGTTAAACTAATTGGAGTGGTTCCCGATGATGAAAATGTAGTTATATCAACAAACAAAGGTGAACCCGTTATAGAATACAACCATTCACTTGCAGGGTCAGCGTATAACAATATTGCCAATCGAATTATGGGGGAAGATGTTAAATTTTTGGAATTAGATGTTCAAGACAGTTTTTTAAGAAGATTTCAAAAACTTTTTCTAAATAAATAGATATTTTTCAAGAAAGGATAATAATTATGTTAGGAAACTTTGGATTCATGTCATCTAAAAATAAGTCAAAAGATGTAGCAAAAGAGCGTTTGAAATTAGTATTGATGCAAGATAAGGGAAGAATGTCAAATGATTTATTAACAAGGATTAAAGACGATATTTTAATGGCTTTGGAAAAATATGTTGAAATTGGGAGTTCGAGTATAGACGTAGAGCTGACCAAGATGGAAAATGAATACGGGGAACTTGTAAATGCATTAGTTGCAAATATCCCAATAAGGACAGTAAAGTAAAAATAGAGGAAAATAATGGAAAATAATTTAAATAAAAAGAAATATGATTGGTCGCTTATGCTTGTTATTTCAATATTGTTTGTGATTGGAATCGTGCTCATTTCAAGTGCAACACAATTCGACAAGAAGAGACTCATAGTTCAAAGCGTGTCATTTATAATGGGTATGTTTATAATATTTATGTCAGGACTATTTGACTATAGAACGTTAAATAGATATGGCAAACAGCTGTACATAGCAACGATATTGCTGTTACTACTCGTATATGTTCCAGGCTTGGGAAAGGCTCAGTTTGGAGCCAGATCGTGGATAAATTTAGGATTTATGGATTTTCAAACATCAGAAGCTGCAAAGATAACATTCACTCTGGCATATGCTTCGTTTCTGGACAGCAGGAAAAACAAGTTGGATACAATGTCTGAAATACTTCCAGCACTGGTATATCCAATACCAATACTCTTATTATTGTTAAAACAGCCTGATTTAGGCGGAGTTATTGTGTTTACATTTATTACAATAGTTTGTTTATTTGTTGCCGGACTCAATGTGAGATTTATTGTCAATTCATTGATAACCTTTGCTCTTTCTACACCAATAATATACAAATTCATACTCAGGGATCATCAGAGGGTAAGAATTGATGCATTCTTAAACCCTGGAGACCCCTCATTCGAAGGGAACTTTCAGGTAATACAATCTATGACAGCCATAGGTTCCGGAGGCTTCTTTGGAAAAGGGCTCTTTAACGGTACTATCAGCCAGTATGGATTTTTACCAGTTACAGAGAGTGACTTCATATTTGCAGTGCTTGGGGAAGAATTTGGATTTGTAGGAATGGCTGTAGTTATAATACTGTTTTTCCTATTTTTAAGCCGAATATATTCAATATCCAATCATGCAAAAGATTTTTATGGAAAACTGGTGACATCAGGATTTTTGGGAATGCTTTTTTATCAGGTATTGCAAAATATCGGGATGACAATAGGCCTTATGCCAGTAACTGGAGTAACCCTGCCATTTGTAAGCTACGGAGGAAGTTCCGTGCTCACAACCATGATAATCATAGCTCTTATAATGAATATATACAGCAAATCACATTCGAGTTTTGCATATTAAAAAAATAAAAGTTTTGCAAATTACAAATCCCTGTATTTAGATTTAAGGTCTAAATACAGGGATTTGTTTTTAGATTACAATTTATTTGAATTTTCCAGTACATTTACCAGAAGGCTGAAACAGTTGTCTATGGATGAAATTGAAACTCGTTCATCTGGAGAGTGGACATCGTGCATATCGGGTCCGAAAGATATCATGTCAATATTTTTAAATTTCTCCATAAATATGCCGCATTCTACACCTGCGTGTATGGCTATAATTTCCGCCTCTTTTTTGAATAAATCGCTGTAACATGCTTTGAACAAATTACG
>JBATTG010000046.1:0-8882 GCA_049670425.1 Proteocatella sp.
GCTGAAAAATGCATCAACCTTTATCTCAAAAAGCAATGATGAAAATGGAGTTGCTTATGCTATAAATAAATTGATTTTGAAAGAGGAGAGTGAAAAATGTTTATAGATAAAGCTCATATAAATTTAAAGGCTGGTAATGGAGGCGATGGCGCTGTTGCGTTCAGACGAGAGATTTATACTCCAGCAGGAGGCCCAAATGGAGGCGATGGTGGACATGGCGGAAAGATAATATTCCAGGTTGACACAAACATGAGAACCCTGATGGACTTTAAATACCAGAGAAAATATGTTGCAGAACATGGAGGCAATGGGAAAGGCGCCAATATGCATGGTAGGACAGGAGATGATCTTGTTCTTAGAGTGCCTATGGGTACTGTAATAAGAGATGAAAAAACCAATCTTGTAATAGCGGACCTTTCAGGCGAGGAAGATAGATTTGTCGTTGCCAGAGGAGGCTCGGGAGGAAAAGGAAATACTCACTTTAAAAATTCAGTAAGACAGGCTCCTAATTTTGCAAAAGCCGGAAGAGATGGCCAGGAAAAAAATGTCGTGCTTGAACTTAAACTGATTGCAGATGTTGGGCTACTGGGCTTTCCAAATGTTGGTAAATCAACGTTTTTATCTATTGTAACAAAGGCAAACCCAAAGATTGCAAATTATCACTTTACGACATTATATCCCAATCTTGGAGTTGCAAACTTAAAAACAGGAGATAGTTTTGTAATAGCAGATATTCCAGGTATTATTGAAGGTGCCAGTGAGGGGATTGGTCTTGGCCATGATTTCTTAAGACATGTTGAAAGAACTAAAGTATTAATTCATATTGTTGATATTTCTGGAATAGAGGGCCGTGATCCACTGGATGACTTCAGGAAGATAAACAACGAGTTAGAGAAGTTCAATCCAAAGATGGCTCTGAAACCCCAAATAATAGCTGCCAACAAGATTGACTTGCTGAGTGATGATGAAAATCTTAATAACTTCAAAAAAACTTTGGAGGCTGAAGGATATACCGTAGTTGCAATGTCTACAGCGACAAGAACCGGGGTAGATGAAGTACTTCAAAAAGCGGCTGAAATGCTTAGCGAAGCCGAGGCAGTTGAGATATTTGAAGAAGAAGATTATTTTGTCAACGCAAGTGTAGAGCCAACTGATAGTGAAAAAATAGATATTAGAGTTGAAAATGGCGTATATGTTGTAGAAGGAAGTCCGATGGAAAAACTTCTATATTCAGTACATTTTGAAGATATGGAATCAATAAGATATTTCCAAAAAATGCTGGAACAGTATAAAGTATTTGACAGACTTAGAACTATGGGAATTGAAGATGGAGATACCGTTAGAATTTACAATTTAGAATTTGATTTTTTTGAATAGGAGATTATATGATTACAAGTAAACAAAGAGCATATTTAAGAGGATTGTCAAACTCAATTCAACCAACGACTCATATTGGAAAAGAAGGTGTGACTGATAGTCTTGTTGAATCTATTGAAGGTACATTAATAAAAAGAGAGTTAATTAAAATTAAGCTTTTGGATAATTCTGGGCTTTCAAGCAAAGAAATAGGAAATGAACTGGCAAAACTTGTACATGCAGACTGCATACAGTGTATAGGAAGCAAAGTAGTTTTATATAGAAGGTCTAAAGATGACCCTCAGATAATTTTGCCAAGAAGATAATTGGAGGCGATTTCTTTTGAAGAGAATAGGCATTTTAGGTGGTACGTTTAACCCGATACATTCAATGCACATACAAATGGCAAGAAAATCCAAAGAAATATTGGAATTAGACCAAGTTATATTTATTCCTTCTGCGAATCCGCCACATAAACCAGGACCGGAAATTGAGCAATTCTACCATAGAATTAAAATGGTAGAATTGGCAATTGAAGGAATTGAAGGATTTTCTGTTTCGAATATTGAAAATAAAATCAATCATAAAAAATCATATACGGTGGATACCTTAAAAGCGCTTAAATTAATATATCCAGAAGACAAGCTGTTTTTTATAGTAGGTTCTGATTGTGTGTTTGAGATAGAAAACTGGAATCAACCTGGTGAAATTTTTAAGCATTGCGAAATTGTCATATTCCAGCGCCCGGATATTTCAAATGGGGAAGAACTTCAAAAAAAGATAAAGTACCTGGAAAAGAAATACAGTGCAAAGATAAGCTTTGTGGGAGCATTTACCGACAACATATCTTCAAGTGAAATAAGACAGAAAATCGCATCTGAGTCTGTAGAAATTGACGAACTGGACAAGAAAATATTGAATTATATTAAAAATAATAATTTATATAAGGATAGCTTATGAAGGATAAATATAATGTTTATAAAGATGTTGATGCTAAACTTAAGAAAACATTAACTGAAAAACGATACGGCCATGTAAATGGAGTAGTTGAAACATCGATTATGCTTGCGAAAAAATATGGAGAAGATTATGAAAAATGCAGAATTGCTGCTATTTTTCATGATTATTCAAAACAATTCTCAAAAGAAGAAAATGATGATGCTATAGCGAAGTATGGAATTGAAGTAGATGAACTTGAAAGAAGCTCAAAAGAATTATTACATTCAAAAATAGCGGCGAAAATAGCCGAAATAGAATATAATATATCCGACACAGACATATTAAATGCAATATCATATCATACGACAGGAAGAGCAAGAATGTCCTTGCTTGAAAAAATTATTTTTGTAGCCGATTCGATTGAGGCTGGAAGAATATACCCAAATGTTGAAAATTTGAGGAAAATTGCTATTGTTGATATAGACAAAGCGGTATTAGGTATATTGAATAGTACGATATCACATCTTTTGAGTAGCGGATTAAAAATTCATCCCAATTCTGTAATTGCGAGAAACTACTTTTTAGATAATAACAAAGAGGTGAATAGATGAAGACTTTTTTTAAAACATTTTTAATTTTATTTGTAGTTTTTTCTATGATTATAAGTACCGCAATGTACTTTTATTTTAAGAAAGATGTAGATGAAGCTGTAGATGGCAATGAGGCGAGTGTGGCAGATGATTTTGAGAATCTAGATGTAAGCAGCTATAAGGATCGTGTGAACGTTTTACTTATGGGGGTAGATACTTTAGAAAATACGGATACTGGCGTGGGGACAAGAACCGATACCATAATGGTACTAAGTGTTGATCCTGTAAGCAAGACTGGATTTATACTGTCTATACCAAGAGATACAAGAGTTCAGATAACAGATAGAAATGGATATGATAAAGTCAATCATGCTCATTCATATGGAGGCACAGAGCTGGCAATCAGTACAATTAAGAATTTTTTAAATATACCAATTCATCATTATATTAAGTTAGATTATAGAGCACTATTTAAAACAGTAGATGATTTAGGTGGCATCGAAGTCGATGTACCAAGAGATATGAAATATAGAGATACGGCATCTGTTCCACCGCTGGACATAGATCTTAAAAAGGGAGTACAAGTACTTAATGGAGAACAATCAATGGGCTTCTTAAGATTTAGAAAAGGATATCCGAATCAGGACTTAGGCAGAATACAGGCTCAGCAGGCATTTCTGGATGCGTTAATCAAAAAAGTAGCTTCTCCAGCATCAATAATTAACATACCTAATTATATAGACACCATGTCGAAATATATACAAACGGATATGACTATTAAAGACATGCTGATAATCGCAAAACAATCTTTGGCGATTGATTTAAACAGACTGGAAAAGAAGACTGTTCCAGGAAATGCCGATATGATAGATGGGATATCGTATTATGAACCAGACAGTCAAGAAATGCAGGAAATGCTCGATTATCTGATTTCTGGAGCTTATCCTGTGCCGGAAGTACCCTTAGATGAACAAGGTACTTCAGAAAAGCCAGAGAATGGTGTTAAAACAGCATCGCAGGTAAGCAGTACAAATACAAAGCCTCAGCCTGAAAAAGACACAAGCAACTATAAAATCCAGGTATTGAATGGAAACGGTGTGAGTGGGATTGCGCGCAGGGCTTCAGATTTAATGAAGATTGAGGATATAACTGTTACGCAGACTGGAAATGCAAGTGATTTTGATAATGCAGGTACAGTGATATATTACAAAGACGATTCTACCTTTGCAAGCAAAGTTAGGAACGTATTGAAAGTTGGAAAAATAAGCAAAGGTACGAAAGACATAGTGTCTACGGAGCCAGATATAGTAATTGTTTTAGGAAAGGATTTTAAATAATGAGAGATAATATGCTGAACGATATTTACAAGGAATTAGATGAAAAACAAGCTGATGATATTTTAATACTTGAAGTAGCTAATGTTACTTCAATTGCGGAATATTTTGTAATTGCAAGTGCGGATAATGAGAGAAAAGTAAAAGCTATAGCAGATTCAATAGAAGATACTTTAGCAAAAATGGGAATTGAACCAAAAGCAAGAGAAGGTTTTGAGTCGGCAAGATGGATACTTCTGGATTATGGGGATATCATAGTTCACATATTCAAAGACGATGAAAGAAGTTTCTATAAAATAGAAAAAATATTCAAAGATGCAACAGATATAACTTCTGAATTTGTAAATTAGTAACAATGAATTATTGAAGTCAGATTTTTGTTGTGATATTATCTATATACAGACAAAAATAATTATACAGGAGGCTAAGATGAATTTCCAAGACATGATATTAAAATTACAGGAATATTGGACAAATCAAGGATGTATAATGATGCAGTCATACGACAGCGAAAAAGGCGCGGGGACTCTTAATCCCCAGACTTTTTTAAGATCACTTGGACCGGAACCGTGGAAAGTTTGCTATGTTGAACCTTCAAGACGGCCCGCAGATGCAAGATATGGCGAAAATCCAAACAGGCTTTATCAGCATCATCAATTTCAAGTAATACTGAAACCTTCACCAGACAATGTACAGGAATTATATCTGGGATCATTAAAAGCAATTGGAGTAGATCCATTGGAGCATGACATAAGGTTTGTAGAAGACAACTGGGAAAATCCTACTTTTGGAGCATGGGGCTTAGGATGGGAAGTATGGCTTGATGGCATGGAAATAACGCAATACACCTATTTCCAGCAAGTTGGGGCAATAGACTGCGAACTTGAATCAGCAGAATTGGCATATGGACTTGAAAGGCTCGCTTTGTATATACAGGACAAAAATGATGTATATGATTTAGATTATACTAATGAAATAAAATATGGAGATGTATTTAGAAAAGCAGAATATGAACATTCTGTATACAGTTTTGACGAATCAAATAAAGAAATGCTGTTCAATCAATTTATTACTTTTGAAGAAGAGGCCCTTAAGCTTATCGAAAAAGGTCTGGTTATGCCAGCCTATGACTACGTGCTTAAGTGTTCACATACATTCAACTTGCTCGACGCCAGAGGTGCAATAGGAGTCAGCCAAAGAGCCGGCTATATTGCAAAGGTAAGAAACATGGCCAAGAAAATAGCAAGTTTATATGTTGAACAAAGAGAAGAAATGGGACACCCTCTGTTGAAAAGGAGTAATGGCGATGAATAGAGATTTATTTTATGAAATTGGTACAGAAGAGATACCAGCCAGATATATAAATAATGCACTAAGAGAAATTAAAGATATATTAACTAAAAATTTAAATGAGTTAAACATAGATTTCGAAGCAATTGAGGTCAAGGCAACGCCTAGAAGATTCGCTATTTTAGTGAAAAATATAGCTGAAAAGCAAAAAGATATAAAAGAGGAATATAAGGGGCCAGCCAAAAAAATTGCCTATGACTCTGAGGGAAATCCAACAAAAGCACTGCTTGGTTTTGTAAAAGGGAAAAAGGGAATTTTAGAAAATGTTGAACTCAGAGCAGCCGGAGATGAGGAATATATTTACCTTACCGTTGAAAAACATGGGCAGGAAACTCAGCTTTATGTTAAACAGCTACTGGAGAACGTAATTCGTAACATGAATTTCCCAAAACCTATGAGATGGGGCGGTAAGAACCTGAAATTCATAAGACCTATAAGATGGTTTATATGCATATTTAAAGGCGAGCACAAGGCTTTTGACATAGAAGGAATCCAAACAACAGACATAACCAAAGGCCACAGATTCTTGGGTCATCAGGAAATAACAGTAAACGATTTCGAGGACTACAAGCAAAAACTAAAAGAAAACTTTGTCATATTAGATCAAGACGAAAGACGAAGCATGATTGTAGACCAGGTCAATGCCGTTGCAGAAAAATTAAACGGTGTTGCAGTAATAGATAAAGATATACTCGAAGAAGTTAACTTTATAGTTGAATATCCAACGGCGTTTTATGGAAGCTATTCAGAAGAATACCTTAAACTGCCTGAAGAAGTTATAATAACTCCGATGGAAGCTCATCAAAGATATTTTCCAGTAAGAGATAAATCAGGGAAACTCATGAACTACTTCATTACAGTCAGAAATGGCAATGACTACATGATCGACAATGTGAGAAAAGGTAATGAAAGAGTTCTTGTTGCAAGACTGATGGATGCAAAATTCTTTTATGAAGAAGATACTAAAAAGCCACTTGAGAGCTTTGTGCCTGGACTGGAAACCATTGTTTTTCAACAAAAACTTGGAACTATGAGAGATAAGATAGACAGGATGGACAAGGCGGCGCATCAAATAGCAGATGTGTTGGGAATGGATAAGACTCATATAAGCAGAGCTGCGCTTCTTTCGAAGGCCGACCTGACGACTGGAATGGTTTTTGAATTTACAGAACTTCAGGGAATCATGGGCAGGTACTATGCAGAGCTTGATAATGAACCCAAAGAGGTTTGTGAAGCCATATTCGAACATTATCTTCCAAGAAATGCAAGTGATGAATTTCCAAAAACTAATGAGGGAATACTGCTTTCAATAGCAGATAAGATGGATTCTATCTCAGGATTTTTCTCAATAGGTATTCAGCCAACTGGTTCGCAGGATCCATATGCACTCAGAAGGCAGGCTATAGGTGTTATAAACATTCTTATGAGCAGAGACTTTAATATCACTCTCAAAGATTTATTCAAAATATCACTTTCTCAGTTCGATATGAAAAAGAACGAAAATGTCGAAAAAGAACTTTTTGAATTCTTTAAGCTTAGAATAAACAACTTGCTGCTTGAAGCTGGAATCAAGTATGATGTAATAAATTCTGTAATAAACAATGATTCTATATCACTTTATGATTTAAGTCAGCTTGCAAAAAATGCAGAAAAATGGTCAAGTGATGACAAGTCGGAAATAATAAGCACTGTTTTGAGAGCTCAGAATCTGTTGAAATCAGCTTCATATGTGGCAATAGATAAAAATTTATTTGCTGATGATTCTGAAACTGCTCTTTTTGAAAAATATCTGGAGATAAGCCCGCAAATAGATGCTCTTCTTAAAAATAAAAATTATTTTGATGCATTTGAAATATATGAAGCTGTGGCACCGTATATTAACAACGTATTTGACAATGTAATGATAATGGATAAAGATGAAAATATTAAAAATAATAGATTAAGCTTATTAAACAGTGTTGTTTGTCTTATAACGCAAATAATGGATGTTTCAAAGCTTAACTACAAATAAAGGGTAAAGATATGTTAATAAGTATTGAAGGCACTGATTCGTCAGGAAAACAGACTCAAACAAAACTTCTTCATGACTATCTGGCAGGCAGGGGTTATAATACTACACTGATTTCATTTCCAAACTATGAAAGCGACTCTTCAGCACTGGTTAAGATGTATTTAAATGGAGATTTTGGAAAAAATCCAGGAGATGTAAGCGCCGAGGTTGCATCAATATTTTATGCATGTGATAGATTTGCCTCATACAGGACGTCTTGGAAAAAACAATACGATCAAGGCTATATAATCATAAGTGATAGATATACTTCGTCAAATATAGTGAATCAGGCTTCAAAAATTGAGGATGAATCGCAAAAAAACGAATTTATTGAATGGATAGAAAACCTTGAATATAATATTTTTTGCATACCAAGAGCAGATAAGACCATATTTTTAAATATGCCGTATGAAAAATCTCAGGAATTGATGAAGAATAGAAGAAATAAAATATCAGGAGAGCAGAAAAAAGATATACACGAATCAAATGATGAATATCTCAAAAAATCATATGACAGTGCACTTGAAATATGTAAAAAGCTTTCCTGGACAAAAATTGATTGTGTTGATAATCAAGATAATATTAAGAGTGAAAAAGTGATAAATATGGAGATAATAAAATCGATAGAAGGCATGCTAAATGAATAATATACGAGCGATAGAATTGATGCTTGCATCTAATTCATCATTTTTTCTTATGGAAGCAGATGCAGATGAAATCTACAGTGATTTAAAAATGATTCTGTGTGAAAAATTCAAGTTAGATGATTTTGAAAATAATGTGGATGTAAGGGTTTATGATTCAAGTGATTTGCAATTAGCAGATATAAAAAAAATAGTATTTGAGATAGGACTTAAGCCGTTTTCAGAAAAAAAAATAATCTTATTTAAAAATTTTGAAAAAATTGGGGAACTGTCTCAAAATGCCTTATTAAAAAGCATTGAAGAGCTACCTGAAGATACAGTAATAATTTCGATATGCAATGAAACCATAAAAATATTAGATACGATAAAATCAAGGTCATATTATATTTATCTTAAAAATAAAAACAGTAAAGCTGATTTTGTTGAAAAAAAAATAAATATAAACGGTAAGTCAAAACAAGAAATGCTCAAGATGTTTGACAGTAAGCAAGACCGAGAAGACTTGTTAAAAAACCTTGAAGAAATTTTGATTTCAAATAATAAAACAACACAAGAAGCCTTATTAAACAATGAGTGTACAACAAAACTTTCACATATTAGCAGCTGGATAAGCCAATGC
>JBATTG010000047.1:0-3542 GCA_049670425.1 Proteocatella sp.
CTTTAAGACGGTTTGCCTCTTCTTTGGTGACATCTTCTCCATAATAAAGTGTTATTATGTCATCCATGTCTACCATTTTAGAAAGCAGGTCCACTGTAGCTTCTTCTACAGTTTTCTTGCATGTCAGTATTTTACCTTCGCCTATGCCTATGATATCATCCTTGACTATATCTATGCCATCCGCATTTGTGTCTCTTACTGCATACGTAACCTGGCCTGACTTAACGTCCTTAACTGCATCTTTCATATTCTCTACATTGGACTTGAACTCTGCCTGCGGTTCAAACACCATCAGTGCCGCTATAGCCTGAGGTACAGTTTTAGTTTCTACAACTTCGATGTTTTTTTCACTTAATTCCTTTGCCTGATTTGCAGCAAGTATTATATTTGAATTATTTGGCAGTATTATTATATTTTGTGAATTTATTTTGTTTATAGCATTTATAAAGTCCTGGGTGCTTGGATTCATGGTCTGACCACCTTCAATTATGTGGTCTACTCCAAAATCTTTCATTATGTGGCCTATGCCGCTTCCCATTGCTACTGATATTATTCCATATGACTTTGGCTCTGTTTTTCGCTCTGAAAGCAGCTGTTCTTGCTGAAGTCTCATATTTTCGATTTTCATTTTATCTAATTGTCCATGCTTGCCTGCAATTTCAAGAATTTTTCCTGGCTCATTTGTATGGATATGAATTTTAATTATACCTTCGTCTCCAACTACTACCATGGAATCTCCCAGGCCTTCGATTTTTGATCTTAGTTCTTCTGGTTCTACATCTGCATTTATCAGCATCAGCTCAGTGCAGTATCCGAATTCTATTTCGCCTTCGAATATATGAAGGTCATTTTCTATGAATTCTTCAAAATCTACGCTGTTTGCCTGTTTTGCCTCAACCATCTGACCATGGTATCTAAGATACATACCCTCCATTAATGATAAAAGCCCCTTGCCTCCTGAATCTACTACATTTGCATCCTTAAGTGCTTTTAGAAGTTCCGGCGTTCTGTTTAATGAACCTTTGGCTTCTTCCAGGATACTCTCGAAAAACACATCCATGCTTATATCGTCTTTTCTGATAGCCATAGCATGAGATGCAGTTTCTCTTATCACAGTAAGGATAGTTCCTTCAACAGGCTTCATTACAGCCTTATATGCCACGTCTGATGACTCTTTAAGTGCCAGAGCAACATCCTTAACTTCTAGCGTCTCTTTTCCCTCTATACTTTTTGCAAAACCTCTGAGAATTTGAGACAGAATCACTCCTGAATTTCCCCTTGCTCCCATCAGTGACCCTTTAGCTATAGATTTCCCGATTTTTGTAATATCATTTTCCTCTAGTTTATTAAGCTCTGTTATCGCAGAAGCTATTGTCAGGGACATGTTAGTTCCCGTATCTCCATCTGGAACAGGGAATACATTGAGTCTGTCTATTATAGATTTGTCATTTGTAAGTTTGTTTGCTCCAGAAATTATCATTTCTCTTAATAACTTCCCGTCGATCTTATCCATTCTTTCCTCCTGCTACTTTTGGACTCTAACTCCCTGGACGTTTATGCCTATTTTAGATACCTTAAGTCCCGTTTGATTTTCAACATAATATTTTACTCTCTCGATTATATTATCTGCAACTACAGATACCTTCGTACCATATTGTATTATTACAGAAATCTCAATTTCAATTATATCATTGTCTATATTTACATCTATCCCTTTGCTCCCATTGGATCTTGACAGGAGTTCAACTATTCCATATTTATTTTTAGAGGCCATTCCAACAAGACCATAACATTCTAAAGCCGCTTGGCTTGCAATTTTGGAAATCACTTCTTTTCCCATTGATATCGTTCCATATTCATTTACTATATTTAACATACTTTGCCTCCTGTTCGATTGTTAGTAATTGACTATTTCTTTATTGTATAATAATTTTTATATTTATTCAAGCCATTTAATGTGTTATAATAGTTTCATGACAAATATTAGAACTTTATTGCCTGTTCTAATAGCATATTGTAAATTATTCTCTTTTATAGTAATTTTATATTGCAATTATTCTAAAGCTATGATAATATAATATTTGTTAAATTCACGAAATTATTGATTTGAAGGAGGTGTTTTGCATGGCAAAGGTTTGTGATGTATGCGGAAAAGGTAAGCTTTCTGGAAACAATGTCAGCCATTCAAATCGTCATAACAAAAGAACATGGACTCCTAACTTACGAGTAGTTAGAGCGATTGTTGAAAGTACGCCGAAGAAACTTAAGGTTTGTACGAGATGTTTACGTTCTGGAAAAGTACAAAGAGCATAGTAATAAAAGAGCTTGAGGTTTTAACTCCCCAAGCTTTTATTATTTTTTTTGATTAAAAATTCATATTTTTCTACATACCTGGCTCTCAATTATTATTGCGGAGCCTTTTTTTATTTCTACAGTACAATCTTGTATATATTCATTGGAAAGACCTATACTTTCTCCTCTTCTCAAGTTATATTCATTAAGCGGGTATTTTACGCCTTCTAATGTAACCTGGGCGTCTTCAAATACCGCAAATATTGAAAAACACTGATTTTCTTTTTTGAGAGATACGCACTTTCCTTCCCCACATATAAAGGCCCTGTCATATTCATCTACAAGCCTTATGCTAATGCCGTTTTCATAGCCATAATACATGAGTCCGAAGTTCGCCATACTATGATCCCATCGACCTCCCAGTGCCCCATATATGTCGATTTCCCTTATGCCTTTTTCTTTCAAAAAATTCACGCATATATGTGTGTCACTGTAGTCTTTTTCTGGATTGAATCTTATAAATTTAACATTTTTTTCCTCAAAATAACTTAGAGTATCAGCTTCTATAGAATCCAAATCTCCCAGGATATAATCAGGCATTATGTCTGCGCTACGGAGCCTGTTGCTGGCTCCATCTGCACATATTACAAATTCATATCCTTTCAACTGCTCTTTAAGTTCTTCTATTTTTGTTATATCTCCATTTGATATTATCGCTGCTTTCATTATACTATAAGCTCTTTTTCTGCATTTTCTCTTAATTCATTTACCGCATTTTTTATGTCTGATTTGCTAAATATTGCAGAACCGGCAACTAATATATCGGCTCCTGCCTCTACTACGTCGCCTATATTATTGCTATTTATTCCTCCATCAACCTGTATTTCTACATTTAATCTTTTCTCAATAATCATATTTTTTAAATCTCTTATCTTATCCAATGATGAGCGTATGAATGATTGTCCTCCAAATCCTGGGTTTACACTCATTATAAGTACCATGTCTATATCCTCAAGTATATATTCCAGCACATTTATAGGTGTTGCCGGGTTAAGTGAAACCCCTACTTTACATCCACACTCCTTTACCGCCATTATCGCTCTATGGAGGTGATTTGTCGATTCCTGATGTATGGTTATTATATCCGCTCCCGCATCCGCAAACTCTTTGATATATCTCGCCGGTTCATCTATCATGAGATGACAGTCAAATACCATTGCAGATTGCTTTCTTATGCTTTTTATTATTAC
>JBATTG010000048.1:0-3617 GCA_049670425.1 Proteocatella sp.
TATGAATTTGATTGTGGAAATCTGTCGGGATGGATGTATAAGGTCAATGGCTGGTTTCCAAATTATGGATGTAGCAGATACCAGCTTGAAGACGGAGATGTAGTCGAGTGGGTATATACCTGTGACCTTGGAAGAGACGTTGGAGGCGATGTACTTTGATGAGCGTTATGGATGAATTTTCAAGATATCACCCTTTGGTAAATATGACCTACTTCGTACTGGTATTGGTGTTTGGGATGTTTTTCATGCATCCGTTCTGCCTGGGAATTTCCTTAGTTGGAGGTTTTGCGTACAGCGTGTATTTAAATGGCAAAAGTGCTTTGAAATTCAATCTCAAATTTATGCTTCCGATGCTGTTTATGACAGCACTGATAAATCCGGCTTTCAATCATGAGGGGGCGACAATCCTCCTTTATCTGGACAATGGAAATCCTCTGACCTTAGAATCGATAATATATGGAATGGCGGCGGCAACGATGCTTATATCGATAATAATGTGGTTTTCATGCTACAACAAGGTAATGACGTCGGATAAATTCATATATATTTTCGGAAGGATTATACCGGCTTTGTCACTTATATTCTCGATGGTTCTAAGGTTTGTACCGAAATTCAAGGAGCAGATTAAGCAGATATCATATGCTCAAAAATGCATAGGAAGAGATGTTTCCAATGGCGGATTCATAGACAGAGTCAAAAATGCAATAAAGATAATGTCCATCATGGTCACCTGGGCCCTGGAAAACTCCATAGAAACTGCAGACTCGATGAAATCAAGAGGGTATGGCCTAAAAGGCAGAACTGCTTTTTCAATATTCAGATTTGACAATAGAGACAAATTAGCAATGGCTATAATTTTAATATTGGGGATGTTGATAGTAGCAAGTTCAAGAAGTGGGCTTCTTTATTACCGATATTTTCCAACTATGAAAGGGACTGATTTCAGCACGAAAAGTATTTTATCATTTATTGAATATTTTATGCTCTGCATAACACCACTGGTAATAAACATAGGGGAGGACTGGAAATGGAAACGTATACAATCAAAAATCTAAATTTTACATATCCAGGAAAAGAACTCCAGGCGCTGAGTGAAATAAATCTGGAAATCGAAAATGGGGAATTTATAACGATATGTGGAAAATCAGGATGTGGAAAATCCACATTGCTGAAACATCTCAAGAGTGTCCTTACCCCTCACGGAAAAAGAACGGGGGAAATATATTTTGAAGGAGCTCAGCTTGAAAAAGTAGAAAATAGAAATCAAAGCTCTGACATAGGATATGTACTGCAATCCCCAGACAATCAAATAGTCACAGATAAAGTCTGGCATGAACTGGCATTTGGACTGGAGAGTCTGGGATATGATTCAATGGTAATCCGCAGAAGAGTAGCTGAAATGGCGAGTTTTTTTGGAATACAGCAGTGGTTTCGCAAAAATGTAACAGAACTTTCAGGCGGACAGAAACAGCTTCTCAACCTTGCCGCTGTCATGGCAATGCAGCCTAAAGTTCTGATACTAGATGAACCTACGAGTCAGCTCGATCCCATAGCCGCATCGGATTTCCTGGAAACCATAAGCAAGATAAACAGGGAACTGGGAATCACCATAATAATAAGTGAACACAGGCTCGAGGATGTACTTCCTATGTCGGACAGGGTAATTGTAATGGATGATGGCCAAATAATTGTCGATGATTCGCCGGCAAAGGCCGGGGAAAAACTAAAATATATGAATCACAGCATGTTTATTGCAATGCCGGCACCGATGAGGATATTTGCAGGAGTGGCAAATCAGCTGGAGTGCCCGATAACCGTAAGAGACGGCAGGCAGTGGCTTAATAAGTTTTCGGAAAGTGCAAAAATCAGCAAGGATCTGATACCAAGAGATAAGCCACAGGATTTAAGTAGAAAAATTGCAATCGAGCTTAAAGAACTTTGGTTTAGATATGAAAAAGACCTTCCAGACACGGTCAAAGGGCTTAGCGCAAAAATCTATCAAGGTGAAATTTACGCTCTGGTAGGCGGCAACGGAACAGGAAAGTCGACGACACTTTCACTCATATCTGGAATCAGAAAACCATACAGAGGCAAGGTGTATATAAATCAGAGGGAAATTTCGAAGATACCCGACCAAGAAAAATTCCAGGGATTGCTGGGGGTGCTTCCTCAGAATCCGCAGACGCTTTTTGTGAAAAAGACAGTAGGCGAAGATTTACAGGAAATGTTATATAAGAAAAATCTCTCAGAGACAGAAGTTAAAGAAAAAATTGCATCCGTAGTAGGAATATGCGAGCTGGAGGATCTCCTGGATATGCATCCGTATGATCTTTCGGGAGGGGAACAGCAAAGGGCGGCACTCGCAAAGGTATTGCTTTTGGAGCCGGAGATTCTTCTTCTGGATGAACCTACAAAAGGGCTGGATGGCCATTTTAAACAAAAACTTGCATTGATACTAAAAAAACTGCAGTCAATAAATACTACAATAATAATGGTATCGCATGATGTGGAGTTTTGCGGCCAGTATGCAGACAGGTGTGCGATGTTCTTTGATGGAGCAATAGTATCGGAGGACACTCCAAGAAACTTCTTTTCAGGAAACAGTTTCTATACGACGGCAAGCAACCGAATGGCAAGGCATATTCTGCCTCAGGCAATAGTCGAAGATGATGTAATTCTGGCATGTGGAGGAGAAGTAGTTCAGAAAAAAATGGATATTTCGGAGTTTAAAATAGAAATAAAGAAAAAGCCACCTGCCAAAAAAACGCCCCAGGAAAAACTTCCAAACAATCAGGTAGAAGAAGGAGAGCGAAAACTTTCAAAAAGAACCGTGGCAGCATCTTTGATGATACTGCTGGCAATACCGCTGACAATCTGGTTTGGAATATACTATTTGAATGACAGAAAATATTACATCATAAGCATGATGGTTATATTAGAGACCATGATACCATTTGTAATGGTTTTTGAAAGAAGGAAACCTCAGGCGAGAGAACTGGTCATAATATCTGTACTTTGCGCCATAGCAGTTGCAGGCAGGGCTGCATTCTTCATGATTCCTCAGTTCAAACCGGTTGTAGCAATAGTCATAATCGCGGGCGTATGTTTTGGTGGGGAAGCGGGATTTTTAGTAGGAGCCGTATCGGGCTTTGTTTCAAATTTCTTTTTTGGCCAGGGGCCATATACACCGTGGCAGATGTTTGCTTTTGGAATAATAGGATTTTTAGCTGGAGTACTTTTTAGAAAAGGATTGCTGCTTAGAGATAAAAAAGCGCTATGCGTATTTGGTGGTCTGGCCACTTTCATAATATACGGAGGGCTGATGAATCCGGCGGCAGTGATAATCTTTCAAAACAGCATAAATATGAAAACGCTTATGGCGGCATATATTTCAGGAATACCATTTGATTTAATACATGCGGCATCTACTGTGATATTTCTTTATATAATATCCGAACCGATGCTCGAAAAACTCGACAGAATAAAGATGAAATATGGACTATTAGAAAATTAATTTTGACAAGGAGAAAAAATGAAAAGAAAATTAAAAAAACTCATATCTGCATTGCTGGACATGACCATAATCATGACAAGTGCAAGTTTTGCTTATGCAGAAT
>JBATTG010000049.1:0-1744 GCA_049670425.1 Proteocatella sp.
TTTCTTTTGAAAAGGCATAGTATCCGCCTATGTTGTTTATTTCTTTTCTTGCATATTCAGAAAGTTCCTGAACTCTGGCAAAAATTTCCTTGCCATTGATGGCAAGGTTCATCCTTGAAATATCAAGTGATGACATAAGAAGGTATGAACCACTTGTAGTCTGGGTAAGATTTATAATCTGCCTTACATACTCGGGATTCATGCTTGGTCCTGTCAGAAGAAAAGAACTCTGAGTAAGGGATCCTCCAGTTTTGTGCATACTTACAGCGGCCATGTCTGCACCGGCTGCCATAGCGCTAATTGGCATATTGTCTCCAAAATAAAAATGCGTTCCGTGAGCCTCATCAACCAGCACTTTCATACCAGCCTTGTGAGCCATGTCAACTATTGATTTCAGATCCGAGCAAATTCCATAATATGTTGGGTTGTTTACGATTATTGCCTTGGCATCAGGATTTTCACTGATTGCTGTTTCGATGTCGGACAGGGACATTCCAAGTGGAATTCCGAGTCTTTTGCTTACTCCTGGGTTTATATAAACTGGAGTTACATCACCGACTATAAGGGCGTTTATTGCACTTCGGTGAACATTTCGCGGCATTATAATCTTGTCGCCGGGTTTGCATACGCTCATTACCATTGCCTGAACAGAAGAGGATGTTCCTCCAACCATTAAAAAAGCATAGTCTGCGCCAAAAGCCTCGGCAGCCAACACTTCAGCATCTCTTATCACTGATGATGGATGGCACAGGTTGTCCAGCATTTTCATGGAATTTACATCCACAGAAATACAGTCCTCACCCAAAAATTCTTTCAATTTTGGATTACCTGAACCCTGCTTGTGACCAGGAACATCAAAGGAAACAATTCTCAGTTCTCTGTATTTTTTCAGGGCCTCATATATTGGGGCACTGTTTTGGGAGAGTTTAGTCAACCTCGCTACCTCCTTCGTACACATTGGTACCACTGAAAATTTCAATCATCTCTCTACGAAGACTATTTGTTATTTCCAGCCTTGTTTTAGGGTTAAGCTCATATACATCTTTGTTGAAAAGGTAGTTTTGAAGCTCCATATCCTTAACAAGCATTTTTGTATGGAAAATATTAGCCTGATATACATTTACATCGATTGCATCATATCTTTTTAAAGTTTCATTGTCTATATAATCTTGAATGGAAGTAATGTTATGATCTATATAACACTTTTTACCATCAACATCTCTAGTAAAACCTCTCACCTTGTAGTCGATTGTCATTATGTCGGAATCAAAGCTTCCTATAAGATAATCCAAGGCATTGATTGGTGAAATTTGTCCACATGTGGATACGTCGATATCCACTCTAAATGTAGCAATGGAGTTATCTGGATGATACTCCGGATATGTGTGCACAGTAACGTGACTTTTGTCCAGGTGTGCTACCACCGTATCTTTCATTTCTCTCGTATCAAAGAAGAGATTTTTCCCTTGATTGCATGAATCGTCAACGACCTCACTCGGTAGCGCTTCTTCTGCAATCAAAATTGTTACGCTTGCTCCCTGCGGATCATAATCCTGCTTGGAAATATTGAGCACATGTGCTCCAATCATTTCAGTGACATCACAGAGGATCTTAGTTAACCTCTCTGAGTTATATTGCTCATCAATGTAAGCAATGTAATCTTTTTGCTCTCTCTCACTCTTCGCATAACATACATCATAGATGTTGAAGCTAAGTGTTTTTGTGAGGTTGTTAAAGCCATATA
>JBATTG010000050.1:0-5303 GCA_049670425.1 Proteocatella sp.
ATGTAAGGCGGGTCGGTGGAACCAAGGATATCCCAATTGACGTAAGGATAATTGCATCCAGCAATGAGCTCCCTGAAGTTATTATCGAAAGCGGCAAAATACGAAAAGACTTGTATTACAGGCTGAATATAATAACTGTAAATATTCCGCCATTAAGAGAGCGCCGGGATGATATTCTCCCCTTAGCAGATAAGTTTATCGAAAAATATAATGAGAAGCTGAATAAAGATATTTGGATTTTATCCGATAAGACAAAAGAAAAACTTCTTAATTATGATTTCCCTGGAAATGTCAGAGAACTTGAAAATATAATTATGGGAGCCATGTCTCTTTTGGACAACGAACATGTGATTACCGATGATTATATTTCAATAAATCCAATATCTGAAAGTTCAAAAACCGTATTAGATTTTGGAAACAATTTAAAAGAACTTGGTTTGAATGTTTTAGTTGAATCTATCGAAAAAGAAATTATAGAAAAAAGTTATATTGAAAACCACAAAAATATAACTAAAAGTGCTTTGGAGCTGAAAATAAAAAGGCAGACGCTGCAGCATAAATTAAAAAAATACGAAATTAAATAAAGAATAGGTATACTCTATATTATTGAGAGTATACCTATTCTTTTATTTATATCCAGTCTATTGTGTGCTGTGTTTCCAAGTACTTGGGGCAAAAAGCATTATCATTGGAAATATTTCCAGCCTTCCTACAAGCATATTTATACAAAGAATAAGCTTGCTTAAGTTTGAAAACTCAGAAAAATTTCCTGTAGGACCAACCATGTCCAGCCCCGGTCCTATGTTATTTATACATGCGATGACCGAAGTGACAGTTGTTTCGAAGCTGAAATTATCAAGGGATATGAGAAGTACGGATCACGCAACTATAGCGCCGTAGGCTCACATATAGACATTTACACCTCTTATTACCGGCTCGCTCATAGTCTTACGATTCAACTTGACAACCTTGATAGAATTTGGGTGCATCATTTTTTCAATTTCTATTTTTAGCGATTTGAATAAAATTATTATTCTTGATATCTTTATGCCTCCGCCTGTAGACCCCGCACATGCTCCTACAAACATGAGAAGTACAAGTATATGCCTTGAAAGTTGTGGCCAGAGATTGAAATCTGCAGTAGCGAAGCCTGTAGTTGTCATGATGGAGGCACTTTGAAAAGCAGCATGATGAAATGCCGGAAACCACCCGTCGTAGAAACTTCTTATATTTAAAGTTATGACCGCGATTGCGCTCAACATTATACCAAGGTACACTTTAAGTTCTTCATTTCTTAACGCGCTCGATACCTCTCCTATTAATATAAAATAAAAAACGTTGAAATTTATACCAAACAAGACCATGAATAGCGTTATTACGCCCTGAAGATAATAGCTGTCATATGCTGCTATACTCGCATTTTTAATTGCAAAACCACCAGTTCCAGCTGTTGCAAAGGCATTTGTAACACTGTCAAAAAGCGGCATTCCACCTGCTAAAAGCATCAGCACCTCAGCAACAGTGAACGCCACATATATTCCATACAAAATCTTTGCACTTTTGTGCATCTTAGGTACAAGCTTGTCTACAACCGGGCCAGGGCTTTCCGCCCTAAGCAAATGCAAAGAATTCCCTCTTGCTCTTGTAAGCGGCATTATTGCCAGAAGCAGAACCAGTACACCCATCCCTCCAAGCCAGTGGGTAAAACTCCTCCAATAGAGCAGTCCCCTGTCGAGTGATTCAATTTCAGTAAGTATGCTCGAGCCAGTTGTTGTAAAACCTGAAACGGTTTCAAAAAAACTGTCAATGAAACTTGGTATCTGTCCACTTATAAAAAATGGAAGGCATCCAAAAAAAGAAATTACTATCCAAGCCAGAGCTACCGTCACAAAACCTTCCCTTGCATAAAAGTTATGTTTTTCCGGTTTTTTAAAAGCTAATATAACGCTGATAATGAGCATGATTATTATTGCAGCCATAAATGCTACAGCTGTTTCTCTCTCATTATTTGCAACCGCAATAAAAAATGCTGGCAGCATAAAAACTGATTCAATTTTCAGAATCCAGCTAATCATATATGTTATCATATTAATATTCATATTTTATTCCTTTTTATTTATCATCCAGGAAGATTTCATTGAAATTTTGCAATTTTCTTTCTGACGAAGTTACAATTACAACTGAATCTCCCAGTTTTATAATATCATTCCCGCTTGGAATAACTATTTTCCCTGCTCTGCTCAAACAGACTATAAGTATTCCTTTTCGAAGCTTCAGTTTACTCAGTGGCTTACCCAGATTCCTTGAAGTTTCATCTATGCTGAATTCCAAAGCCTCAGCTTTTCCATTAGCTATCCTATAAAAATTCAGCACAGAATTTTCGCTTTCATTGTTTATAGAGCGAACATATCTTAATATTTCATTTGCAGTCAGAAATTTAGGACTAACTATGGAATCAATTCCCTTACCCAGGAAAATATCCCCGTATTCCAGCCTGTTTACTTTAGTTATCGATTTGGGAACCCCGAGATAATTTGCATACATTGAAAGGATTATATTTTCCTCATCCATATTCTTAAGCGTTACTACGGCATCGGTTTTTTTAATGCCTTCAGCAATAAGGGTTTCCTTCATAGAACCATCCCCATGTATTATCCTGGCATTTGGAAGCAGATCCGCTAATACCACGCCTCGGTTATAGTCAGTTTCGAGTATCTTTACATTAACTTCACTCTTTAGAAGTAATTCAGTCAGATAAACCGCTATATTGCTTCCTCCAATTATCATTACATTGCTTATTTTATGATTTCTAATTTTGAAATTTTTAATAAGTTTAACCAAATCCATGGTCTGTGCCGCTACGGTTATCTTATCACCCATTTTAAGCATAAAACTTCCCGTAGGTATATGTACTTGGCCTTCTCTTTCAACAGCACAAACTAAAACTTTGACCTTTGCCGTCTGATACAAATCGCTTAACTGCATATCAATCATCGGACTTCCTTCTTTTACCTTAAGTTCTATTAACTCCAGCCTTCCCCTTACGAACGAATCTCGCTTTAGAAAATCAGGAAATTGAAGCAATCTGAATATCTCTCTCGCTGTTCTTTTCTCTGGATTTATCGTCATAGAAAGCCCTAAGTCTTTTTTCAGAAATTCAGTCTGCTCTGCATATTCAGGATTTCTAACTCTTGCTATAGTATTTTTACATCCAAGTTTCTTAGCTATTATGCAGCATAACAGGTTGGTTTCATCGGCTGAAGTTGCTGCTATCAAGACATCACTTTCCCCTACACCCGCTTCAAGCTGCACTTTAAGACTGGCTCCATTTCCCTCTAAAACCATGACATCCAAGAGTTCCATCGAATTTTGCAAAACTTTGGGGTTGTTGTCAATAACGTAAACATCATGTCCTTCTTTGGAAAGCTGTTCAGTAAGAGCATATCCAACTTTACCGTCACCTACAATTACAATTTTCATTTTATGCTCCTTTCAAACTATTTACATGATTTTATTTTTATCTAGTATACAGTTCAACATTATACCATACTCTAATAAAATTTGTTGGTTTATATATTTTTATTGCATTAGAATAAGAAAACACCTCCCCTGTTTCGAAAAGTGTTTTCTCCTTATAATATTCAGTTAATCTTTATATATCGGATATTTATCAGTAAGTTCTATTACCATCTTTTGTGCTTCTTCGATTTTCTTGTGTGTAAGCACAAGGTCTATGGCATTTGCTATTGTTATCATGTCTTCTTCAACCATGCCTCTCGTAGTTATGGCTGCTGTTCCGATTCTTATTCCACTAGTTTTAAAGAAATTTTGAGGATCAAATGGAATTGAATTTTTGTTTACAGTTATATGTGCCTCGTCTAAAAGAGTCTCGGCTTCTTTTCCGGTCATATTCTTGCTTATCAAATTTACAAGCATAAGGTGATTATCTGTTCCACCTGAAACAAGATTGAATCCTCTTTTGAGAAGTTCATCTGCTAATACCTTACAGTTTTTAACTACCTGTTTCTGATACTCTTTGAACTCAGGCTGAAGTGCCTCATGGAAACTTACAGCCTTAGCTGCGATTATATGCTCCAGTGGGCCGCCTTGTATACCAGGAAACATTGCCTTGTCTATTTTAGGACCAAACTCCGCTTTACACAGTATTGCTCCACCTCTTGGACCTCTAAGAGTCTTATGCGTCGTAGTTGTTACTACGTCTGCATATGGTATTGGACTTTGATGGAGTCCTACTGCAACAAGACCTGCAATGTGCGCCATGTCTACCATGAAAAGTGCATCTATCTCCTTTGCAATTTCACCGATTCTTTTGAAATCTATTTCCCTTGCATACGCACTGGCTCCAGCTACTATCATCTTAGGTCTTTCGGCTAATGCTATTTCTCTAAGTTTTTCATAATCTATCTGTTCAGTCTCTTTGTCTACTCCGTAAGCTATAAAATTAAAATATTTTCCTGAAATATTTACTGGTGAACCATGAGTAAGGTGACCACCTTGTGAAAGGTCCATTCCTAATACTTTATCTCCATATTCAAGTAGCGCAAAGTAAACTCCCATATTTGCCTGTGAGCCTGAATGAGGTTGAACATTTGCATACTCTGCACCAAAAATTTCTTTAAGCCTGTCTATTGCAAGCGTCTCTACTTCATCTATGTGCTCGCAACCTCCATAGTATCTTTTGCCTGGATAGCCCTCTGCGTATTTATTTGTAAAGTAACTTCCCATAGCTTCCATCACAGCCTTTGATACGATGTTTTCAGATGCTATCAGCTCTATATTTCTCTGCTGTCTTACAAGTTCCTTTTCCAGAATTTCATTGACTTGTGGGTCCTGTTTGATTAGATTTTCAAAATTCATATAATACCCTCCTGTTTTGTAATTGTCCAATTTATCCAGTCAAAGATATTTATAATATAAAAATTACAAATAAGCATAATCTGGCGATTGGATTGGTTAAACCTAATTCAGAAGATAAATCAGCTTCCGACTTAAGTGGGTTTTAATAAATATTCATTATAAGTATTTTATCATTAGGACAATCTTAATACAAGGTCTATGTAAATTAAAAATTAAATCAAATTAAGAGAAGCCTCATCAGGAAGTTTTCACTTTAGCTTGAGTCTTCTCTTAATTTAGTTGAATTGCATTGTTTTTAATTGAATTACATCATGCCTGGCATTCCTCCGCCCATAGGCATCATTGGTTCACTTGACTTGATATCTACTACTGCTGCTTCTGTAGTAAGGAATGTTCCTGCTACTGATGCCGCATTTTGAAGTGCA
>JBATTG010000051.1:0-4367 GCA_049670425.1 Proteocatella sp.
ACGTATATTAGCATAATTGCTTTGGAGGAATAAAATGGAAAACGTAATAATGGAAAGAGTGAGAGCTAATAAACACATGATTGAAATATTCATGGGATATGGTTCAAAGCCTGTACCACCTGTTATTGTGAAACATATAGAAGAAGAGTTAGAAAAACTTGAACATTACCTTGATATCGAATATGAATATAAATTAATGGAAAAAGAGAATCAGCCAAAAGCATTTATAATATATACTGTCGGGCAAAAGATTGAGGAACAGATAAATAAATATATGGATGAAGCTGAATCAATAAGAGCCACTATTGTCGATAAAATGGCAGTAGTAGCACTGGACCAGATAAAGGCGTATATAATAGAGAAAATCACAAGAAAGACAGGATTTTATGTCACTGGAGAATCATACCCAGGAACCTCAAAATGTTCAATGAAATCTCAAAAGCAGATATTGGAATCTATGGAAAATATAAAAACAATAAGTGTAGATGAACAGTTTCAGTTAAAACCAACAAAATCAATCGCCATGGAAGTAAGCCTAAAAGAGGAATCTAAGGCGCATCCAATAGGTAAGATATTTGATAACCCATATGATTCATATGAAGATAAAGATAAATATTACCAGATGATGTATGTAGAGTCCAAAAGACGGGCCGAGGAAACTTTGGCAAAATATAAGCTCGAAGAAATATCTGAGCAAATATATTATGACACAATGAGCGATATAGATGTATGGGCAGAAGCTTATAAAAAAACTAATGGACATTATGGCATTAAAGAAGTGAAATGGATAGAAAAATCATTAGAAATGAAGGTTTTTAAATTAGGAAGGCTCCAGTTTGAGCTGCTTGAAGGAGAACCTGCACAGCAAATAATTCAAGAAAGCGGACTAGGTGGAGAGCTTCTGGTTCTTGATACACACATCCAGTCAGGAGCTCCGCTTGAAGAAGGACAGTGTGAAAAATCTTATAATATGGCAGCTGAATTTTATTCTGAAAGAGGATATAAATTTTCCGATATATTATTTACCTGCGATTCATGGCTTCTCAATCCGAAGTTGAAAAACATGTTGGATCCAGGCAGTAATATAATTGGATTTCAAAACAAATACACAATAATATCTGAAAAACCATTAAACCGACAGATGGAAGAGCGAGTTTTTGGAGAATTAAAATATAATCCAGTATACTATCAAGAAAAAAACAGCCTGCAAAAAAATCTGAAAAAGGCATTACTTAAAGGCGAGAAATTAGGTACAGCAAGAGGCACATACCTTTGGAAGCTTAACTGAGCAAGAAAAATACACAGTACAAAAATTATTTAACCAGCATATTAATCAAAAAAAATAGCAGCCAGTCAAAAAAAGACTGGACTGCTATTTTTTTGATTAATGACTGCCGCAGCTATGACCTTGGCTTCCACAATCGTGACCATGCTCGTGATTATGTCCATCACCATGATTGGTACATTGAGTATTTGGGTTGTATTCAAGCTTTCCTGCCAGATGTTGTTCAACTGCAGCATCAGAATCACCATTAACTCCGCCGTAAAGTTTTATTCCCGCTTCTGCCAGTGCAGTCTTAGCTCCGCCGCCGATGCCGCCACAGATAAGAATTTCTACTCCTTGGGAAGCTAAAAAGCCAGATAGTGCTCCATGACCGCTTCCTTCAGTAGGAACGATCTTTGAAGACATGATTTTTCCATCCTCTATTTCATAAACCTTAAAATTTTCTGAATGACCAAAATGTTGAAAAATATTTCCGTTCTCATAAGTTGTTGCTATTTTCATAATAATTTATCCTTTCGTTACTTTTTATCTAAAATAGGATTAACCTTGCATGGCCGGGAATCTTTATGACAGCTGCCTTTACTGCAAAGCTCATAGCTCCCGCCTGAAATGTTTAATCGAGTACCTTCAACCAGAAATATAGATAGCTTATTTCGAGCATCATTATATATACGCTGAACTGTAGTTCTGGAAATATGCATTTGAGAAGCGCATTCTTCCTGAGTTAGTCCAGTATAATCAATAAGCCTTATTGTTTCATATTCTTCCACCGACATTATTACAACTTCATTCTCAATGTCACTTGAAGAATCACTCAAAGAGTTGAAACGACAGCATGATGGCATTTGGCATACTTTCCTGCACTTTGGGTTTCTCGCCATAAATCCACCTCTTTTCTTAACATATGTTCATTATATATCGAAGGGCAAAATATGTCAACGACATTAGAAACACAATTATATACTAACAAAAAATTGCTTTAATCACATGGGTCATCAGTAATTTTTTGTTGAACTATTTAGCTGAAAGTGCAGCCATAGTAATATAGTTATATGGTTTATTGAAATGAGGAAGAAAGAATATGTCAAGAAGTTTAAGTTTATCTATGGTAACTTGTTCCTGCACAGCAAGGGAGAACATATGAATCCCCATTGAAATATCTTCATGCGATGCCATCTGAGCCCCAAGTATTCTTCGTGTAGTTTTGTCATATACTATTCTTAGTTTGACGCTGTTATTCTCTTTTATGAACTCGGGTTTTTGATTATCTTCGAAATCGGTAAATTCAGCATCAAATCCGGCCCTTTGCGCCATATCCATAGTAAGACCTGTAGATACCATGTTAAGGCCGTATATGGATATTCCATTTGAACCTTGAACACCTATTGAATCGAGTTCAGTCCCGCATGCGTTGTGGCCTGCGATTATCCCGCTTCTTACGGCGTTTGTTGCAAGAGCAATATAATTTCTGTTTTGAATAGCATTATCATATAAAGTGGCGCAGTCACCAATAGCATACACATCTTTTATGGTTGTTTCCTGTTTAAGATTTACCATATAGGCTCCGTTGGTAAAAAGTTCAAGTTCATTTTTTCCAAGTGCCGTATTTGGCATGAATCCAATGGCAAGAACTACCATATCAGTTATATATTCACCCTTGTCAGTAACAATCGATTCGACTTTTCCATTGCCTTTTATCTCAAGTACTTTTTGTCCAAACTCAAGTTTTATATTATTATCTTCAAGATTTTTTTTCATTAAAGATGTAAATCCGTCATCATAATATTTTGAAAGACAGGTATCGGCCAAGTCAATCATGGTAACTTTTTTGCCACAACGCTCAAATGCTTCAGCAAGTTCAACTCCTATATATCCGGCACCTACGACCGTAACATGTTTAATATCTGGGTTTTGAAGTCGCTTTATGGTTTCTTGTGCATCCTGATATAGTTTTACAAACTGTACGTTTTCTAAATCTTTTCCAGGAATGTTAGGAGATATCGGAAGTGAACCAGTCGCCATTATAAGTTTGTCATAACTCTCTTTTATTTCGATTCCGGCCTTGTTTACCGCAGTTATTTCTTTATTTTTGAAATCTATATTTTTAATAGCAGTTTCCATATTTACAACTGCACCTTTTTTCTCCATAGCTTCTTTTGAAGAATAAAATAGCCCTTCAGGCCCATCTATCTGATTTCCAATCCATAATGCCATTCCACATCCCAGAAAGCTTATATTGCTGTTTTGGTCGAATACAACTACTTCATGACCGCTGTAGTTATCCAATACTGTGTTAATTGCTGCTGTTCCTGCGTGATTAGCGCCTACAAATACTATTTTGCTCATTTTATGCCTCCAAATTTTCTGAGAATATATCCCAATAGTTGAAATTACTGTCTGATTTTTTTAAACTAAAATTATATTAATCTAAATACTAATAATCAATATGTAATGGTATATTTTGCTTATTAGTATTATATCTCGATAAGTGAAGCGTAAAGTTACAAAAATATTACAATTGAAAAAATGGTAAATCGCAATTCTCAAAAATATTTTTCTACTAGATTATGACAAAAATAGAAAAATATTGTAAAATGGAATGAATAAATATAGGTACAGAATTCATTGGGAGTCTTGATTGCCCTGAATCGAGTTTGTATGGTGAAGACGTTATGCAATTTTTAACGAAAACTTCACCTTGGAATACACAACTTTTGAATATTATAAAAATAAATTTGAGGATGGGAAAACATGAAGCTTAAAGCGCAAATTGAGAGTATAGAAGATGAAATAATTGAAATAAGAAGAGATTTTCATATGAATCCAGAACTGAGCAATGAGGAATTTAGAACCATGGACAAAATATGCCAGTATCTGGACACCTGGGGTATAGAGCATATAAAAAATGTTGCAGGAACAGGAGTTGTAGCTATAATACGAGGTGCAAAACCTGGTAAAACTGTGGGATTAAGAGCGGACATTGATGCGCTTCCGATACAAGAAAAGAATGACGTAGCGTATAGAAGTCTTAAACCTGGGATAATGCATGCCTGCGGCCATGATATCCATATGTCGGTATTGC
>JBATTG010000052.1:0-3355 GCA_049670425.1 Proteocatella sp.
CCAAAGCTCCATGCATTGCTCCGGCTGCTCCAGCCTCTGATTGCATTTCAACTAATTTAACGTTCTGACCAAACATGTTCTTCTTTCCATTTGCTGACCATACGTCAACAAGCTCCGCCATTGGAGATGACGGTGTGATTGGGTAAATAGTCGCAACTTCTGTAAATGCATACGATACATATGCTGCAGCCTCATTACCATCCATGGTTTTCATAATCTTGTTCATATCGTGCTCCCTTCAAACTTAAAAACTTTTTATGTTATCTGGATTCTCACCCAGGGTTAAACGAGCTTCTTCTAAATAGCTGTACAGTGTATATTTTGATATGTTGAAAAAAGAACACAGCCTTACGCTTGCCTTCGATATCATGAATACACCTTTGGAATCCAAGAATGCCAGCGCTCTGATTTTTTCTTCCTTGCTCATCAAGGCACCTGTTTTCCCAAAATTCCCCTCACATTGGCTGAGATACATCTCCAGGAGTTCCTGTACATCATTTGCAAATACTACGCTTCCTTGCGCTCGAGAGTCATACATGGTATGTGCATTTATAGTGTTTTGAGCCATTACCAGGTCTGTAATGTCCATATTCATACACAGGGCACCTACTATCTTGCCGCTTTCATCTCTTATCATTGTAGAGCATGATTTTATTATATGCCCATCTTTGGTCGTATTAAAGTATAGCGGAGAATCTTCCATGAGATTATTATTAAACTTCTCGAATAAAAGACTTGTCGGACAATTGCTTACTTTACGGTTTGTCACATGACCGTTTTCAATAAGGACTACGGTCTGATCGTACCCTTTTGTGAAATCATGGAAAACGACCTCGCAATTAATTCCAAGAAAACTTGCTAAATTTGGTACGAGTCTGTGAATAAACTCTTCAAGAATCAACATAACTACCCCTATCTTTTAATATTCGAATTTCCTAATCTGTAATTATTTAAGCTCTTAGCAAACATACTGTTTGTTAGACAATCATAATGTTTGTTTTGCTAATTGTTATTATAACGTTTTCCCGTGTCACTGTCAAGTCAAAAGCTCAAAATAATCATGCCGGCTGTGAAAATTAAAAAACACCAATTCCCGATTAGAGGATTGGCGTTTTTTTAACGAATGTTTATCGTTTTTTGATAAGTGATTGACACACTTTTTCATATATTTTTTTTTCACTTTTTGTAAATTTGCTTATTTCCTGTTTTTCTATCAGGTCACTTCTTCTTTCGAGAGTTATTTCCAGTGATTTTTCGAATCTCCACTCGTCTATGTGCTTGTGGTTTCCGTTAAGAAGAACTTCCGGAACTTCAAGGCCTTTATATTCTCTTGGTCTTGTGTAGTGGGGATATTCAAGCAAATCGTCAGAGAAACTCTCATCCATATGAGATTCACTCTTGTTTAAAACTCCATCGATAAGCCTTGCCGTAGTATCTATTATTACAAGGGCTCCGATTTCCCCGCCTGTAAGTATATAGTCTCCTATTGAAATTTCCTCATCAACTATCATATCTATCGCTCTTTGATCCACACCTTCATAGTGCCCACAAAGAATTATCAGATCATCATACTGCGTAAGCTCTTCAGCCTTCTTTTGCGTAAGCTGCTGACCTCTTGGAGACATGAATATGGTTCTGGACCTGGATTTTTCGATGTTGTTTTCCTGGACAATATGCTCAAAGCACAGCTCTATAGGTTCCACGGCCATGACCATACCAGCTCCGCCACCATATGGATAATCATCTACTTTTTTGTGTTTATTAGTAGAAAAATCTCTTATGTTATAGTTTTTTATCTCTATTATTTTATTGTCTTTTGCCCTTTTTATTATGCTATGTTCCGTTGACTGCTCTATAAATTCAGGAAAAAGCGTCATTATATGGTATCTCATTACTCCAGCATTCCTTTGATTGGTGTGATTATTACTTTATTGTTTTTGACATCTACCACGGGTATGAACTGCTTAAGCGCCGGAACAAGATACTCCTTGCCTTCATCATTTTTGATTACATACACGTCATTAGCAGCATATTGCAGCACATCTTTTATTGAACCTATAAGCGTTCCATCTTCAAGGTAAACGTTAAGTCCCAAAAGATCTGATATCATATGCTCATCTTCGTCAAGATTTCTGCGGTCACTTTCATCTATCAAGAGATATCTTTCTCTTATCTTTTCTACTTCTTCGATTGTTTCTATTCCTTTTATTTTAAGAAGCACCATTTTTTTCTGGTATCTTACTTTTTCTATCTCTAGTTTTTTGTCGCCATCATTTTCAAGATAAAGACACCCTATTTCCTCAAATCTCTCTGGATAATCTGTAAGCGGGTATACTTTCATCTCCCCTTTAAGTCCGTGCGTGTTTACTATTTGACCTATTCTATGTTTTTTCATTTTCTTCACCTTTGTCTTTTATTTCAAATATATTCCTTGAATATTATACCACATCTTGATTTATTTTAAATTAATTATATTGCAGATGCTTTTTTCTACAAGTTTAATCAAATTCTCCATCCCTGTCTTTGAGTATGTCTTTGACCACTTTCATTGCCTTTTCTATCGATCTATATGAAAACCCTTTATAATTGAGGGTATAGTATACTTTTTTTATGATATCTTCACTGCTTTTTGATTTGATACTGTTGTATTTTTTTAAAGCGACTTTTTTGGCATTTTCTATTTCCTGCTCTTCATCTACCTCTTCCAGAGCTATCTGTATATCTTCTTTTTGTATGCCTTTTTGATAAAGACTGCTTTTAATCTGTCTTAGCGAGCTGCTTGCTCTTACGGCTCTCTTGGTTATATTTTGAGCCAATCTTTCATCATTCACGAATTTGTAGTCTTTTAGGAACTCTATCGCCTTATCCATGGCATCTTCAGTGAACAGCTCCCTTTTGAGTTTTTCCTTAACTTTATTGACCGATTTGGGCGAATCTGTGATGATTTTCAAAGCCCTGTTTTTGCATCTTTTCACTTCATCTTGTCTTAGCACTTCATTGAAACTGTCGGTTATTTCAAGTTCCATCCCCGTCTTGAGTCTCGCCTTATAAAGACCTTCATCTGTGAGCGTGAATCCAAACTCTTCATCGATATATATGTCAAAATTGAGCTTATTTTTTTTAATTTTTGTAATTACCATAATTGCCTCCCTGAAAAGCGCGTTCTTGCTTTTCTCTTAGCCAATATACAAAAACCTAGAGGACTATTTTATAAGTCTCTAGGTTTTAAATATTACTGCACGATTTCTACAATAACTCTTTTGTTTTCCTTATTCGCTGCTGCTTTAACAACAGATCTTATAGCTTTGGCAATTTTTCCTTGTTTCCCTATAATCTTTCCCATATCCTCTTCTGC
>JBATTG010000053.1:0-14389 GCA_049670425.1 Proteocatella sp.
AGGTTCCACATAGGGTTTGAAATAAAACGACTTGGTTATTGATTGTTCAAATATTTCAAATAAAACTTCGTTTGAATCTCCGATTTCATCCTCATCTATGCCTATGCCTATAGAAAATTTCAGATTATCAATCTTATCATAATCCCTTAGAATCTCATCAGTTTCCATAAACTCGAGTTCCGCGCTTCCATCTGCATTTATGCGCACTTGCGCAACTTTAACACCTATGCCATCAGCTATTATATCAATCGTAGTTGCTTCAAGTACAAACTCCTTAGGAATCTGCAACTTAATGACCGATGGTGTCGTCAAACTTATCTTCTCTGAATCGTAAGAATCAACGTGCAGGCTGTATTCCATCTGATACCCTACTCTTGCTTCAATAGGGCTGCTCGCATCAGTTCCGACTTCGATTCCATCTTCTGTTGTAATCTTCACATCGTCAAAAACCACTGTTCCCATGTCTAATTCCACATTAAACGGGAATGATCCCCCTGCTGCAAATGCCATGTTGGGTGGCATGCAAAGCTGCATTATCAGAGAAATAATCATAACCGATATGAGTTTTTGTCTTCTTAAATATTTTCTATTTTTCGTCATTTTCCCTCCATTTTAATTATAATAAAATATAAGATGTGCTTATATACACTAATTCCTATTATATCAGATATCTATTAAATTAAATACTTTTTTTTTAAAAAAATAGTTAATTTAATAATAAAAAAACAAGAGTTGCATATCGACAGTTTCCATCGAAATCCACTCTTGTTTTTCATATTTATTATGCTGTTATTTTACTTTTCTATTTTTGGTCTTCTAAAAGACAGGTTCCATCCTGCGCTCTTATCCCTGTCCCATCTTTAGGACCAGTCCTGTTGCCCTTACCCATGCCACGCTTTGCTCCTGCTCCAAAGCCTGCTCCATTCCTGAATTCGCCGTTTCTCAGCTCTCCGCTCTGGCAATATCCGCATTGTCCATTTCCGTACCCTGCGCCTGGAGTTGTTGTTTCGGTTTCACTTGAAGTATCTGCAAAAACTGCCCCTCCTGCAACACTGACTGCCATGATGCTTGCTGCAAGTAAGCCTACTGTAATTTTTTTAATATTCTTTTTCATAATAATTCTCCTTTTCTGGATAACTAAACTTCAAAATAATCTTTAAGTTTAAATTTAACTGACTCAGGGTTACAATTCATATCCTCATCCATTACACTTTATGTCCATGGGTTAGTTGTAAGCTACCTGATAATTTCATTATAAAGAAAATTTATGATGAAAGTGTGATAGAAATCAAAAAGAATCATGATAATCAGCTTTTGGAAGCTCAAACCAGAACATAGCCCCCTTACCAAGTTCACTTTCAACCCCGTATTTTGAATTATGCATCTCCAGGATACTTTTCACAATCGCCAGCCCCAGGCCAGTTCCCGTATATTTTTTTTCCTTTTGCTTTCCTTTATAGTACCTTTCAAATATATGGTTTATGTCTTCTTTGGATATGCCTTCCCCATAATCTTCAACTTCGGCTCTTACAACTCCGACCTTATCAATAAGTCTTACCTGTATTTCATCACCTGCCGATGTATATCTGAGTGCATTGCTTATGAAATTATAAAATACCTGCTCTATCTTTCCTCTATCTCCCAAAACTGAATAATCATCTTCCAAATTTCTTATTATCTCAATTTTTCTTTCTTCTTTATTTATTTCATACATTCTTCTTATATTTTCAAGCATTTCATACAGTGAAAAAACTTCCAGTTTCAGAACTTCTGTTCCTGATTGAAGTTTTGAAAGACTGAGGATGTCTTCTACTATATTCCCCAATCTCTGCGATTGTGTGATAATAACCTCCAGCTGTTTTTCTCGCTTTTGCGGATTGTCACCAGTCAAATCCCTCAGCGTTTCTGCATAGCCTCTTATAATCGTCAGCGGCGTCCTGAGCTCATGGGACACATTTGAAATCAATTCTTTTTTAAGCATCTCATTTTTGGAGAGGGCTTCTCCCATCTGATTCATGCGCTCAGCAAGCTGGCCAATTTCATCATCATCAAATGCTGGGAGTCTTTTTCCAAAATCGCCATGGGTGTAACTTTCCGCCATCTGGCTGATTTGGAGTATTGGATTTGTGAAGCTTTTTGACAAAAGAGATGATATTACTATTGAAACAAAAAACAATATGCCAGTTATTATAATAAGCTGCTTTTTAAGAATATTTGCAGTATCATCCACTGATGCCATAGGGAAAGTCACCGCAAGAACTCCTTCAATATTGTTTCCTTCATATATCGGGAAACCCATGACTATGAACTTGTTTCCAAATTTCCGATGAATCACTTCCCTGCTGGTCATATTTCCCTGGAGCGCTCCTGAAACCACTTCCGCTATCCCCTCCTTGATTATTCCAGGCGAAAGGTTGTTGCTTCCCGTAGATGTCTGGTACGCCACATCGCCTTTAATATCAGCAACTTGAACCGTAAGCTGTTTTTGATATGACAACTGTTCTATGAGTTCTTTAACTGACTCCGATGCTGCAATTCCATCCAAATTTTCCAGTTTCTCTATTTCTTCAACAATCGTCTTGGAGCCTCTCTCAACTTCACTCACCTCCATTTTCGAATAAAAATTTTCTAAAAATACTATCTGAAAAAGAAAGATAAGCATTATTACTATGCCTACAAGCACCATCATTCCAGCCCAAAGCTTTGTCCTTACACTCTTCATGATTATTCACCCACTTCAAACTTGTAACCAATCCCCCAGGAAGTTACTATCCAGCTCCTGCGATGCTTGAGACTCTCCCTGAGCATTTTAACATGGGTATCCACAGTTCTGGGATCTCCTGCGAAATCATAGTTCCATACCTGATTAAGAAGCTGATCCCTTGAAAATACTTTGCCTTCATTCTTTACAAAAAAACTTAAAAGATCATATTCTTTGGGAGTAAGACTCATAAGCTCACTCTCAAGGTACACATTTCTGGCATCAAAGTCTATCCTTAAATCTTCTATCTCCATAACTTCATGCACAGTTTCGTTTCTGATGTCGCCTCTTGCAAGAACAGCTTTTATCCTTGCTATCAGTTCCTTTGGACTGAACGGTTTTACGATATAATCATCTACCCCTAGCTCAAATCCGAAAAGTTTGTCATACTCTTCCCCCCTTGCCGTAAGCATTATCACAGGAACCCTCGAAATATGTCTTATTTCCCTGCAGAGCTTCCAGCCGTCCATCTTTGGCATCATGACATCCAATATGACCAATATGGGATTATTCGATTTAAAAACATTTAAGCCCTCAACTCCATCTGCCGATTGCAGCACCTCAAAATCTTCCATCAGAAGGTACTCTTTTATGATATCTCTTATTCCCTCTTCATCATCTATAACAAGTATCTGTTTTTTTCTCATTAAAAGCTCCTTCTTATTCCATATAACCCATACTTCTGGATATTTCGAGTGCAATTTTTTTCACATAATCTGCTACAGCCTCGATTTTCTCATCTGGTATATCATTTAAATTTCCACTGGCGCTTATAGCCGCTATTATTTCCCCACGGTAATCGTATATGGGCGACCCTATACATCTGTGCCCCAATTCATACTCTTGATTATCAATCGCCCAGCCATTGAGTCTTATTTCATCAAGATTTTTCTTGAGTTCAAATATGGAAGCCTTTGTGTTTTTCGTGAGTTTCGCAAATTTACAGTCCTTCATCACAACCTCAAGCTCTTTTTTAGAATATCTGCTCAAGAGACACTTTCCCAAGGAAGAGCAATATGCATGAATCTTCATGCCAACTTGGGAATACATTTTTAGACTGGCAAAACTGTCCAGCTTCTCTATATAGACTACTTTGTCTCCATCCAAAACACCAAGATGAGCTGTAAGCCCTAGGTTTGCTGTAATCTGGGCAAGGTAAGGCCTTGCCTCCGTCTGTAGTTCAAGGCTGTTTATGTAACAGCTTACCGCCTCTACAAGCTTCAGTCCTATCTTGTAATTTCCATCATCGGATTTCTGTGCATACCCTCTTTGAACAAGGGTTCCAAGGAGCCTGTGCACAGTGCTTTTGTGCAGGCATACACGATTTGAAATCTCAGTAACCCCAAGGCCTGCATTATCAGTTGCAAGCACTTCTATTATGTCCAGCACCCTCTCTACAGACTGCACTCCCTTATCCGCTTCAGGTTTCAATAATGCACATTCACTGGCTCTTTCATCCACAATTACACCTCTTTTGAAAAACTAAATCCGATATTACCTATATATAAATTATACCATACGTTCCACATTGTAAAACAGCTATTCCTCCATATAAAACGCATTATTTGACAGAAAATTCCGGCAGTTGTACTATCAAGATAGTAAAATAATACTTTCAGCTCTTTACAACTAATGTCCCAGCCACCATTCCTAAGGTATATACTACGGCGTATGGCCGACAGGTTTAACAGGAAACTGTTCTGCCACCCTTTTGGAAAGGACATTCTTTTTTTGATGTTCAAGAAGGAGGAATTTTTTATGTATGGATATTGGCAAAAACTTCTCAGAATCAATTTAACCGACAAAACTTATTCTACTGATAGTATTGATGAAAAAACGTTGGAACTCCTTCTAGGCGGTGCTGCCCTTGGCGCAAAAATACTTCTGGATGAAGTCCCCCCTAAAGTGAATCCCCTCTCCCCTGAAAATAAAATCATATTTGCAATCGGTTTTATGCAGGCCGTGAATTTTCCAGGCAATGCAAAGTGGAGCGTCGTAACCAAAGGCCCACTTACCGGTTCTTTTCTTGACTCTGCCGGTACTGGAGCCTGGGCTCCTCAGCTTAAAAAAGCCGGCTATGACGCTCTTGTAATCGAAGGCAAAGCTGACAAACCTGTCTACATCTATATAAATGACGCTAATGTAGAATTTAAAGATGCCTCCCATCTATGGGGCAAAGATACCGTTGAAACCTCTGAAATAATAAAATCAGAGCTTGGCGACAGGCGGATTAATGCCATAAACATAGGTCCCGCAGGTGAAATCATGAATCCCATAGCCTGCGTAAGCTGCGATGGCCACTCCTTTGCCGGCCGCGGAGGAGCGGGTGCGGTAATGGGCTCTAAAAATCTAAAGGCAATTGCCGTATGGGGAACACAGCAAGTTCCTGTAAAAGACCTTCCTGGTGCTGTTGCCCTTGCAAGAGAGCTTATGGGCCAGCTCCATGCAGTTGCCAAAGGTGGCGGCGGTACTCCTGATGTCATGGTTCCCCTTGAAAAACTTGGCGACTCTCCAATAAGATACTGGAGAGGCGACATATGGCATCATGGTGCAAAAATGATTGGAACTCCTCGCTATACAGAATTTCTCAATGTAAAGCCGCTTCCCTGCCAGAACTGCCCCGTTGGATGTCACAGGCACATCGACATAACACTTGAAGATGGCACGAAGCTGGAAGGCAATGGCCCGGAATATGAAACCCTTGGAATGCTGGGCTCCAATCTTTGTAATGATGACCTGACTTCCATTGCCGTAGCCAACCACAAAATAAACCTTGCCGGCGCAGACACGGTATCTCTGGGTTCATTCATAGGCTTCATCATCGAATGTTACGAATCAGGTTTTCTTAAAGAAGAAGAAATAGGCATGATTCCAAGATGGAGCGATCCTGACACCTTGTTCTTCCTTACCGACAAGCTTCTTAAACTCGAAGGGATTGGAAGTTATTTCAAAAAAGGCATAAGAGGCGCCGCCGAAATAATAGGTCATGATTCTGCAAAAATAGCTGTAGAGGTTAAGAATCTCGATGTTCCAGCCCATGACCCAAGAGCGGTATATGGTCTTGCTGTAAACTATGCCACAAGTCCAAGAGGTGCCTGCCACGAAAGAGGAAACCCTCAAGCCAGCGCGCTTGGGCTGTTCTACCCTGACTGTGAAATGGATGCACCTCCTGAACGTTTTGATGAAAACAGCGCCGGTTACTGCGCCTACATCTACCAGAATACAAGCTGCCTTTATAACAACCTTACCATGTGCAAATTTATGGTCAACAGCGGCGGGCTCACAATAAGCGAGATAACCCACCAGCTTGAATTAGTTACCGGTCTTCAAATGACCACCATGGAACTTCTTAAAACTTCCGAAAGAGGCATAACCCTGCAAAGGCTTATAAATGTCAGAGACGGCATGTCCCGAAAAGACGACACCCTCCCTGCAAAATTCCTTCAAGCCGCAACAATAGGAGGCAGAGCCGGAAAAGCGCCTTACTGCTTCAGCAAGATGCTTGATGATTACTACGAAATAAGAGGCTGGGACTCAAACGGAATTCCAACGCCAGAAATTCTCAAAAAGCTTGGTTTGGACGAATATATTCAATTTTTACCTTAAATATCAACTAAAATCGCAGAAAGGAATTACCATGATAAAAGTAAAACTCTTTGGCGACCTTAAGACCCTTATGCCGGATACCGATGCAAAAGGATTTTGGATAATAAATGAAGACAATCTATCTATATCAGACATACTCATGAAAGCGGGTGTCAGCGATACTTCAGTGCAATTTAACACGCTTGTAAACAACGTCCGAAAAGCTCCCGATTATATTTTGCATGATGGAGATTACCTTGCTGTAATCCCGCTTTTTGCAGGCGGCTAAAAATTCCAGACTGAATTCAGTCTCCACAAAATTTAAAAAACTTCAGAAAAATTTCATTCTAATATGCAACAGTGGCTCTCTTTTATTTCAAATTGGTCCATGTATTTTATTCAGGGGATACAGCCACTTTAACAGGAGGAGGTACTATAATGTTTAAAGCAAAAACAGGTTCCAGTACAAACGCTGATGCGGCCATGGCTGGCAAAGAAGCCGCAAGAACTATCAAATCCGAATTATCATATCCCAAAATGGCCTTTGTCTACAGCGGGGTCCAGTACAACCAAAATGAACTTCTTGATGCAATATCCTCACAGCTTCCAGGAGTGCCACTGATTGGAAACACTTCTTTCACCGGAGTGATAACAAATGACGGCTTTATTTCGGGTGAAGATGGTTTTGTAGGCATACTTGCACTTGAGGACGATTCAATGGTTGTAGGTATTGCATCACAGGAAAAAGAAAGTGATGCCAGAGCTGCTGGACAGTCGGTTGCTCAAAAAGCTCAAATCGCCGCAAATAAACTTACCTCTCCAGATTATTTCTATATGGTTGCCCCTCCAGGGGAAGAAGAATTTTATCTAAAAGGCATAACTGACGTAATAGGAAGGGTTCCTTTCTTTGGCGGAAGCGCTGCTGACAACTCGATATCTGGAGATTGGCTGCTCTATACAAATGACCTTATAACCGCTGATGGCGTTGCCGTTGCATTCTTCTACACTGACAGGCCCTTTGCAAATAGCTTCACCGGCGCTTATGAAGAAACTGAAAACGTTGGAATTATAACTAAACTTGACGGTTATAGAACTCTAGTTGAGATAGATGGCGTTCCCGCCCTCAAAAAATATGCTCAGTGGGCCGGTGTTGACGTCGAAACCCTCAAAGGCAGAAATCTGCTTGGTTATACCATCACAGCTCCCCTTGGTGTAAAAGACCGATTGGGAGATCTGATTGCCATCAGACACCCTATGAACGGAAATGACGACTACAGCATGGCTATAGGGAGCAATCTGGCTGTAGGAACTGCCGTAATCCAGATGAAGAGCAGCATTGACGGCCTCATCAAATCTGCCGGCGAAAATATAGGCCTTGTTCTTGAAAAAGCCGGCGAACCCGTAGGCGCTCTGCATCTTGTGCACTGTGGAGGAAGAAGAGCCGGGGTTGCTGACAGAATCGATGAGCTTGTTGCCGAAACAAAAAAGGCCGCTGGCGATATTCCATTTATCATGGAATTTACCTTCGGCGAGTATGGATATGAGGATGATGGCAACAACACCTGCGGAGGACTGATGCTTTCATTTACCGCATTTGTAAAATAAAATTGAATGAAGCTTTATTTATTGAAGAGCCGGGGTTGCCCCGGCTCTTCAATAAATCCAATAGACATGCCTTTATTCCAGACTTTGCTTGATTATACCATCTTGAATTATTGAAATGACCTGAAGCGACTTATCCCAATGCTCCTGTGAATTATTTATTATTATATCGCTGATACGGTATGTATCCTGCGTCTCCTGAGCAAACAGAGCCAATCTTGCTTCCATGCTGTCATCGCCCCTGCTCTTCATCCGCTTTATACATTCAGCTTTGGGCGTTGCTACCCCAATTACGATTACCTTCTTTCCGAAAATAGCTTTCAATTTCATAGCTCCATTTTTATCAACTACAACAGATACAATTTCCCTATTTTCTATTATATTTTCAAATGATTTTACGCCTGTTCCGTACAGATTTCCGTTGTATTCTATGCACTCCAGCAGCTCGCCATCCCTGTTCATCCTTAAAAGCTCTGCTCTGTCTGTAAAATTATAGTCCCTTGCGTCAACCTCATCTTTTCTTGGCGCCCTTGTCGTATAAGTCACTACTTTTTTAAACTTGAATTTGTTTCGAAGTGTCGATTTTCCTGATGCACTTGGTCCTAAAAAAACTATTATATTAATCATATTTAACCTCAATTTTATATTTTTTTATAATATTTGAACTTTGAATATATTTCCTCCAGCGAATTTTCACCAAAATATTTTTTATAAGCTGACAATGCATAAGAATCCATCATTCCAGAAAGATAGTCAATCACCGATCTTGGTTCCAATTTCGATCCCGATTTAGGCCTGTATTCAGGCGGGAGAAGCATCCCCTCCTTGTTGAATTGTTCATCCATAAACACCTCATACAAAGATCTTAATATAATTTCTCCCTGCTTTTCATACAGCTGTACGGTATCTCTTCTGTTGATACATTTGAATGTCACAAACTTAAGAGCTTCCACCATGCCTCCAAAGTCCTTGAATTTAAGTTCTTTTATATTGGTGCTGCCTGTGAGCATTCTCATTTCATCAGAAACATAGTCAAAATCGATGTCATTTATAAGGCAATTAACTATATTTCCTAAGATTTCCTTCCTTAAAATCAAAGAATACTCTTTGGATGAATCATAGGTATTAGACATCTGAGCCAAGCCCTTTGACTGCCTTACTATTTCTATGAATCTGCTGTATCCTGTGTCACTTTCGCCTTTAATCAGTTTGGTGTACTCATATAAAATATCATCTACAGTAAACAGCCTCATGCTTATTCCATCTTCCAGGTCATGGGCTGCATAAGCTATCTCATCTGCGAGGTCCATAATCTGAGCATCCAGGGTCCTGAAACTTATATTCAAATTCTTGCTGTTTATATAACTGGTGATTTCATCATAGTCATCATCATATATGAACTTTGGGGACTCAATATCATATTTCTTGTAATATTTAATTACCCCCAGCAGAGATCTTATCGTGAGATTCAGCCCTGCATATGATGGATTCTTTTTTTCGATTTTCCTTAAAACCCTCAAGGTCTGAGCATTACCCTCAAATCCCCCATAAGCTTTTGCAATATCATGCAATATGCCTTCTCCATAATGACCAAAGGGCGGGTTTCCAATGTCGTGGGCCAAAGATATCGCTTCAATTACATAGGTGTTCTTATAGCCCAATCTTTCAGCTATAGCTCTGGCTATCTGAGATACTTCAAGACTATGTGTCAATCTGTTTCTAAAGTATCTGTCGTCTTTAAGTCCCAATAGCTGCATTTTTCCCTGAAGTTTTCTAAATGACGAAGAATACATTATCCTCGTGTAATCCCTTTGAAAATCGTCGCCTCGGTCTCTTGTAATTTCATCAGCGCTCATTCTATCTGTCAATTTATCCAAAAATTCTATTTGTGTTCTTGCATAATCCAAGTTTGCCTTGACATCCATCGCAATTCACCCGCATCTTCTTCAACTACAAAACTTAATCAATTATTATAATTTATACCCTTTAAAAAAACCACTACACACAAAAGTTTTTTATATGGTATAATTAATACTGTTTTAATGTAAAAAATCATTAAAACTAAAAGCTCATGATATATGTAATCCAAAAAGGTGCTGTTTATATTTTAATTATATAAATGGTGTTTTATCACATAGTCACATGCATTAGGTCAACTTAAAACAAGAATTAGAATCGGAGGCTATATGATATATTTTTTATATTTATTATTGGCAGTTGCAGTTGTCATTATTTCAATCAAACTGTCTTATTATGTCGATCTGCTCGATAAGACCACCAATATTTCCGGGGCTTTCATAGGAGGCGTCATGCTGGCAGCGGTTACGAGCCTTCCTGAGCTTTTTACAAGCATCTCGGCAACCCTGTTTATAAATCAGCCGGATCTCGTACTTGGAAATGTGCTTGGCAGCAATCTTTTTAACCTTGCCATACTCGGAAGCCTCATGCTTTTCAGCCTCAAGAGCTTTAAATCAAGTTTCCTTTCTTCAAGCCACAAGAATACTATAATCGTAACGCTTGCCATGTACCTGCTTGTAAGCCTGGCGCTGGTTATACCTTCAAGCTTATCTATCTTTGGTATAAACCCTATATCTATGCTAGTATTCGCATTGTACGTGTATGCAGTCAAAACCATGTCCGGAGACGACAGTCAGTCTGAAGAAGATGATGATGAAATAATTACACATCTTAGTAAAAATCAGATTTTGACGAGATTTGCCATGCTGAGTCTTCTTCTTGTACTTGTAAGTGTCGGACTTACTTTTGCCACCGATATAATCGCTCATAAACTCAACCTTGGAATGACCCTTGCAGGCGCCCTTCTTCTTGGAGTGGCTACGTCCCTGCCTGAACTTACGTCTTCAATATCCCTGGTAAGACTTGGAAACTTCAACGCTACTACGGGAAATATCGTTGGAAGCAATCTTTTCAACTTTTCAATACTGTTCCTTGCTGATCTCTTCTACACCAAAGGGCCTCTTTATTCCTCAAATCCGCAGTCTTCAAGCCTGCTCCTTTTTGGATCAATTGCTGGTATAGCCGGTTTTGTTGCCCTTCATTACAAAGGCAAGGCTACAAAAACATCCGTGGAAACCCCCGGAATGCTCTACGCTGCGAGTGGCATAGTCACGCTGATAAGCTACCTTATGTTTCTGCAGTCTTCGATATAGAGGGCTCTTATTTATAACTTATGTTGTAAAAATAAACGCTTTATGCTATCATACATTTATTGGGAATGAAGTGCTCCCTTGGCAAACTGCCTGAACCGCTTATTCAGCTGATGACTTCTGTGATTTTTTCACAGAGCTGTCAGCTTTTTGTTTGTTTATTTAAATAAAAGAAAGGATGCAAACATGCTTTTCAGTTTATCACTAATTCTAATAATCGGATTTTCGCTAAGCGGAATCCTCAACCGATTTAAAATCCCAGGTCTCCTTGGTATGATTTTTACAGGAATTATTTTAGGCCCATATGTCCTGAACTTGATTTCACCAGATATTCTCAATATTTCTACAGACCTGAGAGAAATTGCACTTATCGTCATATTAACCAGAGCCGGTCTCTCCATCGATATCAATGATCTTAAAAAAGTTGGAAGACCTGCCATACTTATGTGCTTTGTCCCGGCAACCCTTGAAATAATTGCAATTACGCTTCTTGCTCCTATTTTTCTAAATATTTCATATATTGAAGCTGCCATAATGGGCACTGTTGTCGCCGCTGTTTCACCTGCCGTAATCGTACCCCGCATGCTTCATTTGATGGAAAGTGGACATGGCAAAGACAAGAGCATTCCCCAGATAATAATGGCTGGTGCATCGGTCGATGATATCTACGTAATAGTTCTGTTCACAGCTTTCATGGGAATGTACAAGGGAGAAGGTTTCAATATATCCACACTTTTAGCGGTACCCCTTTCGATAATTTCCGGTATGGGGCTTGGTATAATGACGGGTATAATTTTAGTTAAGATTTTCAAGAAGCTTCACATGAGAGATACAATCAAGGTTCTTATCATCCTCAGCATAGCCTTTATATTTGTAACTCTGGAAACAGCTATGAAGCCCTATTTCCCGATTTCTGGACTCCTTGCTGTAATGGCTCTTGGAGCTACTATTCTTAAGACTTATGGAGTCCTTGCCAAACGGATGATGGGCAAATTTTCAAAAATATGGGTTGCCGCTGAAATCCTTCTGTTTGTTCTGGTTGGCGCTGCTGTGGATATAAATTACCTTTCCGGTGCAGGCCTGATGGCGGTGCTTCTGATACTTTGTGCGTTGATTTTAAGAATTGCCGGTGTCAATATAAGCCTTTTGAAAACCACTTTGAATATGAAAGAAAGAATATTCTGCTCGATAGCCTATCTTCCCAAGGCCACAGTGCAGGCGGCTATAGGGGCTATCCCGCTTGCAGAAGGGGTCAAATCTGGAAATACAATACTAACCATTGCCGTGCTGGCTATATTTATTACCGCTCCCATTGGTGCAATTGGAGTTGACAATACTTATAAAAAGCTTTTGCATAAATCTTAACCTGCTCATAATTAATTACATCCTCATATCCCGCAGATAAACTTGCTTAAATTTGTTATATTAAATTGTTGTCCACAGTATAAAAAGGGTACAATATAATGGAGTACCATTTTAAAAATGACATAGTTTTACAACCATTTCATAGGAGGGAAAAATTATGCAATACAGAATTCATAGATCCGGAAATTTTTTGACAAGCAGATGGAGTGGGGGCAAGACTACCCAGCTTGCAATTTATCCTGAAAATTGCGATTATGCGAATCAGGATTTCATATGGCGGATTAGCTCCGCAACTGTCGATGGTCCTGAATCAGATTTTACAAAACTTCCTGATTATAAGAGAATACTGGTGATACTTGAGGGCGAAATGACACTCTCGCATGAGGATGGACGTCAGGTCACCTTGAAAGAATTTGAGCAGGATGCTTTCGATGGCGAAGACTCTGTTAAAAGTTTTGGAAAAGCGAAAGATTTTAATCTTATGTACCAAAAAGAAAATGAAGGCATGATTGAAGTTTTGACTTTATCCGATGATGCGATAACCATCCCCCTTGGAGGCTCCGAAAAGTATGATAACCAATTCCACTGCTTTTATTGCATCGGAGAGCGTGCTGAAATTTCTTACAAAATAGAGAATATCGCACTTAAAAAAGGCGATCTTCTTGAAATAAGAGCTGTTTCTCAAAAGAAAATCGAACTTGAAATCAAAGGACATGGCAAACTTATAAATGCATCCATATACTTTAATGTCAACAATCGAGCCGACCTTATAGACGAAGCTCTCTAACAGGAACTGCATAATATAAAAAACCGCCCTGGCTTTAGAATACTACTTCTAAAGCCAGGGCGGTTTTAATATAAATAAGGTCGATTATGACCAGTAAGGTTCATCCCACAACAAAAGATTCTGGCCTATCCCCATTTCTTTTGCACGGTTGTATATAGTATATGCCCAGGCCACATCTTCTGCGGGTATTCCTCCTGTTACAAAAATAATTTTTTCTTTATTATCTTTTCTTCCTTCTGCTTTTCCAAGAATTATATCTCCAAGGCTGCAAATATCCTTTTCAGGCTTTCTTTTGTCAAGGAACAGCTTAAGCAGAGGCGCTGATGGTGCCGAGCTCATGAGGCTTTCTACGCCTTCTGGATGTCTTAGTCCGTCCTCTATCCAGTCCAGGTGCATTTTCCAGTTGTCTACCACCACTTTGTTGTTTATATAGCAATCTGCGCTCAAATTTGCAGTTCCCACAAGATGTATTACCGCTCCGTCTTTTATCCATTCGTCTTTTATTTGAGCTGGATGATTTCCAGATGTTGCTATGCTTACTATATCGCAGTCTATTACTGCTTCTTCCAGAGTATCCACCGCAATGAGTTCAATTCCAAGCGTTTCTCGGAGTTCTTCGCATAATGCCTCTGATTTTGATTTTGTACGATTATATATTTTTGCGATTTTTTTATTTTTTAAAGTTTCACATATAGCCATAAGTGACGCTCTGTTCATCACTCCTGCACCTACAATTCCTATTGTTGATGCCCCCTCGGCCTGAAGGTATTGGGTTGCCACTCCTGGCACCGCACCCGTTCTCATTGCACTTACCAGGTTTCCTGAACAATATGCTATCGGTGCTCCTGTTTCGGGATCATTAAGTGTTATATTTAATATTGAACGTGGAAGATTCTTGTCCTTATTCGATATATTTGAACCGTACCATTTGTCGCCACAGACATTGTACTTTCCTCCGACGTAGGCAATCATGGACATAAATCGTCTGTCCAACGCTGCCACAGGCATATTTTCAGTTCTTTTTTCTTTAGGAAACCATAGCTTTATTCCATGGGAATTTTCCTTTGGTCCTCCCATCAAGTAATCTTCTTGACTTATTAATTTGAAGACATCTTCCATCAC
>JBATTG010000054.1:0-14909 GCA_049670425.1 Proteocatella sp.
ATAATGATGTATGCAGGCAATAGGTAAAGGGGGGCGGGATGAGTTTTATCGAGTGTAAAAACGTAAGCAAGACCTATGCGAATAATCAGGTCGCCTTAAATGATTTGAATCTGTCTATAAAGCGCGGGGAATTTGTATATATTATAGGACCAAGCGGTTCAGGCAAGAGTACGATTTTAAATCTGATGATGCTTATGCTAAGACCTGATTCCGGACAGATAATAATTGATGGGCGCGACATTACAACCTTAAGTCCAGAGGAAGTGCCGTATTATAGAAGGAGTTATGGCATAATATCTCCGCTGGTGCCCCTCATGAGGGATTATAATGTATATCAGAATGTGGCATTGCCGCTTAATATATCACACAGGAGCTCGAAAGAAATACGCATGGGTGTTGAAATGGCACTTGGGTCAGTAGGTATGAAAGATAAGATGCATCTTGAGATTGATGAGCTTTCAGGTGGAGAGCAGCTGAAGGTATCCATAGCAAGAGCAATAATAACGGATCCAGCCATACTTATTGCAGATGAGCCTACTGCAAATCTGGGGATAGAGGATGCCTGGGACATACTTAGCCTGCTTGAACATATAAACCATAGCGGGACTACGGTGATAATGGCAACTCATTCAAAAAAACTGGTAGATATCACGAGGAGAAGGGTCGTGAAACTGGGAAAAGGCACTGTGATTTCAGACAAAAAAAGAGGAACATATGATGTATCCGATTAAAAAAGCACCCAAGTCATTTTTTTGACAGGAGTGCTTTTTTTATAGGTATAAAATTTAAAGTTGAGATTATTTTGCGAATTTATTCAGGAAGCGTAAATCTTCTGGAAACCATTTCCAAAGTAGAGGCAAGGCCGGAAAGTTCTTCACTCGCAGCAGAACTTTCTTCGGCAGCAGCAGAGTTGCTGTGAACTACGGAACTTATTTCATCTACAGAATTACGTATGAATGAAATTTGTTCAGCCTGCTTCATTGAACCTTCTGATATATTTTGAATCATTGAGGAACTTTCACCTACGGCAGTGAGAACTTCGGTAAGGGATACTTTAGTCTTATTGGCTATATCGGTTCCACCTTTGACTGCTTTTATTGAATTTTCAATAAGGGCAGTGGTATTGCTGGCAGCCTGAGAAGACTTGTTGGCAAGATTGCGGACCTCATCGGCTACAACGGCAAAGCCTTTACCGGCAGATCCTGCTCTGGCAGCCTCAACAGCAGCGTTAAGGGCTAGTATGTTTGTCTGGAAAGCAATATCTTCAATGGTCTTGATTATTTTACTTATTTCCAGAGACTCACTGCTTATTCTGTTCATAGCATCCATCATGTGCTCCATCTGCTCATTGCTGTGGAAAGCGGCCTCTCCAACAGTGCCAATCTGAGATGCAAGAACAATGGTATGTTCGGCACTTTGGTTGATATGCTCGGATATTTCATTTATATTGATTGCAAGATTTTGAATTGAAGTAGTTTGCTCACTCGAGCCACTTGCAAGCTGCTGAGCGCCATTTGCGATTTGCATGGAGCCTGAAGCCAGCTGGGAAGATATGGAAGTGACATCTCCGATGACAAGCGAGAACGCACCTATTGTTTTTTCAAGAGAGTCTTTCAATTTAGAGAATTCCCCGCTGTAATCATGCTTCAGCTCAATATCCAGATTTCCAGCTGCAAAACTGTCAAGGGAACTGGAAATCTCATCGATATAATCTATATATGTGCGAAGTTTTTCAGTCAGGACATTCATGCCTGTTGCAAGCTGGCCGACTTCATCTTCTGATTCGGCATGTATTTCAACATCGAAATTACCTTTGATAAGTTCTTGCGTAATCTTGGAAAGTCTGTTAAGAGGATTCGTGATACGTCTTGATATGATGCTTATCAAGGCAATCATGAAAATCAAGGATATAAGGTTTATAAGCAATATTTTCATAGTGATGGAGCTTACCTTGGCAGTGAATTCTTTTTCAGGGACACTCGATATTATTCCCCAGCCGGTAGAACCTATAGGAGAATAGCAGCCTATTACATCATTGCCACGGTCCTTGTAGGCTTTTATAGATGCATCGCCGCTTTCGACAGAGCTTACAACTGAAGCATCGATATCGATTTCGCTTATATTTTTAAGAATCTTGTCTGAGTCCTGATGGGAAAGCACGGTTTTTTCACCTGTCAACAGGATGGAATATCCGGTTTCGCCCAAAACATAGTTTTGCGCCATGGCGTTAAGGGTGGTTATATTTATATCCATACCTGTGATACCAACTATTTTACTGTTTGCAAGATCATACACGGGAGCGGTTATGGCAATAACCTGATTGCCGGTTATGATATCGGTATAGGGCTCAGAAATTATAGTGGTTCTGGTTTCTCCGGATTTGAACCAGTAGGATTTGTCCTTAAGTATGTAATCTTTTCCAGACACGAAATTTCCTCCATCAAAAACAACACTTGGGTCTACGTCTGCGATATAGGCAGATACAATATTTTCTGAGTCTTTGCTCTGGGTAGAGGCAAGCATGCTCTTCGAGCTGTTGAAATGAGAGGATGCAGTGATATCATCTCCGGCAGAAACTGTGCTCAGCAATTTTTTCACCTCTTCATTGTGAGCCATCTGGGTAACGGCAGACTGGTAATGCGCAAGATAGTTTTCAGCCTTGCTTGCCAGCAGTTTCGTATCACTTTCGGTCAGGATTTTGTTGTTTTCATAGAAGAGTTTGCTTGTAGTGCTGAATGTAAAAATGCTTGAAATAAGCATTACAGCTGCCAGGGATCCTCCGATGGCTAACAGTATTTTAGAACGTATGCTTTTCATAAGGTATTTCCTTTCATATGATGTCATATTAAATTAAAACTGGTTCAGAAGCATTGCCTGGTGAATATCAACGGAATTCGTAAAAGTTACTTATCAACAGAATAATTCAAAAAGTACACATAGATATCAACTATAGTCTTGTAAAGTTCATCCGGAATTTCAGAACCTAATTCCAGCTGAGACAGCATCGTTGCAAGAGAGGTATCTTCATAAACGGCCACGTTGTTCTGGTTTGCGACTTCTACAATCTTTTCGGCCATATATCCCATGCCCGAAGCCACGATTATGGGAGCGTAGCCGCCATCTTCATCGTAATTAAGAGCGACGGCTCTTTTGGTGGAATCTTTTCTATACGGTGACATTTATATTGTTTCTCCTTTCCAAAATTTGCGGAAACACTTCGCTTATAGAAATGCGTTTTTGTGACTTTGCTATGTGAAGCGATTTGAAATTCAGGCCGTTATTTTGAATTATTCCGGAAAGCTGCTTCTGGATTTCTTTCTGGGCACCCTCAAGTTTTTCGGGGTAATAAAGCTGTAGATCGAGCTCTTTGCCCTGCATATAGACGATCATATCAAAAAAACCAATATTTTCAATATCAAATTTCAATAATAGCTTGATAGAACGTTTTCCTTCTGAATTAGGCTTACTTTTATCGTTGGGATCTATCCAAACCTCTGAAAACATGAAGCGTCCTGCCATTTCCACAGGAAGCAGAATATGCAGGAGCGGCATATAGACGCTGGAATTTATGAGTATGGATTGCACTACGTTTTGGAATATAAGCTTGTTTTCGTAGCCAGCTTCACCTTCGAGTCCTTTTTGGACAATGCTCAGGAGACTGTCAGCCAAGGGCAGCTTCATGGAAGTCTTATCACTTACGAGTTTTTCGAAAATAGAATTGAGGGTTTCATCATTCATATTTCCCAGCCTGCTCCTAAAACTGTTGAAGCTGCTCAGTATTTTAAACGCCTGGAAAGCCTCTTCTTTATTTCCATTTTCATAGCGCGCAACGTCAAGCGTAAGAGCCGTAACGAAGTTTCTGACAGGTCCAAAATCGTGGTAACGGGAGATGTACCTCGCAATGCGGGGAATAATCTCTTCTTTGAGAAGCGCCGAGTTTGCATTTGTATCGCCGGCTTTAGCATTTAAATTCAAAGATTTCAGCAATTCTTCGATTTCAGCTCCTTCGCTCTTGGGGATGGAGGCAAGGATGTTTTTCAGATTTTGAGATACACAGGCCAGGACTCTTTCATTTGAAGTGAGGTCGTTATATTTTTTTAAAAATCCCAGAATATTATTCTTGAATTCTGAAGAAGCATCAGAGTCGATAAAATCTCGGAGTACACTGAAAAACATATTCTTAAACCCGACTGAATTTTCAAGCTGTGATTTGAAGAATTCGGAAAATTGACCCTCGTCCATCTTCAGCATGTCCATATAGCGAGCGATTTCGTTTGCAAAACCTTGGTCTATACCAGAGGTTACAAGCGTTTCCATTCTTCCTAAAAACATCTGAGGAAGCAGATCCATCATGCCGGGTGCATTTTTCAGGAGCTGAATAAATTTTCCGAAGTTGGATTCATAGTGAGGAGCAAGGGAGCTGTTGCTTGAGTCATCAAGTTCACTTCGGCCATCGCTTCTGGTGACCTTCGAAGGGTCTACGATGTTTTTTATGTTAGTATTGCCAATATGTGTAGGGTTTCCTTTGGGGGAATTCTCATAAGACTGAGATGGTGGAGTTGTTACTTTTAAAATATTAGCCATTTTTTCACCTTTACTGTTAAAAACTATTAATAAATCCAAATATTTTCCGATATAATATATATAGCTTGTTTAAAAATCATAAATTACGAGGTGGTGTTAAATTTCATGAACAATAGCATTGATTCTATGCTTGATATGTACCTTTTTGAAACCAACACTCTTTTAGAACAATTAGAAGAGTTATTTATTAGTACGGAGATTGAAAAGACTTTATCAATCGGTAACATTGACGAGATATTTCGTATAATGCATACCATAAAAGGCTCTTCAGCGATGATGGAGTATACTTCCCTGATGAATATCGCTCACAGGATAGAAGATTTATTTTTTTATATCCGCGAAAATGGCATGGAAGCTCTAAGAGAAGACCTTGTTCCAGAACTGTTTGATATATTATTCCAGTCAATGGATTATTTTAAATCTGAAGTAGACAAAATCCAAAAGGGAGAACCTCTCTCAGATAATATCGACAGCTTTATTTCAAATATTAATACGTTCCTGGATAAAATAAAAAACAATAAGGGAACGGAAGCCGAATCCATCAGCGACGCTGCTGAAAATAAAGATGAGCCTGATAAAAAACAAAAGGAATATACGGTGTCCGTGTTTTTTGATGAAGACTCTGGTATGGAAAATATACGGGCATTCATGCTTGTAACTGTACTCAAGGAAACGGGGCTTGAATTTGACTACTATCCAAATGATATAGAGACAAATATGGAGTCTGCCTCATACATTCTTGACAAAGGATTCACAATGGATTTTGAAAAAAGAGAATTGGCAGAAAAAGCAGTTTCAATAATAAAACATACGAATGACATACGTTCATATGAAATTATAGAAAATCTTAAGCATGAAGAAGTGGAAATTTTAGAGCCTTCGGTTAAAAAAAATCCAGAAAAAGCAATAGCAGAAGCTGGAGTTCCTGCTAAAAAAGAAACTGACAATCAGACTCAAAAAAGCGGAACTGGCGTGCCAAACAAGCAGAGTCTTATAAGCGTCAACCTTTCAAAACTTGACAAGCTGATGGCGCTTGTAGGAGAGATTGTCATAACGGAATCCATGGTAACGTCGTCCCCAGACATACAGGGCTTGAAACTCGACAATTTCCTTAAATCCACAAGACAGCTTCGCAAGCTTACCGATGAGCTTCAGGACATAACCATGTCTCTTAGGATGGTACCTATTTCTGGAGTGTTCCAGAAGATGAACCGGATAGTAAGAGATATGAGCAAGAAACTCGATAAAGACGTGGAACTCGTAATAATAGGCGAGGATACCGAAGTTGACAAATCCATAGTAGACAACATAGGCGACCCTATAATGCATATCGTACGTAATTCCATGGACCACGGAATAGAAAGCTCCAAGAGCGACAGGATGGAAAATGGCAAGAATTCCAAAGGAGAGATTGTGCTTTCTGCAAGTCATACTGGAAGCGAAGTAATAATCACAATCAGCGATGATGGAAGAGGAATTGATACTGTAAGGATACTCGAGAAAGCCCGCGACAATGGTCTTTTGACAAAACCGGAAAACGAATATTCTCAAAAAGAGATTATCTCACTTCTGATGATGCCAGGGTTCTCTACAAATGAAGAAGTTACAGAATTCTCAGGCAGAGGCGTGGGAATGGATGTAGTTAAAAAGAGTATCGAAGCTCTGGGCGGAACCATAAGCATAACGAGCGACTTTGGATACGGAAGCTGCACGACTCTGAAAATACCGCTTACGCTGGCGATAGTAGAGGGGATGGAAACCGCAGTTGGAAAATCAATATTTACAATACCGATAAACAACATAAGACAATGTTTCAGAGTATCAAATCAGGAAATAATACATGATGTAGCTGGCCGCGAGATAGTAAAAAGAATGGATGAATTCTATCCGGTAATAAGAATACATGATCTTTACAGCATAGATACAGAGGTTAAAAACATTGAAGATGGAATTCTAATCTGGGTTGAATCTGGAGACAGGTCTTATTGCCTTTTTGTAGATGAACTGATAGGAGAACAGCAGGTAGTTGTAAAGCCGCTGCCTTCATACCTTAATAATTATAATATCAAAAATTCTGGAATAGCTGGATGTACAATCCTTGGTGATGGAAATATAAGTATAATTCTGGACATCCTGAATGTTTATACATTGTCACATAACGATTAACTCAGAAACGGAGGGGAAAAATGTCAGAAGAATTATTTCAATTTATGAATCAAGAATATGAAGAGAGTGAAGAGCTTCAAGTAGATACAAAAAAATATCAAAAATATCTAACGTTTCTTTCAGATGGTCTCCTGTTTGGAATAGACACCAATAATATAATGGAGATAATAACAAATCTGTACCCAATCAAACTGCCTATGGTGCCAAATTTTGTAAAAGGAATAATAAACCTAAGAGGGCAGATTGTTCCAATAGTGGACATGCGCCTTAGAATGGGAAAAAGTGAAATAGAGTATGATGATAAATCCTGCATAATAGTACTTAATATGGACAATATTGACATGGGAATCATCGTAGATTCAGTAGAGCAGGTGCTGGACATAGAAGAAGAAAGAATATCAAGCATGCTCAACAAGAGCGAGGAACTGGTAAGTGGAATGATATCGCTGCCAAATCAGGAAGCTATTCTTATTTTGGACTGTGAAACAATAATAAAAGGTTAGATTGAGGAGAAAAAATGCTTACGATTGAGAGGAAAGATTTTTTAACTTTGGTAAAATTTGTTCAAGACAATTACGGAATAGACCTCTCAAAAAAAGAACAGTTGATAGTGGGAAGACTTCAGTTTACAGTTTTGGAAAAGGGTTTTAAAGATTTTGGGGAATATGTAAAGCATATTACCCAGACCCAGGACAATTCGGACATAGATGTAATGCTGAACAAACTTACTACAAATTACACTCATTTTTTAAGAGAAGAAAAGCATTTTGATTTCATGAAAACCGTAATCTTGCCGAATCTGGAAAAAAGCAGTAAAAACAAGGTGCTCAGCATATGGAGTGCCGGCTGTTCTTCAGGAGAAGAACCATATACCATGTCCATGGTGCTAAGTGAGCACTTTGACAAAAAAGCAAATGAGTGGGATACACGGGTACTGGCGACAGACATCTCTCAAAATGTATTGAATAAAGCCCAAAATGCAGCCTATAATGTTCAAGATTTGGAAAATATACCAAATGAATGGAAATTGAAATATTTTGTAAAAGACCAAGGAGCAAGCACCTACAAAATTTCACCGGAAATAAAGCGAAATGTTATTTTCAGGACATTTAATCTGATGGATCCAATAAAATTCAAGATGAAATTTGATGTTATTTTTTGCAGAAATGTAATGATATATTTTGACAAACCCACGAGGGCGGCCCTCATAAAACGTTTTTATGAAGCAACCAACCCGGGAGGCTACCTCTTTATTGGACATTCAGAATCACTCAACAAGGATGATGCTGCCTATAAGCAGATAGGGCCATCGATATACAGGAAGCCGATAAATTAACAGAATTTCAAAAGATATCATAGGATGGAAAGGAAGTTGGATTATTATGAGAGAAAAAGCTCATGAAGTAATAAGTGCAATGAGCAAAATTTCTGGGAATCCTCTTTTTAAATTATCAAAGCTTGATGCGGTGGTGATTGCAATAGGAGCATCTACAGGAGGAACCGAAGCCACGCTTCGCGTGATTAAGGACCTCCCTGTAGAAACACCGGGAATCGTTGTAGTGCAGCATATGCCAGAGGGCTTTACAACCATGTATGCAGAAAGACTCAACAGGATATGTGCTATGGAGGTCAAGGAAGCTGAACATGGAGACGAAATAAGAAGAGGACGAGTACTCATAGCAAGAGGAGACTTCCACATGGAAGTGGCCGGATTCAGAGGCGGATACCGCGTCGAGCTTAAAAAAGGCGAAAAAGTCAGCGGGCACAGGCCTTCGGTGGATGTGCTTTTTGATTCCGTAGCAAGGCTTGTAAAGAAAGATGCCGTGGGAATAATTCTGACAGGAATGGGTAAAGACGGTGCCGACGGCCTGCTTAAGATGAGGCAGAGCGGTGCATTTACAATAGGCCAGGATGAAGCTTCGTCGGTGGTTTATGGGATGCCGATGGTGGCTTTTCAAAACGGAGCAGTATGCAAACAGACAAGTGGCGAAAACATAGCCTATGTACTTAAGGAATATTTAAGCAAATTATAGAGTTTGGCAAGGAGAATGAGATGGAAACGATTAATAAGTTCATAGATGTCATAGGGGAAATGTCAGAGTTCTTCGATGGATTTCAATTGCTCGAAAAAGAAAAATTGGAAGCTGTAAGAAGCAATAATATCAGAAAGCTTGAAGAATGCATGAAAAAAGAGCAGGCTGAAATACTGGCACTTAGAGGTCTGGAAAAAAAGCAGACAGCAATTCAAAAAACTCTGGGCTATGAGGGCCTTACATTCAAAGCGATAATAGACCTTGTCCCGGGCATGAAAAAAGATGAGCTTGAAATAATGTATTCCAGACTGTCGAACTCGCTGGAAATTTTTACAAAAACTACGGACAGCGTAAAGAAAGCTATTGATACAAATCTGTCCACAATAGATGACATGTTGGACGTTAAAAAAGAGTCTAATGGCAGGGAGGCCGTGGATGGGAATAAAACTAAGAAATCGAACCATAGCTTTACCAGTAAAAAAGTATAATATGATTAAGATGGAGGTTTAGAGATGCGTTCGACATTTGCAGGATTTACAACAGCACAGCTGGCAATGAGAGCCAGTCAAAAAGCTCTGGATGTGACAGGACAGAACATAGCAAACGTCAATACCGGCGGCTACACGAGACAAAGGCTGGATTTGATAAGTTTAAACAGTAGCCAGGGAGTAAATAAGTATGAATCCCAGTTTAACGTAAAGGTTGGCAGTGGAGTTCTTACAAAAGGAATATCACAGATAAGAGACCCATTTCTGGATGTAAGATTCAGGACAGAAAGAGCAAACGTGGGAGCCGAAGACCAGAAACTCGGAATACTCAACGACCTGGAAGCCATATTTGACGAAGTCAGCAAAAATGGGGTGCAGAGTCAGATAAGTGAAATAAGCAGCATGCTTCAAAAACTTTCTTCGGAAGTGGGAAACGATGAATTTGACAGTATGGTAAAATCATCGGCAGACGTTCTTACCAAGATGCTTAATCAGTATGCAACGCAACTGGGAGGCATAAGAGAAGAACAGGAAACTAACCTTAATATAGACATAACCAAAGTAAATGACATAATGAAAAACATACAAAAACTTAATGAGACAATAAAAACCAATAATATACATGGAAGTCCCGCACTCGAGCTTCAAGACCAGCGAAATATGCTGATAGATGAGCTCAGTGCATATGTAAAGATTGACGTTAAATATAATCAAACCAAGATATCGGATGCTATAACCGTAGAAATACCCGAGATAAGCCTTGTAGGCGCAGGCGGAAAGCTTCCGCTGATTAAAGGCAGTTTTGCCGCGGAATTTAAAATCAGTAAAGATGCTGACGGCAAGGTTGTGGCATCAATAACAAGACCAGACCTGTCCACTGACGGAGCGAATCCAGGAGATCCGAAAGTGATTACACCGCAGGCTGATATCGCTGTAAATGATGAGATTATCTCAGGGGCATTGAAGGCCACCTTTGATATGCTTAACAAATCAGGCGAGTTTGATGGAGGCAGCGAAACGACAAGAGGCATAGGCTACTATGAAAAATCGCTGAATATTCTTGCCAGCAAGCTTGCAGAATCGTTCAACAAGGCCAACCAGGAATCCGTGTTTGACAAGGATGGTAACCAGATAACGGGAATAGTTGCAGACCTTGCAGGGGATAAAGTTACAGTTACGGTAAAAAACAGAAACACTGGCGCTGAAACGTCAGTTGAACTTACGCCTGCAGATGCATCGGTTGCCAAATTTGATAAAACCGGAAAGCTTCTAGATGGAACGACTTTGGCTCAGGATGAATTATATATCAAAAAGGATTTGTTCACATCCAATGATGGAAATCCTATAACTGCCAAAAACCTTACCATATCAGAGGGCTGGAACAGCGGGGAGATAGGAATAACGGCATCGACAAAATATGGGTCACCACTTGGAGCCAATGACAATGTCCTTGGTATTATTTCGATGATAAATGAAAAACAGGAATACAAGACCCCGGACAAGCTGAATCCAGATGGAACCGTTGCAGCTTCAGGGAAAAAAATATTCAAGGGATCATTTCAGGAGATGTTCACAAATACAGGCAGCGTGCTTGCACTCGATGTCAAGTCCACAAAATCTGTGCTGGACAACTATGTGACCGTAGCCAATGAGATTGCAAATATGAGAGATAATATTTCGTCGGTATCACTCGATGAAGAGGGAATGAACATACTGCATTATCAAAAATCGTACAATGCTGCGGCCAGGCTGATGACGGCCTTGGATGAAGCTATCAATACAATAATAAACAGCATGGGAATTGTTGGCAGATAACAGGAAGGAGCCTTTATGCGAATAAGTACCAATTCAATAATGAGAAACTACAGGGGAAACCTTAATAAATCGGCTAATCAGCTCAACAGCGCGAGAGAAAAGGTCCTTACGGATAGAAAGTTCTCTAAGGCATCAGAAGACCCTGCAGGCGCAACCAAGGCGTTTCAGCTTCGAAGAGAATATCTTCAAAATGAAGATTACATGGACAACATAGGCGAAGCGCAGGGACAGCTAAGTGCCACGGAATCGAGCCTGATGCAGGTAAATGACATGGGCAAGGAGATAAAATCCGGAATACTGCGAGCCGTAAATGGAGGGACCAGTACCGAAGGAAGGGTCGCAATCGCCCAGAATTTTGAAGCAATGGCAGAATCCATGGTCATGAGCATGAACGTCAAGTTTGCAGACAAATTTCTCTTTGGAGGAGCAAGCACCAAGGAAGTTCCTTTCAAATTAGAGGGGGATACACTCCTTTACAGAGGGATAGATGTCAACACGACTGACCCGGATAAACTCTCCGAGCTGCAGGCGATGTCTAAAGAGACCAATTATATGGACCTTGGCTTTGGAATGAGAAAAGATGCAAATGGGGAAATAATCAAAGGAACGGCCCAGAATACTTCGAATCCAGGCATAGCTGCTCTTGGTTTTGGGACAAACGACGAGGGCGTAAGCCAAAACCTGGTGACCCTCATACTCGACATGTCAAAAGAACTTAAGAAAGAACCGTTTGATCAGGATCTAATGCAGAAAATGAGCAAACAGTTTGATAAGAACTTCAACAAAAATATAGACAAGGTAACTGAGCTTGGTTCTGTTTCAAAATTTCTTGAAAATACGGAAAACAGACTCCTGGACAGCAGACTCAACTTAAATGAAAAAATGCTGAAGGTAGAAAATGTAGATAAAGCAGAAGCTATAACTCAGTTTTCATGGGCAGAGTATTCATACAATGCAGCGCTTAAGGTAGGAAACAGCATACTATCACAATCATTCATAGATTTTATGAGATAATTCATCAGGGATTAGGCAGGGGGATTCATAACAGTCTATTAATTTACACAGGGAGGTGTATCTTTTGGGGCCACTGATTAAAATCACAAATGTTCCAATAGCATATGAATTAAAAATAAACAATGCCAGACTGGAAAGAAAATCAGGGACGGCAGAATTAGAGATGACAACAGATAAAGGCGGACTAAGGATAGAAAGCCAGAATATCAAGGTCAATATTGACACATTCGAAGCGCGAAACTCAGTAGTGCCAACAGCTGGCAGAAGCATAGAACAGGCTGCAGAAAAAGGCAGGGTTGCAGCATATGAGGCAACCGCAAGGTTTTCAAGTGAAGGGAAGCTGCTAATGGATGCAAAATTAGATGGAAATGCACTTAATCAGATATTTAAGAACAGAGCTCAGTTGCCGACAGGAGAATTCGAATTGGAATTCACTCCAAAGGCAGGCGCGGAAATAACCTGGTCTGAGCCAAATATATCAATAGAGTATGAAATGGATAAACTTAATTTTGAATTCAAAATTTCAAACGGCGACTTTGAATTTATTCCGGGAAGCATCGAAATCAATATAACCCAGTATCCGGATGTAATAATAGAATATCTGGGCAAGCCGATATATGTGCCGGCTAGCGCAGATCCAGAATATGTAGAATTTTCAGCAAAGGCATAAGAAGAGGGAGGCAATATGGAAATATCGACAAAGTACTTTGACAGGATTTCAGTACCCGAGGAGGATGTTGTTTTTTTTGAGCATGGAATATTTGGCTTTGAAAAATATAAGAAATTTGTCCTTATAAATTTTGAGCCAGATAACGACGATATAATGTGCCTGCAAAGTATGCAGGATAGCCAGCTTGCATTTGTCATCATGAATCCATTCAACATCCAGGCGGACTACTGCCCGTCGCTTTCAGACATGGACATAAAGAACCTGGACATAACTGAGACTACGCAGGGAGTTCTCTACTATGTAATCTGCGTAGTAAAAGATGAAATTGCAGACAGTACAGTGAATCTCAAGTGTCCGATTGTAATAAACCCAGAAAATAAGAAAGCCAAACAGCTTATTTTAGAGGAGGAACAATATACCTTCAGACATAGACTCTCTCAAATTGCAGAAGAGGAGGCGTAGTATGCTGGTACTTCACAGGAAAAAAGGCGAATCCATAGTGATAAATGGCAATATAACAATTACCATTGTAGACATCGGTGGGGAAAAGGTTAAGATAGCAATCGATGCCCCAAAGGAAATTCCAATTTTAAGAACAGAACTGGTTATAGCAGCGGAAGCCAACCGAGAGGCTGCAAATATCGAGAAAAAACTATCGGTAAGCGCATTGCAAAACGTGCTTGGAAATTTAAAGAAATAGAAGTATGAAAACACAAATTGTCCAAACTTAAAATAAGGAGACAGAAAAATGAATTTCAGGGAAATGAATATTAAAAAGCTGATGAACTCGATTTTTATAGTTTTGATTGCTTTCAGTACATTAAGTACACTGACCATGCTTAAAATGGTGGGCAGCATTCAAAATACAGGGGATGCAGGCTCAAACGGTCCTCTCATGATTTTAATGATTTTTAATCTTGCGTTAATAATAATATTTGCACTTTCAAGTGCATATGCAATAAGGAAAAGGGTACTTTTGCCACTGGAGGAACTGGAAAGAGACATGAAGGAAATATCCCAGGGGAAACTGAGCACAAGAATAAGACATGAGTCAGATGATGAATTTGGAGGATTTGCAGATAATTTCAGGACACTCATGGCGGTAATATCAGAATATATAAACGGGATAGAGCGCCTGGCGTCACAGATGGCGGGCGGAGATTTTGAAATTCAATTTAAAAAAGAAAGCATAGGGGATTTCAAGGCAATCGACGATGCATTTTTAAAGCTGTCATCGAGTCTTAGCCAGACCATACATCAGATAAATGAATCTTTTTCTCAGGTTTCTGCAGGCTCAGACCAGGTGGCAGCCGGGGCTCAGAGTCTTTCTCAGGGAGCTACAGAGCAGGCAAGTTCAATCGAACAGCTTTCTGCGGCAATAATAGAGATTTCAGACCAGGTAAACCATAATGCCGGCAGCGCAGATGTTGCGAATCAAAAGGTAGCGAATCTCGGCCAGGAAATCCAAAAAAGCAACAGCCAGATGGAAGAAATGCTTACGGCGATGTCAGAAATAAACCAAAAATCCGGAGAAATAGGCAAGATAATCAAGGCCATAGAAGATATAGCCTTCCAGACGAATATACTTGCCCTTAATGCGGCGGTTGAAGCGGCAAGAGCAGGCAGTGCAGGCAAAGGGTTCGCCGTGGTTGCAGATGAGGTAAGAAACCTTGCAAACAAGAGTGCGGAGGCAGCCAAAAATACCACAGTACTTATTGAGGGTTCAATCAAAGCAGTTGACAATGGAACAAGAATAGCCAATGAAACAGCAAAGGTGCTTGGAAATATAGAGCATGGTTCGAGAGAAATAGTGGAAAATGTAGACCAGATATCACAAAAATCCCAGGAGCAGGCAGTTTCAATAAAACAGATAACCCAGGGTATAGACCAGATAGCAGCGGTTATACAGATGAACTCGGCGACTTCAGAAGAATCAGCGGCTGCAAGTGAGGAGCTTTCCAGCCAGGATCATGTAATGAGGGAAATTCTTCAAAAATACAAGTACAGCAAGACAGCTGCAGGAAATAAAATCCATTCAGAAACAAGAAACAGCTCAAAAGTCGAAAGACCAGAGAAAAAGGAAGCCGTGCAGTTTAAAAGAGAAGCTGTGCAGCCTAAAAAGGAAGCAGTCAACAGCAG
>JBATTG010000055.1:0-11425 GCA_049670425.1 Proteocatella sp.
CTTAAACTCCTCTATATCCAGCGTATAATCTTCAAGAGTCTTTGTTTGTATTATTCCAAGTTTCATTCCACCCTTAAACTCGGGCGTTATTATGTTTTCGACATCTTCTGTTGTAACTGCAAAAGAAATCAAGGTCGGTGGGACGCTTATATCTTTAAATGTACCTGACATCGAATCTTTCCCGCCTATAGGAGGAAGATTGAGTTCCTTTGTGAGTTTGTATGCTCCAAGCAACGCCATTGTAGGTTTGCCCCACTTTTTAGCGTCCTCGCCGATTCTTTCGAAGTACTCCTGGAAGGAAAGCCTTGTCTTAAGAGCATCAGCTCCCGTTGCAGCAACTTTTGAAATCGACTCTGCTACTGCATAGTACGCTCCGATAAATGGATTTTCTTCTGACAAATATGGATTAAAGCCATAAGCCATGACACTCGCAGTGTAAGAAACTCCTTTTAGCGATGGTACTGCAGCGACCATTGCCTGAGAAGGTGTAATTTGATTCTTCCCTCCAAGCGGAACAATTATACTTCCTGTTCCAATTGAAGAATCGAATCTTTCAATCAGATTTTTTTTGCTGGCAATATTAAGATCTGCCATATCATTTTTAAGATTATGATTCAAATCTTTAAAATCAAGATTTTTCAAATAACCGTTAAAAAATTCAATCTTTCCGCTGTTTTCAATACTTACCGCCTGATATCTTTCTGCGCCCGATGAATTCAAGAACGCTCTGTCCAGATCTACAATTATTTCATCATTGTATTTCATTATAAGCTTTTCAGTATCAGTTACATCTGCCACATGCGTAAGTTCAAGGTTTTCACCATAGCAAAGTTCTGCAAATCTGTCATAGTCTGCCCTTCTTATTACTACGGCCATTCTCTCTTGTGACTCAGATATTGCTATTTCTCTTGGTGTAAGTCCCTGATATTTTAAAGGAACTTTTTCAATCCATATTTCAAGTGAATCTGCAAGTTCTCCAATAGCAACACTTACCCCGCCTGCTCCAAAATCATTGCATTTCTTTATAAGTTTTGCAGCCTCTTCATTTCTGAACAGCCTTTGAAGTTTTCTCTCCATTGGAGCATTACCTTTTTGAACTTCCGCAGAAGATACAGTTATAGACTTTTCAGTATGTTCTTTAGATGATCCCGTCGCTCCGCCTACTCCGTCTCTTCCAGTTCGTCCTCCTAAGAGCACAATTATGTCTCCTTTTTCAGGAATTTCTCTCTTTACATTTTCCATAGGCGCAGCTCCAATAACGGCTCCGACTTCCATCCGCTTTGCCTTGTAACCCTTATGGTAAAGTTCATCGACCAAACCTGTTGCAAGGCCTATCTGATTGCCATATGAACTGTAGCCTCTGGCTGCATCCAGGGTTATTTTCTTTTGTGGAAGTTTCCCCTCAAGAGTCTCATCAATGCTCTCTCTTGGATCTGCACTGCCTGTTACTCTCATAGCCTGATAAACGTATGATCTTCCAGAAAGAGGGTCTCTGATTGCGCCACCTATACAGGTCGATGCTCCACCAAAAGGCTCAATCTCCGTTGGATGGTTGTGGGTTTCATTCTTGAACATGAGAAGATAATCTTCGAGATTCATCTCGCCAGTTTCAGGATTTTTAAGTCTTACCTTTATTTTTACCGAACATGCATTTATTTCTTCAGAAACTTCCATATCTTCAAGAATACCGTTTATTCTCATGTATCTTGAAACAATAGTCGCCATATCCATAAGTGTTACGGGTTTAGTTCTGCCAATTTCATCTCTTGTTTTTATATAATCGTCAAAAGATGCTTTTATAGTTTTATCAAGCATGGAAAGTGGATCTGCAAATTCTATATTGCTCAGGATTGTATTAAATGTCGTATGTCTGCAGTGATCTGACCAATATGTGTCTATCATAGAAAGCTCCGTTGTACTTGGGTTTCTCTTTTTGCTTATAAAATAAGCCTGAACATACTTTAAGTCATCCATATTCATAGCCAGTTGGTTCGCTTTCAGAAATTCAGCCAGCTCATTTTCTTTCAAATCTATGAAGCCTTCAAAAAACTCGTTGTGATGATTCACTTCATACTCTTCTTTAAGAGTTGTTGGAATTTCCAAGAGGCTTCCTTTTTCCTGGTCTACAGGATTTATCAGTATTTTTTCTATCTTTTTCATCTGTTCTGGCGTTATTTCAGCCTCAGATTCAAAACTGTAGATTCTTGAACATTTTGCAAGGACATCACTTTTTTCGATTGACACCGCAATTGTGTCTATAAGACCTTGTTCTCTTTGATCAAACTGACCCTTATGAAATTGTACCACTAAGGCATTCTTAAGCTGCTTTTGAAGTTCAAGCGCGTCTTCGAACATATAGATATTATCTACTGGGCTTTCACTTAAAATTGTATCTGAAATTTCTATAACTTCTTCATCTGATATATTTTCCAAATCATATCTAACCAGACATCTTATATTGCTAAGCTCTATCTTGGCATTATCTTTTATTTCTGAAATAAGCCCATTTTTTTCTACATCAAATGCTTCTTTCTTTTCTACGTATATTCTCTTTACCAAGGGGGATATATCCTTTCTATAATACATTTTTTCGAAATTTACAAGTTTTGCGTTTTCATAGACTATTTTGTAAGCTTCCTCAAAGGTATCGGCTGATGATGTTATGCTAAGCACCCTGCCGCCATTTGTAACTATTTTCCCATCTTTGCTTGTAGTTCCGGCATGAAATATATCTGTAGTAGCTCTTTCAAGACCTGTTATTTCATATCCTTTTTGGTAATCTTCAGGATAACCGCCAGATGCCATTATTAAAGTTATCACCTTTTTATTGTTGAATTTTATGTCTATTTCATCAAGTTTTGAGTCAATGGTATGTTCTATTATTTCCAGAAGGTCGGTTTCTAGCCTTTGCAGTACTGACTGGGTTTCAGGATCTCCGAATCTCGTGTTAAATTCAAGCACCTTGATTCCACTTGAACCTATCATGAACCCTATGAAAATTATCCCTCTGAAATCCAGATTATCCTGTTTTATCCCTTCAAGGAAAGGTTTTAATGCTAACTCTTGAATTTCCAAAAGATACACATCGGCCTGTTTATTCGGTGAATAGGTGCCCATGCCACCTGTATTAAGCCCAAGCTCGCCATCAAATATTTTTTTATGGTCTTTTGCAGTCGGAAGCATCTTGATTGTCTTGTTGTCTACAAAACATAAAAGTGACATTTCGAAGCCATCCAAGAATTCTTCTACAACCATCTCGCATTTTCCATATATTTTATCTATAAATATCTTTTTGCTGAATTCCTCTGCTTCTTCTTTGGATTTTGCTATAAATACGCCTTTACCCTGACACAGAGTATCTGCCTTAAGTACAACAATCCCATATTTTTCAATAAGTTTATTTGCCTGTAATATGCAATCCTTGAAATTGTCAACTTTAATATAATCCGCGGTAGGTATGTTGTGTTTAATCATGAATTCTTTTGCATACGCCTTGCTGCCTTCAAGCTTTGCTGCTGCTTTTGAAGGTCCAAATATCCTGAGATTGTTAGCTTCAAAAAGATCAACAATGCCAAGGCATAATGGATCTTCTGGCCCTACTATAGTAAGATCAATTGCATTTTCTTTTGCAAAATTTAATAGTCCATCTATATCATCTGCTTTTATATTAATGTTACTTCCAATTTTCTCGCAACCTGCATTTCCTGGCGCAAAATAAATTTTTGTTATCTTTTTGTTTTTCGAGATATAATGTCCCAGCGCATGTTCTCTTGCGCCCCCGCCTATTATGAGTATTTTCATATATTCCTCCAAATAATTTATTTTCATATTAAAAACCTATGAATCATATTCTATGAATTAATTTAAAGTAATTCAAAGTCAACTCATAGGTTCTTTTATTTAGTTTAATGTTTGAAATGTCTTGTGCCTGTAAATATCATGGAGATATTGTTTTTATTGCATTCATCTATTGAGAGCTGATCTCTCATAGCTCCGCCTGGCTGTATTATCGAAGTTATTCCTATTTCCGCCGCTTTTTCCACACAATCAGGAAATGGGAAAAATGCATCAGATGCCATTACGCAACCTTCGAAGTCTTTATCCGAATAATTGTTTATAGCACTGTTTAACGCCCATATTCTCGATGTCTGTCCGCCACCAATTGCTACAGTTGTAGTGTTTTTAGCTATTACAACAGCGTTAGACTTGACATATTTACATACTTTCATTGCAAATTTCAAATCACGCTCTTCTTCGCTCGTTGGATTTGCAGTGGTAGCGCATTCGAATTTTGCGTCTTCTATAGAATCTGTTTCTTGAATCAATACCTGACCACTTACATATTTTATATCTATTTCAGCTCTTTTAGCTTTAAAGTCTATTACAAGTACTCTTAAGTTTTTCTTTTGTTTAAGTATTTCCAGTGCTTCTTGCGTGTATCCTGGCGCTGCAACAACTTCCAGGAATATTTCACTCATAAGTTTTGCTGTTTCTGCGCAGACTTGCGCATTCATTGCAACAATTCCTCCAAATATTGATAGCTTGTCGGCTTCATAAGTTTTTTTATATGCATCAAAAGCACTTGTACCAAGCGCCACACCGCAAGGAGTAGCATGTTTTAGTGCAACTGCAGCGTAGTCTCCTTTTTGTGAATCAAACTCTGCACACAATTCTACTGCCGAATTCAAATCATTCAGATTATTGTAGGAAAGTTCTTTTCCGTTTAGCTGCTTATAATCACTGAAGTAAGACTTCACGAAACTATCGGCGTAAACTTTTGCACCCTGATGTGGATTTTCTCCATATCTCAAATCATCAACTTTTTTAAGTCCTATTGTGAACGTCTTTGATTCTTGATTTGTTTTTTTCATGAAATATCTTGCTATCATGGAGTCATAGTATGCCGTTGCCGAATATGCCTTCATGGCCATTTTTTCCCTGAAGTCTAAATCAGCACTATCATTTTGTAATCTTTCTATAACCTCGTCATAGTCACAAGGATCTACTACAACTAGCACATCTCTGTGGTTTTTTGCAGCAGATCTTATCATTGAAGGACCACCAATATCTATATTTTCAATCATCTCTTCATGGCTTTTATTTGCTTTTAATGAGCCTTCAAAGTCATAAAGATTGACTGCAACTACATCTATTGGCTTTATATCATATTTTTTTGCAGTTTCAACATGTGATGGCAGGTCTCTCCTGTATAAAAGTCCGCCATGCACCATTGGATGAAGTGTTTTTACTCTTCCATCAAGCATTTCTGGGAAGTTTGTAATTTCATCGATTGCTATTGCCTTCACGCCACTGTCCTTTATTGCGCTTAAAGTTCCGCCGGTAGATACTATTTCATAACCTAACTTTGAAAGTTTATTTGCAAAATCTGATACTCCAGTTTTATCTGTTACACTTATCAATGCTCTCTTCATTTTTTACCTCTTAGTCTCATTGGTTTCACAAATGCTTACAATTTTTTCTTCAATAATTTTTATGGCTTTTTTTAATATTTGATGTTCCAAATTCAATACCTTAATTTGAATTTCCTCTGCGGTTTTACAGTCCTGGATGTCTACCTTTTCCTGTATTATTATCTCCCCGCCATCAATTACGTTTGTTACCTGATGCACAGTGGGTCCGCTTTCTTTTTCCCCTGCCAGAAGTACTGCTTTATGGACATGTATTCCGTACATGCCTTTCCCACCGTATTTAGGAAGCAATGACGGATGGATGTTTATTATTCTATTTTTATATTTCTCAAGGATTTCATTGCTGATGATTTTCAGATAACCGGCAAGCACTATTAAATCAATGCCCTTTTCTTCAAAGATTTTTATAAGCAAATCGTCATCAGTCACGACCTGTGCCTCTATCTTGTTTTCTTCTGCTCTTTTCAGGGCATATGCATCTGATTTATTTGATATTACGACTGCTATCTCTGATTTGAAAAAATGTTCTTTTTGAGCATCTATTATTGACTGAAGATTACTCCCTCCGCCAGAAACCAATACTGCAATTTTTAGTATATTACTTGACATTTTTGTTCACCTGCTGTCACAGACCCGATTATACTTGCCTTATCACCCGTATTTGAGTTTATATACTCGCATATTTCTTTTGCTTTATCTTTTGAGACTATGGCAATCATTCCTATACCCATGTTAAAACTTCTGTACAGCTCATGATTTTCAACTACATTTAATTCCAGAATTTTGCTGAAAATTTCCGGCAAATCCCAGGTTTTCGTATCTACGACTGCATCGCAGTTTTGCGGAAGTATTCTTGGCACATTTTCTATCAAGCCACCACCAGTTATATTTGCAATTCCTTTTATTTCATATTTTTCAATGACGTCCATTATTGTAGACACATACAGTCTAGTTGGAGTAAGAAGTAAGTTACCTATACTGTCACTCATGCCATCTATCTTGTCGCTTACATCAAGCCCTAGGTGGTCAAAAAAGATTTTTCTTGCCAGTGAATATCCATTTGAGTGAAGTCCTGTTGAAGCAAGCCCAATTATAGAGTCTCCTTCTTTAATCTTGCTTCCATCAATTATCTTAGCTTTATCTACTATTCCAACCGAAAACCCACCTAGATCATACTCATCTTCGGTATAAAGACCAGGCATTTCAGCGGTTTCTCCACCAATCAATGCACATCCCGATTCCTTGCACCCATCAGCGATTCCACCAACTATATCTGCTATTTTTGAAGCATCCACTTTTCCAGTGGCGATATAGTCCAGGAAAAACAAGGGTTTAGCGCCCTGACATATAAGGTCGTTGACGCACATGGCTACTAAATCTATTCCCACTGTGTTGTGTACGTCCATCTGGTGTGCTACCAGCAATTTGGTTCCGACTCCATCCGTAGATGCCAGCAAGGTAGGTTCTTGCATATACATGAATTCCTTTAAAGAAAATCCCCCAGCAAATAATCCAATTTCTCCAACTACGCCATTTATATATGTTGCCTTTACTTTGTCTTTCATCAGCTCTACAGCTCTGTTGCCTTCACTTATGTTTACTCCTGAGTCTTGATAGCTTATTTTCATTTTGCCTCCAGAATGTTTTAGTTTCTAAAATTATCAGTATCATATTTAATATATCTTACACTATACAAGGATCTATTGGATACACTCCATCAAAACAAGCCTTGCAAAGTTTATCTCCACCAATTCTCGCCGCCTCTTCCATTCCCTCTATCGAAATAAATGCAAGACTGTCCGCACCGATTAGTTCTCTTATTTCTTCAATACTCATCGTCGCTGCTATAAGATTTCTTCTGCTTGGAGTATCTATACCATAGTAGCATGAATGTTTCACGGGAGGGGCGGTTATTCTCATGTGTATTTCTTTTGCGCCTGCATTCCTGAGATTCTGGATAAGATTTCTCGATGTAGTCCCTCTTACAATCGAGTCATCAATTAATACTATTTTTTTACCTTTTACAACATGTGATAACGGGTTCAATTTAAGCTTAACCGCTATTTCACGTTCTTCTTGAGTTGGTTTTATAAAAGTTCTTCCCATGTAACGGTTTTTTACAAGCCCCTCTGCAAGTGGAATTCCTGATTCTTGAGAATAACCGATAGCCGAAGGATATCCGGAGTCGGGTACTGGTACTACCAGATCCACATCACATGGAGATTCTCTCCAAAGCCTTTTCCCTGAACGTCTACGGAACATATATGAATTAATGTCGTCCAAAGTTGCATCGTTTCTTGCAAAGTAAACATGTTCAAATATACAGTGGCTTACCTTAGCATTATGTTCAAACATATATGAATGCTCTCCATCACTGTCAACAACCATTATCTCTCCAGGTGCAATATCTCTTATGAATTCACCGCCAAGAATCTCAATTGAAGCATTCTCAGATGCAAATACAGTTCCAGTATCGGTTCTTCCCATTACCAGAGGTCTTATCCCATTTGGATCTCTTACAGCGATAAGCTTATCTTTGAGCATCACAACGAGTGCATAAGCACCTTCAATGCGCTTCATCGTTTCTTTGATAGCCTCAACTATATCTCCTTTATAGTATCTTGTTATAAGATAAAGGATGACTTCCGAATCTATAGTTGTTTGAAACATCATTCCATCTTCTTCGAGTCTTGATTTTAGTATCTGATAATTAATAAGGTTTCCATTATGTGCAAGGGATATTTGCTCTCCTTTTGTAAATCCGAGCAGCGGTTGAGTGTTGTAATCATATGAACCGCCTGCAGTAGAATATCTCACATGTCCAATTCCTACAGGACCTTGCAGTTCTTCGAGTATGTTCGGCTTGAAAACATCTATAACAAGCCCCATACCATTTCTTCTTGTTATTTTCTCGCCATCTGAGACAGATATTCCACAACTTTCCTGCCCTCTATGCTGCAAGCTGTTAAGGCCATAAAAAATTTGCTTGTTAACATCCGCAGTTGAATATATTCCTATTACTCCACACATAATTAACCTCTTATTCTATCTAAAACTTCTTTATATCCTTCTACTAAATCACCCAAACCTCTTCTAAATATATCTTTGTCCATTTTAGCATTTGTTTTTGCATCCCATAATCTGCATGTATCTGGTGAAATTTCATCGGCTAATATTATCTTGCCCTCTGGCGTTTTTCCAAATTCAATTTTAAAGTCAACAAGCTTAAGTCCTGCCTTTTTGAAGAACTCTATAAGCAGCTGATTTATTTTTAAAGTTGTTGCTTTGACCTGTGATAGTTCTTCTCTTTCTATTAAACCAAGGGCTACTGCATGATCATCATTTATCAGCGGATCTCCAAGTGCATCGTCTTTGTAACAAATTTCAAATATTGGCTCTTTGAATGTATTTCCTTCTTCTAATGCAAGCCTCTTGCATATGGAACCTGCGCTTATATTTCTTATTATCACTTCAAGCGGAAGGATTGTAACTTTTTTTACAATCATATCCCTTTCATTTAGAGTTTTTACGTAGTGAGTATCAATCCCATTTTTTTCAAGCATTTCGAATATTACTGTAGATATTGCCAGGTTTAATTCACCTTTTCCCATTATTACATCTTTTTTTTCTCCATTAAAAGCCGTAGCATCATCTTTATAGTGAATCAAATATTCGTTTTCATTTTCTGTAAAATATACTTGTTTTGCTTTTCCTTCATATAGCATCTTTTCCATGGTTTTTCTCCTTTTATTTTTAATAAATGAAATTTCACATTCCTAGCTCATAATGCATATTTAAAACTTATATTTTCAAGCCATATTCCAGGCCAATTTCTTCGATTAATTTTTTTTCTGCCAGCAAAACCTGATTTGCCATCTCTAATTTGAAATTGTTCAATTTAGAAGCCAATTCTTTATTCGTTATTGCCAGCATCTGACAAGCCAGTATCGCTGCATTTTTTGCCCCATCTATGGCAACAGTGGCAACTGGAACGCCAGAAGGCATCTGAACAATAGACAGAAGTGCATCCATGCCATCAAGCGAAGATGATTTTACAGGTATGCCTATAACTGGTTTTATCGTTTTTGCTGCAATAACTCCTGGCAAATGTGCAGCTTTGCCTGCCGCTGCTATATACACGTCTATATTTTCGTCATTTTCTTTCATATAATTTTCTAACTCTTGACCAGTTCGGTGTGCAGAAAGAGCCCTCAAGTCAAATTCAACTCCCATTTTTTTTAAATAATCGCACGCCTCTCTTATTTTTGAAAAATCCGATACCGATCCCAAAATTATGGCTACTTTCATTTTTTCTCCTTTTCTGAACTTTAAGTATATTTTTCATCATCATAGTTCTATACAAAACGAACTTTGTATGTTTGTCGTCACTCTATATTCCCACTTTATCACTATTTCAAATAAAATTCAAGCCTTTTCTTTAAATTTGACAATAAGTATTTTTACTAATCTCAGTTACAAAATAAATCAAAAACATTTTTAAGAAACATACATTGTATGGAATTATATAGTTGTTATACCCAAATTTATATAAATGTTTATAAATTTGGGTATTTATATGATTTTCTGAGAATAAAATTAACCTTGATTGAATTTTTTCAAATTTACTATATTCTACAAAAAAATGCTGATATTAAATAACTAGGATTTAATATCAGCATTTTTTCTATTATTCAATTTTACTAACTTCTGATTGTGTGTATTCATAAATTTTATCTAAAGTTAAGTCCAGCCCCAAGAGCAGCACCATTATTAAAAGTGACGTTGTTTTTAGATTGAAAAATAATTCGGCATATATTTCTTCTGGCAGCAATCCAAGTGAAATCAATATATAGGCAAATGATACCGATGTAAATACAAAAAACTTAAGCCAATGTATAATCTCATCTTGGTATGAATCCTCATTGACAATTGTATATTTAATTACTGATAGCATTTCAAACAAATTTATAATGATAATTACGCAAATAAAATCAACCGTTAAAATTCTAAATTCGGGAATCAACAATGTTAAAAAATAGCCCATCGCAATTATCGTCGTCGTTTCCAAGGTGGTGTATATCACTATTTTTTTTAGAGTTAATCTTTTCATAAATACCACAAATTGATTTCTTATGTATATCATGGTCTTTCTCCTCCTTTATTTAATCCTTTTCCAGCACCCTATTAACATTATATTCCAACTTCACAGAATTTTCAATAAATTTCGCAAAATAAATTATTAATTTTTTACACCTGATGCAGTTGCATATTTTATCGTATTTGGGGTTTCATTTTTGAAACTTTGAATATATAATATAAGTGTAGTTAATTACAAGAAAGCGTTTTTGGTAATGCTTAATAATTGTTTATCTTTGCAGTAATAGAATCAGGAGGAATATTATGGCTTTAATCAATAGTAGGGAACTACTTAAATATGCTTACGAGGGCAACTATGCCATTGGAGCATTTAATGTTAATAACATGGAAATAATACAAGGAATCGTAGCAGCAGCTCAAAAGGAACAATCAGCACTTATACTTCAAGTATCTGCGGGTGCAAGAAAATATGCCAATCCAATTTATCTTAGAAAGTTAGTTGAAGCTGCCATTGAAGAGACCAATCTTCCTATAGTACTTCATCTGGATCACGGAGACAGCTTTGAACTTTGTAAATCTTGCATAGATGATGGTTTTTCATCTGTAATGATTGACGGTTCTGCACTTTCATTTGAAAAAAACATAGAGCTTGCTAAAAGAGTTGTAGAATATGCGCACGAAAGAAATGTTACAGTCGAAGCGGAACTTGGTAAGCTTGCCGGTGTTGAAGATGACGTAAATATAAGCGCTGCAGATGCAACCTATACAAATCCTGATCAAGCTGTTGAATTTGTTGAAAGAACTGGCATCGATTCTCTCGCTATTGCAATAGGTACGAGTCATGGTGCTTATAAATTTGCAGGAGAACCTTCCCTGGATTTTGCAAGACTTGAAAAAAT
>JBATTG010000056.1:0-2902 GCA_049670425.1 Proteocatella sp.
TGGCGCAGGAAACAAGACAGTTCAGAACTGATGTTCCAGCAGGAAGTCATGCACTTGAAAGACTTGCAAGACAATGGAGCGATATTGAAGGTTGTTCACTGGCATTTGATCCAAAGAAAAAAAGAGGCCATATAATAGTAGATGACGTTAAAAACAAAAATATCGATGGAGTAGTTTATGCAATGATGAAATTCTGTGACCCAGAAGAATATGATTATCCAATCATAAAAAAAGACGTAGATGCAGCAAACATACCGAATCTTTATATAGAAATAGATCAGCAAACTACAAACAATGAACAGGTAAGAACAAGAATTCAGACGTTTGCTGAAATACTAGGTTAATCAATAGTTTAATATAAATTAAAAAACAATATTGGAGGAAATTATGATATTTAAGAAAGAACATCTATTACTGCAAAAAGCAGTAAGAACATTTGCAGAAGTCGAAGTTCAACCATATGCAGCTGAAAGAGAAAAAGAAGGTAAGATTTCAAGAGATTTAATGGAAAAATTAGCTAAATACAAATATACTTCACCAATCGTTCCTAAGGAATTTGGCGGTGCAGGAGCTGACTATACATCATATGTGATAATAATGGAAGAAATAAGCAAGAAATGTGCATCTACAGGAACTTTTGTAACTGCAGCAGCTTCACTTGTATCTGGACCATTACTTAACTTTGGAACTCAGGCACAAAAAGAGAAATATCTTACAAAAATAACTTCAGGCGAATGGATTGGAGCTTTTGGACTAACAGAGCCAGGCGCTGGATCAGATGCAGGTGGACAAACTACAACTGCAGTTCTAGAAGGAGATCACTATATACTTAATGGAAGAAAAACATTTATAACAAATGCACCTATATGCGATTTCGCAGTTGTTATAGCTGTAACTGAAAGAGGAAAAGGCGTTAGAGGCACAACTGCATTCTTAGTAGACATGAACCTTGAAGGCGTTTCTTGCGGAGCACACGAAGATAAAATGGGAATACGTGCAACAGAAACTTCAGATTTAATATTTGAAGGCGTAAAAATACCAAAAGAAAACCTTTTAGGAAAAGAAGGCCAAGGATTCAAAATAGCAATGAATACGCTTGACACAGGAAGAATCGGAGTTGCAGCTCAGGCACTAGGCGTAGCTCAAGGCGCAATGGATGAAGCTGTAAAATATTCAAAAGAAAGAGTACAGTTTGGAAAATCTCTTTCAAAATTCCAAGATATACAATTCAAACTTGCAAATATGGAAACTAAAATATGCGCAGTTAGAGCACTGATATACAAGACAGCAGAAATGAAAGAAGCAGGAATGCCAGTAACAAAAGAATCAGCAATGTGTAAATACATGGCTGCAGAAGTAGCAAATGAGGTAGCTTATGACGCACTTCAAATACATGGTGGATATGGATTTATAAAAGATTATTCAATCGAAAGAATATACAGAGATGCAAGAATAATGTCTATCTATGAAGGCACATCTCAAGTTCAACAGATGGTAATAGCTGGAAGTTTATTGAAATAAAAAATTCGGAGGAAATATAAACATGAAGATTATTGTTTGCGTAAAGCAAGTACCAGATACAACAGAAGTTAAGATAAATAAAGAGACGGGAACTCTTATAAGAGACGGAGTTCCAAGTATATTAAACCCAGATGATGCAAATGCATTAGAAGAGGCGCTGCAGATAAAAGATAAGCACAAAGATGCGACTATAACAGTTGTAACAATGGGACCTCCGCAAGCAGATGTAATGCTTAGAGAATGTCTTGCAATGGGAGCTGATGAAGCAGTACTTCTAAGCGACAGAGCATTTGGAGGATCAGATACTTGGTCAACATCAAATGCAATAGCAGCAGGAATCAGAACTCTTGGAGAATTCGACATCATATTTGCTGGAAGACAGGCAATCGATGGAGATACAGCTCAGGTTGGACCACAGATTTCAGAAAAATTAGGAATACCACAGGTAACTTATGTACAAGAGTTTGACATAAAAGGCAAAGAAGTTACAGTTAAGAGACAACTAGAAGATGGACACGAGATGATAAGAGTTCAGGCTCCAGTGCTTTTAACTGCAGTAAAAGAATTGAATGAGCCAAGATACATGGCATTAGACAAGATATTTGAAGCATACACAAAAGAAATAAAAGTGCTTGGATTAAATGATCTTGATATAACAACAGACGAAGTAGGACTTAAAGCTTCACCAACAAGAGTATTCCGTTCATTCTCACCAGAGATGAAGGGCGCAGGAATGATGCTTAATGGATCAGCAAAAGAAGCAGCAACAGAACTAGTAGCACAATTGAAAAGCAAATACGTTATATAATATAGATAGATAATAAGGAGACTAATATGGGAAAGCAAGATATAAATAAGTACAAAAATATTTGGGTTTTTGCAGAACAACGTCATGGAAAATTAATGCCTGTAGTTGTTGAACTAGTAGGAGAAGGCAGAAAGCTTGCTAAAGAACGTGGAGTACAATTAAACGCTGTATTACTTGGATCAAACATAGACAGCATGGCTAAAGAATTAGTTGCTTACGGCGTGGAGAATGTATACACTGCTGACCATGAACTGCTTAAAAATTACACAACAGATGGATATACAAATGTAATATCTGCTGCAGTGCATGAGCATAAACCAGAAATATTCCTAATAGGAGCAACACATATAGGAAGAGACTTAGCACCAAGAATAGCATCAAGAGTAGATACAGGACTTACAGCAGACTGTACAAAATTAGAAATAGATACAGAAGATGGAAAAATCAAACAAACAAGACCAGCATTTGGTGGAAATATAATGGCTACAATAGTTTGTCCTGAAAACAGACCGCAGATGTCAACAGTTAGACCAGGCGTTATGGACAAGGCTGACAAGGATGATTCAAGAACAG
>JBATTG010000057.1:0-6393 GCA_049670425.1 Proteocatella sp.
AGTTTGTCAATATCTTGCGATCTTAACCTCTTCGGGTACATAAATACTTGGAATGATATTCCGGTGATACAAAGATACCCTAGCACATGATAACGGGTGCAAATACCGATTCAACCTACTCTATACGTCTGGAAGCGAAGCCCCAGGTAATATTTCGATGAATAGCTCAAAGATGTGTTCGATATCATATTCTTGGTTCTTTTCACCGGACAGAACCTCTCTGTAAAGAAAGCTGATACTTACTATTTCTCGTCAAAGCCTTTTAAAGTTTTTCAATAATTTAGTTTTTTATAATATTACACTTGTATCTTGTTTTTGTCAATAGCGATTTTTTAAATTTTAATAAATTGTTCTACGTCGATTACAAATATAGTAGCGCCACCAACGGTAACTTCAAGGGGAAGACCTATATGTGAGCCTGCATTGAAAAATTCGGATATAGGAGAAGCTACAAGTTCGCTTCTGGTCTTGCATATGTCTTTTATTACATTCAAGGCCGTATCTAGTTTTTCTTCTTCGACTCCTATCAGAAGCGTGGAATTTTCGGATTTAAGAAAACCTCCGCTTGTGGATAGTTTGGTAACTCTAAAGTCATTTTCGATAAGTGATATTCTAAGTTTGTGAATATCGTCATTGTGCACGATTGCGATTATCAGTTTTGTCATGATGAACCCCCCTAATGATAAATGTATTTTAATTTTCTTTATATTCTAATTATAACACATTGTTTCAGTTTGTAATCAAAAATTTGGAATTATTGGTATTTAATCTGCCGAGTTTGTTCAGGCTTAATATGAATCAAGGAAACTTTCTTTTTGGTCATTTCGCTGCCAGGCTATGCAGGCATCGAGATTTATATTTTGTGCAGATTTGAATATTGACTTTTCTACATTTGGGTTGGTTTTTTTCATGTCCTCTATGAGATCTTTTATTTCATAGCGCTTTGTGGCTATTTTACCGGCAGCTACGGCGCATCCGCAGTTCATCGCCAGAATGCCGCTACTTTTGGTATATCTTTTTATGGCATCTTCTCTTACATAGTACAGCGGTCTTATGATTTCCATTTTCGTGAAGTTTGTAGACTTGAGCTTGGGCATCATCGTCTTGAAACTTCCGGCATAGAGCATGTTCATCATTATGGTTTCAATAACGTCGTCATAGTGGTGGCCAAGAGCCATTTTGTTGCATCCGAGCTCTTCAGCCTTGTTGTAAAGCGCGCCTCTTCTCATTTTGGCGCACATATAACACGGTGAGTTTCCTGCTATTTTTTCAGCTACTTCAAATATGTTAGTGTCGAATATGGTGACTGGAATTTCAAGCTGTTCGCAATTTTTTATAAGCTGGGTCTTGTTTATTTCATAAAATCCCGGGTTCATGGCTATGAATTCGAGATCAAAGGAGATTTCTGAATGTCTGTGAAGCTCTTGAAAAAGTTTAGCCATTATGAGGCTGTCCTTTCCTCCTGAAACGGTCACGGCGATTCGGTCGCCTTCTTGTATCATCTGATAGTCTCTGATCGCTTTCATAAAGGGAGACCAGAGGTGTTTTCTGTATTTCTTGATGATGCTGCGTTCGATTTCTTTTATGTCTTTTATTTCGCAGTCGGGAATCATTAGTTCGCATCCTTTTCCTGATAATATCATTCTTACCTCAATTCTTATTTTTATCTTTATTTTTATCTTCATCTTTGACCTTATTATAACAAATTTCTTGAAAATTTTCCATAAAGTTTATATTATTGTTGCTATTTTTGTTATATAATAATATATTAGGGATGCTATGAACAGATGTTAGTTTGCAGCAGAAATGATACTCGATTTAAGTGAGATTTTTGAAGATATATATTGAAAATTTTAGGAGAAAAAAATGAAATTAATACACAAATTTAAACAAAACGGTTATAATTTTTTGCTTGATGTGAATTCAGGTTCGATACACATGGTAGATGATGTGGCATATGATGTGCTGGATTTTTACGAAGCTGGTCTTGAGAATGCAAACGCGAGTCTTTCGGGAACTTATAACAGTGATGATATAAGCACGGCTTATTATGAAATAAAGGAACTTGAAGAAAGCGGCGTGCTTTATACGGAAGATGTTTTTCCAAATACCGATATTTTTCTAAACAGAAAGCCTGTAGTTAAGGCCATGTGCCTTCATATGGCCCATGACTGCAACCTCAAGTGCAAGTACTGCTTTGCAGGTCAGGGAGATTTCAATGGTCCTAAGGGTCTGATGAGTTTTGAGGTAGGCAAAAAGGCCCTGGATTATCTGATCGCAAATTCAGGAAGCCGAAAAAATCTCGAAGTGGATTTCTTTGGAGGTGAGCCTCTGCTTAATTTTGAAGTAGTCAAGCAGCTCGTGGAATATGGAAATGAGCAGGCTGATAAAAACAACAAGCTGTTCCGCTTTACTATAACTACAAATGGAGTTCTTCTTGATGACGAGAAGATTGAATATATAAATAAGACCATGCACAATGTGGTGCTCAGCCTTGACGGAAGAAAAGAAGTAAATGACAAAATGAGGCTTACGCTGAATGACAGGGGAAGTTATGATGTCATCGTGCCAAAGTTTCAGAAGCTTATTGAAGGAAGAAGCAAGGACAAGTTCTACTATATAAGGGGGACTTTTACTCGCCACAACATGGATTTTGGCAAGGATGTGCTTCATTTCAGAGACCTTGGATTTGACCTTACTTCCATGGAGCCTGTTGTAGATCACAATGAGAATGAATATGCTCTTAAAGAAGGAGATATACAAAAAGTCAACGCAGAATATGAACGATTTGCCAAAGATTATCTGGAAATAAGAAGGCATGACCGCTCATTCAAGTTTTTCCATTTCATGATGGACTTAAGTGGGGGACCATGTGCCATAAAACGAATTTCTGGATGTGGAGCAGGGCTTGAGTATCTTGCAATAACTCCAGACGGAGACGTATATCCATGTCATCAGTTTGTAGGGAATGAGGATTTCAGGCTTGCCAGTCTGTTTGATGAAAAGGTTGAATTTCCTTCTGAAATAACAGGTCAGTTCCATGGTTGCAATGTCGAGACTAAAGTGGATTGTAAGTCATGCTGGGCCAAGTTTTACTGTTCCGGCGGATGCCATGCCAATGCCTATAATTTCAATGGCAGTGTCATGAAACCGTACAAGCAGGGCTGCGAAATGCAAAAGAAGAGAATAGAGTGTGCAATAATGGTTGAAGCGGCATTAAAACTTGATGAAATGGAAAATGAAAATTAATTTTATATTATTATGGATATGTTCTGGGAGGCGCTGTGTTATATAAAATTAGGAAAAATGCGAATTGGATTTTTTTAGCGTTGGTAATCTTTATAATTTATAAAGGTGTTGAGAATTATACATGGATGTTTTCAAATTTGCAGTTGCTTTTTCGCATACTGATTCCATTTTTTTGGGGATTTGCAATAGCGTATATTTTGAATCCGCTTTTGGTTAAACTGGAAACAAAATATAAAATGAAACGCCTCGCATCAATGCTGATATGTTATGCGGTATTCTTTGGGATTATAGGGCTCTTCTTTACGATAGTTACACCTGTAATCCTGCGAAATTTATTTGATATAATAGAACAGCTTCCAGCGTATATGGATTCTTCACAGATATGGTTTAACGATAAGGTTTTAACCCTGAGCCTGGTTGAAAAACTCAATTTGCAGGACTATATACAGAACAATCTTTCAGAAATATCCAAGATGCTTGTGGAATTCCTGAATATAACAATAAACGGAGTATTAGGCAAGGTCATAGGCATAACGTCGGGACTTCTTAAATTCATAGTCGGCATAGTTGTTTCGTCATACATGTTAAATGAAAAAGAAAAATTCATAATTTCAAGCAAAAAATTTGTGTTCGCCATTTACGGAAAAAAGCAGGCGGATAAAATTCTGGAATTTGGAATTTTGAGCAACAAAGTTTTCTCGAATTTTTTTATTGGAAAGACTATAGATTCTTTTATAGTAGCAATCATATGCTTCATAGGCCTCAGCCTCCTGAAGGCTCCATATGCCCTTTTGATGAGTGTGATTGTTGGAATAACTAATATGATTCCATATTTTGGGCCGTTTATCGGTGCTGTGCCAGCTGTTTTGATGACTATATTTGTAAGTCCGATAAAGGCTCTGGGGGTGGCAATTTTCATACTCATACTCCAGCAGGTTGACGGAAATATAATAGGTCCCAAGATACTTGGTGACAAGGTGGGGATATCTCCGTTTTATATTATACTTTCCATTCTTATCGGAGGTGGTTTTTTTGGTATGCTGGGTATGCTTTTTGCAGTGCCACTTTTCAAGATTATCAGCATCCTGACGGGAAGATATTTGGATTACAGGCTTGAACGACAAGTACTTGAAAGTGATAAGCAAATCGATTAGATTTATCGGTTATTTAAGATGGTAAATTAATTTTAATATCATAAGATAAAATTAATAAAAATCATTTTAATATTAATAATAATATGATATACTAAATAACTGTAGGTGTTAATTTAGATTAATATGATAATAATAAAGTTTTTGGACATAATGGGTATTAAATATTACAAATTCGAAAGGAATGAAATTTTTGGCATATATAGTTGTAAAAGAGAGCAAACCGCTCAAGGGAACCGTGAAGATCAGTGGCTCCAAAAATGCAGTATTACCAATAATTGCAGCAACACTGCTAGTTGATGGAATATCTGTGATAAAGAGTGTTCCAAATCTTAGAGATGTAAGTGTGATGTCAGATCTTTTAAGATATTTGGGAGCAAAAGTACAATATGATGGAGAGACTCTTGTGGTAGATGCCACAGAGATTACAGAAACCGAAGCTCCATATCATTTGGTAAACAAGATGAGAGCGTCATTTCTCGTTATGGGATCGCTGCTTGCAAGATTTAATTGTGCAAAAATATCTATGCCAGGAGGCTGTGCAATAGGTACAAGACCAATAGACCTTCATCTGAAGGGATTCAAGTCTATGGGAGCTACAATTGCTTCGGACCATGGCTATGTTGAGGCCCATGCAGAAAAACTCATGGGAAGTAAGATTTATCTGGACTTTCCATCTGTTGGTGCAACTGAAAATATCATGATGGCTGCAGTTTTGGCGCAGGGCATTACGACAATCGAAAATGCAGCAGAAGAACCAGAAATTGTGGATCTTGCAAACTTTTTGAATAAAATGGGTGGCAAGGTAAGAGGCGCTGGAACTAATACTATTAAAATAACTGGAGTTGAAAAGCTCGTAGCCGTAGAGCATACGGTTATACCAGACAGGATAGAGGCGGGAACCTTCATGGTTGCAGCGGCTATGACCAAAGGCGATGTTTTTGTAGATAATGTAATAATAGATCATATAAAACCGGTTGTTGCAAAACTTATAGAAGTCGGATGCATAGTAGAAGAACATGAAAATGGAGTCAGAGTAATAGGAACAGAAAATCTTATGGCAACAAATATTAAGACGCTTCCACATCCTGGATTTCCAACAGACATGCAGTCACAGTTTATGGCGATGCTTTGTATCGCAAATGGCAAATCTACAATAACCGAGACTGTCTTCGAAAACAGATTTATGAATGTCCCTGAACTAATAAGAATGGGCGCAAACATAGAAATAAATGGAAAATCAGCAATTGTTGAAGGCCGGGGGAAACTTACGGGATCGGAAGTCATGGCGACTGATCTTAGAGCTGGGGCAGCGCTTGTTATAAGCGGTCTTGTCGCAGAAGGTGAAACTATTGTAAAAAATATATATCATATTGAACGAGGCTACGTTGATTTAGTTGAAAAACTGTCAATGCTGGGGGCTGAAATTTATAGGGTTGAAGAAAATAATTAATTTTTAAGAATGTAATTAGGAGGAGAAAGAATGACACCTGAAATAGGTATTGATTTAGGGACCGCATCGGTGCTTGTATATGTTAAAAATAAAGGAATTGTTTTGAATGAGCCATCAGTAGTTGCTATAGATACAACCACAGGAAATGTACTTGCGGTTGGAGAAGAAGCAAGATTGATGCTTGGAAGAACTCCGGGAAGCATCGTGGCAATAAGACCTCTTAGAGAGGGAGTAATCTCAGATTACCAGGTAACTGAGAAAATGCTTAAGTATTTTATTGAAAAGATAACTGGCGGAGTAAGCATGTTCAAATTCTTCAAGCCAAAGATAATGGTTTGTGTGCCATCAGGCGTGACTGAAGTAGAAAAAAGAGCTGTTATAGATGCTACTATGGAAGCTGGAGCAAGAGAGGTATTTCTTATAGAAGAACCAATCGCAGCGGCTATCGGTGCTGGAATAGAAATTTCAAAACCAAATGGATGCATGGTTGTAGATATCGGTGGTGGAACTACTGATATAGCAGTTATTTCGCTTGGCGGA
>JBATTG010000058.1:0-2983 GCA_049670425.1 Proteocatella sp.
AGTGTTTCCATAACGATTTTAGATGGCTTGGTTTTCACTATCATATTCGTTGTTTGATGAATATGATTACTTCTTATATTTGCTAATTTTCTATGAAGTAATCTTATCTGCTTTTCGAGTTTTGCAATGTTCTTAGTTTTGACAAACTCCTTTTCTTTTTTATTTTTATTGTATTTATTTGAACATTGTCTTTGTTTTCTTTTTAAAACTTTTTTGAGCCTCTTAACTTCTTTGGTTTTATTGATATTTTTAAAAGTCATTCCATTGGAGCATATAGCCAAATCTTTTATGCCCACGTCTATTCCAATGCTCTCATTTGTTAATTCTACTGTCAGCTCTTCTTTTTCTATGCCTACCGCCAGATACCAATATTTACCATCAAAGCTTATTCGAGGGTTTGAATATTTAACATCTAATGGAAGTTGTTCATTAGTTTTTATCCAACCGACTTTTTCGATATTAACTGATTTGTTTTCTTTAACTTTTAATTTGATATTGTCATTGTAAAATGACGGTTTGGATTTTCTTCGGCTCTTAAATCGTGGTCTCTCTGCTAATCCTTTAAAAAATCGCTTATAGGCTTCGCAGCCATCTTTTACTGCTTGTTTAGCTACATTGTTGGATACTTCGTTAAGCCAGTTAAGTTCTGTTTTCTTTAATATAGTCAATTCTTTTCTCAAATCATTATCTGATATGAATTTACTACCATTTTTATAATTTTCTTCTTGTTTTGCTAAAGTCCAATTTTATATATATCTTGCAGTGCCAACTGATTGCCATAATTTCTGTTCTTGGAGTTGATTTGGACACAGCCTAACTTTCTTCGCTAGTATCATCTTCTATCAACTCCTTTATCATCTTCTTGGCTTTATTTGCTCTTTTGCCCTGCAATTTGCAACTGAAAACTGTAATAATTTGTATCATATCCTCAACTAATTCTTGATCTTCGGTCTTTTCAGTATTATCTATGATTTCAACAGTAGTTCCATACTTATTACATAGGTTTTCTATGATTTCAAACCCAAATCGTAACAATCTATCTTTATATAAAATTACTATCTTCTCAACTTCCGAATTAGTGATCATAACACATGTTGTAAATAAAATATAATGTTTTATAAAGTTTTTGCTGCTGTTATAAAACCTCCACTATTTTATTTAATACTGCTTATTATTCTACAATTGCTAAAATATCACTTTGTTTTACGATAGTATATTCTTCTCCATCGAGCTTAACTTCAGTTCCTGAATATTTTGAAAATATTACTTTATCGCCCTGCTTTACTTCCATCTTTACTTCTTTTCCGTCTACCATTCCACCGGGTCCTACCTCGATTACTTCTGCCATCTGAGGCTGCTCTTTTGCACTTCCAGTCAGAATGATACCGCTCTTTGTTTTTTCTTCAGCTTCTACCATTTTAATTACTACTCTGTCTGCTAAAGGTTTAATCTTCATATCTTCCTCCTAATTTACCATTGAAATAGTTTCCATTAGCACTCTATGTGCGCGAGTGCTAACAAGTATAACTATATATTAAAACTTTTTCTACAATTTTTCAATACTTTTTTTCTTTTTTTTATTTTTAATATCAATTGGGCGCTGTATTTTCCTCTTCATTTATTCTCAGTGAAAAATATTCAGCTCGCTTTTCTATGTCTTCTATTTCTTTTATGCTGCCTTTATCATTTGCTATTGCCGAGATTATGAATTGAGGTGGCAACTGAAAGGTTTTGTTCATATTCAATGCCCTGATAAGCTGAGTAGCTATAGCCTCTGTTCCTGAGCTTCCCGAAACTATTATCGAATATAGTTTTTTATCATGAAATTTTTTGTGTCTGAAAATTGCAGTAAGCCGGTTTATCATAGCTGACAGGTTTGCCGTTATGGCATCATTATAGTTCGGGCACAAGAGTATCAGAATATCCGCTTCAAGTATTGCCGGATATACCTCTTCTACCATTATCCCTCCATAATAGCAGCTTTTTTGTTTTGCAAAGTGTTTGCATACCGTATAACTGCAGCCCTCACAGTCCTTGACATCTCCATTAGGTATATATATTTCCTTTATCTGGTCGTCTTTGTCCAAATACTTTTTTACAAGTTTCCACAGATATAAAGTATTTGACCCTTCTTCACTGGCATGGACTGTCAGTATTTTAGGTTTTGCTTTTTTGTAGTCTGCTGTCTTATATTCGCTGAATCTTGTTGCAAGATCCAGCGTTTCCATATAGCAGTTTTCTTCAAGGCTTTCACCATTTCGTTTTTGGGGTGTAATATAGTTTCTAAGGCCATCTGGTGCTTCTACCATTGGCCTTCCTGGAAATCTCATCCCCATATAATTGAGCCTAAATACCAGCATGCTGGATTTGGTTTTTGTATACATTTCTTCTTTTGCATGTATAAGGATTGCCCCAATTGAGTCTTGCAATTGATTCTCGCTGGCACTGTTATATATCCTATTTATAAATGGTTCCATCTCAAGGTTTACACCCATCGCTTCAAGCTGCACCGCAAATAATATCTTTTTGTTTTTATAACTTCCTGTATAGGTATTATCTATATATACTACTTCTTGAAATTTTTCTGTAAACTTCATTATCATTTTTTCAAGAAGTTCTGATGATTTGCCTATCTTGCATAAATATATTTTATTTTCCATAGACATTTCCATTCTTTGCTTATTTTTTAGCCTTGAATCTTAAGATTCAGATGTGTTTCCTTTATTTTTTCAAAAAGCTCATCATTCATTTGATTTCGTTCTATGTTAAGTCCATTTTTACCATATTTATTTTTAATTCCTAAATATGCATCGTCGATAAAAACGCAGCTGTAATGGAATTCTCCTCTTATTCTCGAAAGTATGGCTATAGTCCCAGATGAAAGTGCTGGAGCTATGTACGGCTTAAATCCCAGTTCTCTTACCATGAGGTTGCATTTTACGGTTTTTTCGGTCAAATCCGCTGAAATCTTACTGTTGTATTT
>JBATTG010000059.1:0-2112 GCA_049670425.1 Proteocatella sp.
GAATAAATACAGTGGCCTATTACCGGGGCGGTGAAACCACATCTACAAATGTAGCGCTTTCAAAACTGGGACTGGATGAAATTAGAAGATGGATACTACTTATGATGGCAAAAGATTTCAATAAAGGGAAGTCTGATGAAATTATAAAAATGGCGCTGATAAGAGCGAGATTTGCAGAAAAAATTGCCAAAGAAACGTCACTTAGTGATAGATACTATGAGGCCTTCATGATGGGGATGTTCTCTTTGATAGACCTGATTGTAGAAGCTGAAATTTCAGAGGTACTAAAAGATCTTCCTCTTGATTATGAAGTAAAGGCTGCGATTTTGGGAGAACAAAATATGTTTGGGGAAATACTCGAATTCGTGAAGGCTTATGAGGACGGGCAATGGGAAAAAATTTGCAATAAACAAGATGGTTTTTACTTAGATGTAAATACTGCTACTAATTATTATTTTGAATGTTTGGTGTATGCAGATGAAATATTTAGAAATATGTAACGCTGAATAAAAATAGGAAATAATTTAGATGTATTTTTTGTGAAGTTTATGATATAATCTATTAGAATATACTCACATAATAAGGTGATGAATATTATGAAATCTAAGAGTGTCTTTAAAAATGGATATACACTTGTTGAAACTATAGTAGCGCTGTTATTTATGGCACTTATATTAACTGCAGCGATAAATCTTGTAACGTCGATTTCAGTGCAGTACAACAAATCCATAGCTAGAAAAGAGCTTATAGAATCAGGCGATTATCTGGAACAAGTTATCAGAAAAGAGTTCAAAAGGTCAGATGAAATAGAAGAAATTCTAGATATTGATGGAAATGAAATCTATACTATTACTGATGTTCCTACTGCATTTAAATGCATTTGTTTAAAAAAAAGCAGATATACACTCAATCAAAATGGTTACGTTGAAGAATTTATATACGGTGGTAAATTTCTAGAATCTCAAAAAAAACCATTGTTTATATCAAAACAAAAGACGGCTATATTCAGCTCGAAAGACTATGAATTTTTTTCTGGTTTTGAAGTCGGAAACCATGTGGAAAAAATGAGCATAGCAAAAATAAATAATACACAATATGAGCTTTGGATAGAGCTGAGATATAGAGATGATAAGATAAGCTATAATAAGGATTTTATTGTAGACTTGCAAACTTTGTAAACTTGAAAATATTTATGTTACAGGTTTTATTGCAAATAGATTTTTAGATAGATTAAAACAGAAATTCTAAAAAAGGAAATAGGACGCGTAGATTTCTTGACAATGGATTTCGATTGCATATATAATAGGTATTGCACCGATAAGACAAAAATTAAATATTGTAAACTTGTTGTTGGCAATAAATGATGGCTGTCAAAGTAATTAAAACAGTTAATTGAAATTTAGAAAAAATATTGGAGGGTTAGTTAATGATTTCAGCAGGAGATTTTAGAAAAGGCATAACTTTTGAGATTGAGGGTCAACCGTACCTTATAGTTGATTTTCAACACGTAAAACCAGGAAAAGGTGCAGCCTTTGTAAGAACAAAATACAGAAACCTTAAATCAGGGGTATTAAGAGAAGAATCATTTAATCCTAATGATAAATTTCCAAAAGCTACTATAGAAACAAAGGTAATGGAGTATCTTTACAATGATGGAGAACTTTACTATTTCATGGATAATGAAACCTTTGAGCAAATTCCACTTAACTATGTTCAGGTTGAGGAAGCTATAAAATGGCTTAAGGAAAACGACAGTGCGACAATCAGATTCTACCAAGGCTCAGCTTTTCAGGTAGAGGCATCAAACTTTGTTGAGCTTGAAGTTGTTGAATGTGAACCAGGAGTTAAGGGTGACACAACAACGAATGTAACAAAAGCGGCAACAATGGAAACTGGAGCAATAGTTCAGGTTCCGCTCTTTGTAAATCAGGGAGATAAAATTAAAATTGATACAAGAACAGGCGATTACATTTCAAGAGTGTAAAAAGCCTATAATATATACTTGTATAAGGAGGGCATGACCATGGAATATTTATATGAAAGAGTTGCTTATTTAAGAGGACTTTGTGAAGGTTTAGGAATTGCAGAAGAAACAAAAGAAGGCCGAGTGCT
>JBATTG010000060.1:0-4867 GCA_049670425.1 Proteocatella sp.
TATAGGCGTACGTTATATTCCTGAAATAGTATTCAGGATAGATGACTCAATCCAACGAGGCGCAGATATGTCAAAACTTATAAACGATCTTCATATCAATTATGACGAAGTAAAAGAAGATGTCGAAGAAGAATTTGAATCTGAAATCGGCAAAGAGGACATTACTGAAGATTAATAAAGTAAATTAAAAGTGACTATGGCATGGCTAGCGTAATCGTTAGATGTGCCACAGTCATTTTTTGATATTTCAGACTTTCTGTATTTATGTTGTAAATAAATATTAATATCTGATATAATTAAGGAAAATAAAAAGATAACTAAGAAAGTGAAACCAATGAAAAAAATACAAAATATAATTGAGAATGAAAAGCACTTCATAGTAACTTCACATACAAGCCCGGACGGAGATAACGTAGGATCATCCATAGGCATGACGCTGTATCTCAGAGCAAACTTAAAAAAAGCATACCATATTATTGACGACAGTGTACCAGACAACCTGAGGTTTCTGATGGACGAGCCTGGAAAGCGTGTTCAGGACGAAAATGATATGTGCAGAAGAGCCCACAAGATATACACAAGTACAAAGTTTATGAACTCAGAAAAACACAGAGAGCTTATAGAAAATGGGAACTATGTACTGATTATACTTGATACGGCAGATATATCAAGGGTTTGCATATCTGAAGAAATACTTAAAAATGCAAAAGAGATAATAAATATAGACCATCATGTATCAAATACAAGATACGGAGATATCAACTTTGTAGACCCGCATATAAGTTCTACATGTGAACTTGTATGCAAGATACTAAGAAAATTGGATGCAAAAAAGATTACTCCACAGATTGCAACAGCGCTGTATGCGGGCATATCAACGGATACTGGAAATTTTCTGTTTAACTCAGTGGATGCGCATACCTTTGAAAATGCGAGTTTTCTGACAAAAATGGGAGCGGACAGAGATATTGTAGCAAATCGAATATACCAAAGCACCAGCTATAATTATCTGAAGCTTACAAAAGAGGCACTGGACACCCTTGAAGTCGAGGATGGCATCGGTACTATGGTACTTACAAATGAGATGTTAGACAGAAATAATGTGGATTACAAGGATACCGATTCATTAGTCAGCAATGTTATAAATATCCACGGTGTAAGAGTTGGTATACTTATAAAAGAAAAAAATGACAACGAATATAAGCTTTCGCTCAGATCGAAAGACGATACAAATGTATGTGAAATTGCCCAAAAGTTCGAAGGTGGAGGGCATAAAAGAGCTGCGGGATGCGCTATTTATGGCGATATCCAGAGCGTTAAGCAGCAGATAATACAGGCCGCAAAGGAGCAGTTATGTATAACGGGTTTATAAATATACTAAAGCCTACTGGGATGACATCTAATGACCTTGTTGGGAAAATGAAATATTTGACGAGAAAATACAAGGGTGAAAAAGTAAAATATGGACATACCGGAACCTTGGATCCAAATGCGGCAGGAGTCATGCTTGTATGTGTAGGAAGAGGGACAAAGTTCAGCCAATATGTAATGGACAAGAAAAAAACTTACATCGGAATAATAACCCTGGGAAAAACGACTGATACCCTGGACACCTATGGCAAGGTCGAAGCCGAGCAGACACCTTGTGTAAAAACCATGGAGCAGATACAGTCCGTGCTGGATAAATACAAAGGTGAATCTTCTCAGATTCCACCGAAATTCAGTGCTATAAAAATCAATGGACAGAAACTATATGACTTGGCGAGAAAAGGCCATGAGGTCCCAGAAATAAAACCGAGAAAAATCAATATAACAAAACTGGAGCTTATTGAATATAAACATCCGAACATTACTATAGAAGTAGAGTGTTCAGCAGGAACCTATATACGAAGCCTGGCACAGGACATTGGCGAAGATCTTGGCGAATTGGCACACCTTAGCCTGCTGATAAGAACTCAGGTAGAAAACCACGCTATAGAGCAGAGCCATACGGTAGAAGAAATTGAAAAAATAATGGCTGAGGATAAATTTGAAGATATAATAATACCTGTGGATAAAGCTTTAGAAAAATATCCAAATCTGATTTTAAAATCAGAATATGAGAAGGCATACCTCAATGGAGTACGCATACTTGAAAATGGAATCGCCACAAAAATAAAAAAAGATATATTAAATTTAAAACAAAAGGTATATAATGAGGATGGACAATTTTTAGGAATAGGGAACCTTACAATAAATGAAGATGCCAATTTTGTCTTGAAATCAGAAACGCAAAGATAAACAAAAAGGATACGGAAAACAATGACATTCTTAGAATATATAGAAATGATTCAAGTAACTGGAGAAACAGTAGTAACTATAGGAAACTTCGATGGACTTCACCTCGGGCATATGGAGCTGATAAAAAAAGCCGTGGAAGTAAGCCGCGAAAATAATATACAGAGCATTGCATTTACTTATGATATTCATCCCTTAAGTTTTCTGTATTCAAAAGCGGTGCACTTACTTATGAGCAATGAAGATAAGGAACAGATACTTATTGAAAAGGGAATCGACAGGGTTCTTCACGTACCATTTGATGAGCAGATAAGAAATATGACAAGCCAGGAATTTTGTGATTTAATATTGATAAAAAAACTAAAGACCAGGCATTTGGTAATGGGCGCAGATGCAAAATTTGGAAAAGAAAAAACAGAGATAAATCAGATAAAAGAATATTGTGAAGCTAGAGGGATATCTGTGCACATAATACCACTTCTCATCATGGATGAGAAAAGGATATCAAGCTCAAATATAAGAAAACTTGTGGAACATGGAGAAATAGAAAAAGCAAATAAATACCTTGGAAGGCAATTTTCTATAGAAGGTATTGTTGTTCACGGTAAAAAATTAGGGAGAAAAATAGGCTATCCTACAGCAAATCTTTTTATAGCAGGAGACAAGGCTGTTCCTTCAAAAGGCGTGTATGAAACCATTGTAGAGCTCGACGGCAGAGAGTACAAAGGCGCAACGAATGTCGGAACAAATCCTACTGTAGGTGATAAGACTCTCAGAGTGGAAAGCTATGTTATAGATTTTAACGGAGAATTGTATGGGAAAAAAATAAAAGTAAGTTTCATAAGAAGATTGAGAAATGAAATTAAATTTGACAGCCTGGAAAAACTCATAGAACAGATGGGTGAGGATGTAAAAAACATTATAGGTAATAAGTAGCAAAACTGTTTACGTATGCCTTAAAATATGATAAAATAATAGAGATTGATTTTGCCTGCAACTAGGACTCTCGACACTCCGACGAAAGCCTTGGTCCAGGACATGATTAATAATAAAAAAATTAAAAGGAGAAAAAGAAAATGACTAAAGTACAAAAAGAGCAAGTAATTCAAGAGTATGCAATGCACGAGGGAGACACAGGATCTCCAGAAGTACAGATCGCTATATTAACTTACAGAATCAACGAGTTAAATGGACATCTTTCAACTCACAAGAAGGACCACCACTCAAGAAGAGGACTTCTTAAGATGGTAGGTAGCAGAAGAAACCTTCAGAAATATCTTAAAGGAAAAGACCTTGGCAGATACAATGTACTAATTGCAAAATTAGGACTAAGAAAGTAAAGGCAATAAAGAGCGGGAAAAAACCGCTCTTTTTCTATAAATATAATCAATAACATAAATTATGAAAGCATTAGTTATAAAATGGAGGTATCAATGATACAAAAATTTGAAATGCAATTAGGCCCAAACAGCCTGGAAGTTGAAATTGGCAAATTGGCAGAGCTTTCAAACGGTGCATGTCTGCTAAGAAGCGGAGATACAGTAGTATTTGTTTCTGCAACTAATTCAAAGAGCCCAAGAGAAGGAATAGACTTTTTCCCTCTAAGTGTAGATTTTGAAGAGAAGATGTACTCTGTAGGTAAAATACCTGGAGGCTTTATAAAGCGTGAAGGTAGACCTTCAGAAAAAGCTGTACTGACATCAAGACTTATAGACAGACCAATAAGACCGCTGTTCCCAAAAGGATACAGAAATGACGTACAAGTAGTAGCTATGGTAATGTCGATAGACCCGGATGTAAACCCGGATACGCTTGCGATGATAGGTTCATCAATATCGCTTTCAATATCATCAATTCCATTCAACGGACCAACAGGTTCTGTATCAGTAGGACTTGTAGATGGGGAATATGTAGTTAACCCTAATCTTGAGCAAAGAGCCGTATCTCAGATGTACCTTGTTGTATCTGGAACCAAGGAAGCAATAATGATGGTTGAGGCAACAGCAAATGAGGTTTCTGAAGATGTTATGCTTAAGGCAATCCTTTTCGCTCATGAAGAAATTAAAAAAGTAGTTTCATTCATAGAGACAATAGTAGCTGCAGTAGGAAAAACAAAAGACGAATATGCGGTATTCAAGGCTCCTGCAGAAATTGAAGCAGAAGTAATCGAATACGCAAAAGACAAGATGAAAGAAGCAATACTTACAAAAGATAAGCTTGAGAGAATGGCAAATATGGAAATAGTTAAAAAAGATACTATGGATCATTTTGCAGAACTTTACCCAGCAAATATCAAGCATATCGATGAGGTAGTATATAAAATCACCAAGCAGGGCGTAAGAGATCTTATATTGATAGACAGAATAAGACCAGACAACAGAAACATGGATGAAATAAGACCAATCTGGTGTGAAGTTGGAACTCTTCCAAGAACACACGGAAGCGGACTGTTCACAAGAGGGCAGACTCAGGTTATGAGTGTAACTACACTAGGTTCGTTGAGAGACATGCAGTCGATAGATGGCCTTGGCGAAGAAGACGAAAAAAGATACATGCACCACTACAACTTCCCTTCATACAGTGTAGGTGA
>JBATTG010000061.1:0-1645 GCA_049670425.1 Proteocatella sp.
CTGAACTCAAACGCTGTATTTGCACCTTCCCAGTTTCCCAGTGGTTGGCTTTAGCCTTGCAAACAGCTCATTCATTACGGCAGCAGGTCTGTCTAGGATTTTCACCTAATTCCCTTTTATCGATTAAATCGACCATTTGTAATTATTTAATTCTATCTTTATTATACACATCGTTATGACATTTGTAAATATGTCAGTGACGAAATTATTTGTTGTTATTGAAAAACTGCTCTGGATTTTAAAAACCCAAAGCAGTTTTTTTGCTGATTACAGCTTGTATGTTCTTGATACGTATTTGCTTGTAGAAAGTTTAAGAAGTCCGCCATAGCCCAATTTGAATTCGACTATGTCTCCCACTTTGTAATCAATCTTTGAATTTGTCATATCCATAATCATGTGATCTGAACTTGCTCCAAAAACATAAATATCCGGATCCAGCGCTGTCATACTGTCAATGTCTGTATCTTGTTTTCCAACTGCCAGTATTGCTCTTTTTGCAATTCCTTTATCATCATAATATGGTTTTTGTCCAAATGCATCAAGCCCAATTTCTCCTATTGGAAGTGTCGGCTTGTGCTTAAGCTCTATAATCTGTGCCTGGAAAGTTATAGCATCATCATTAGTTCCTTCAATTCGCTCCCCGTAGGCAGTCTCGTTGCCAAGTATGAAGGCTTCTCCAAGTCTCAGGCTGTTTATACGTTCTGGAAGCTCGCCGCTGTCTATAAGGTATACTGAGCTTGAATTTCCACCAGATATGGTGTCGAGTTTGATATTGAATTTTGTCTCTATTCTTTTTGCTATATCCACGAGAATAGAAAGATTATCTTTTTTAGGAATTACTGCCCCGTAGCAAGTAAGGTTTACGCCTACTCCCTGAAGTTTTATGTTTTCCAGTTTTAATATTTCTTCAACTGTATCCATAATTACATTCTCATCTTGAAAAAATATTCCTTCTCGAAGATCTCCAAGGTCTATCATAAGAATTACTTTATGCGTTTTTCCTTGATTTTTTGCTTCTTCATTAAGCAGCTTGATTGTTACCAATTCTGAGTTAAGACTCATATCGGCATATTCTACTACTTGCTTGATTTCGCATTGTTGAGGCAATCTCAGCAACAATTTCGGAGTTTTAAGTTCTTTGTATGATGCCAGATTCTGGATTCTTGCATCAGCAAAAAAATCCACGCCTACGCTGTCTATAGCTTTTACTACCTCATTGTCTGCACAGAAAGATTTTGTTACTATTCCAAGTTCACAATTACCTCTGTCTGTAAGCTTTCTCATTACACGAACATTTTCTTTTATCTTCTCTAAGTCTATGACTAATCTTGGATACATTCTTGTTCGCTCCTTTTCTTATCTGGTATTTCAATTCCCAAACTTTTTGCCAGAAGTTTCATAGCTGCTTTTTCGTGTCTTTTTGAAAGCACTCCAAGCGATGCCATTATGTAGTCATTCTCTACCAGTATTGTAGCATCTGTATTGGGAAACAGCATTAAACCAGTCTCATTGTGTTTCGCAATCTGTTTCATTATTTCCATCCTGTGCGGCAATCTTGTAAGCGCTCCACCGGTTCCTATGATGTACTTAACCTGAGAAAGGTCTTTTCCTTCTGCAAGGGTATTTCTGCCCGATGGTCCATATA
>JBATTG010000062.1:0-7514 GCA_049670425.1 Proteocatella sp.
GTTTTCACCTGTTCTTCCGCACTTTGTGCATATTTCTTCCACGAATTCGATTTTTTCAAAACAAGATTTACAAAGACTGTATTTATTGTTTTTGCTTATTGGAATATTGCAAAATATGCAATTTAAATTTTTAGGAAACAATATTTCTTCCATAATTCCATCTCCACATATTCAATTCGAAAATATCTATGCCAGTACGAACTTTTCTATAGCATGAGCAACTCCATCTTCACAATTGCTTAAAGTGATGTAATCTGCCACCTTTTTCAGCGGCTCACACGCATTCGCCACCGCTATTCCAAGTGCTGCCTGTTTTAACATTCCAATGTCATTTTCGCCGTCGCCAATTGCAATAACTTCTTCTTTTTTTATGTTAAGAATATCCATTATTAATTTTACACCCTCAGACTTATCCATCTGCGGACTTAATATTTCCAGTGCACATTCCAGCGAATATTTCAATTGAACCCGGTCTCCAAAAACTTGCTCAATTTCATTCTTCACTTTTTCTAATATTTCATATTTTCCCATAACTACGGCTTTTCCAACAAACTTATTCTCAAAATATTCAACTACATTTTCTACAAAAGGTAGCTTTATTCCAATAAGTTCTTCAAAGATACTCATAGCCTTGCTGTCCTTGTATTCATTGCCGCAATAGCATTGAGTCTCGCCTGCAATAAGAAGCAATACATCCTCTTTGAATTTTTCACATATTTCATGTGCAACTTCGACATATTCGTTATCCAATTCATTTACTTGATAGAATTTTCCTGCATTTTTATCAAATACCACGGAACCATTTGAAACTACTGCATAGTCTACAAAATCCAGTTCAGTTATAAACGATTCGGCCTCATAATAAGTTCTTCCAGTATTTATTATTATTTTGACCCCTTTTTTATGGGCTTTCTCAAGCGTTTTTTTGTTTCTTTCACTTATTTTATGCTCATTGTTCAGGGTAGTGTTATCCATGTCTAAGGATACTAATTTGTACATTTTTTACTCCTTTTATGTTATATAATTTATCTGCTTCAATTATATCACATTTGCAAACTATATACTTTATGCGTTGCCGCTCATTTAAATTTTCCCATAAAAAAACATCCGTTTTAAGAGATGCTTTTTTAATTAAATTAACAACAAACCTGTCATTCCACCGATTATCGATATAGCCATTATAATATTTGCAACGAAATCTTCACCAGATTTCATAGTCTTCAAAAAAAGCGCAATCAAAGCCAATATACCAAACAGGATTGCAATAAAACTATGTGTTAGATAATTTAATGGCAGGGACGTATAATTCATCCATGAAATAAATATCGACCACATTCCTACTGCAATAAATACTATTTTATTATTTTCATACTCTCCATTTTTTATAAACAATAAAACTATAGCCCCCAAAGAAATAATAGTCATTATAGCGAAAATTATGAACAAAACTTCCATTGTTTTCTCCCTTATATCAAACAACCTTTATTCTAATAAAGTTGATATCGAATATTAATTGTACTCAAACTATCAAAAATTAAATAAATTTCATTTCCAATTTAACTGTTTTTAACACTAAATTCTACACGTCTCTTTAAATTATTATACATAAATACAGGCTTTTTATGGTTACAATAAACTTACAGTTCAATTTAACTATTAATTTTACCCATATTTCAAAATAATTATTTCTTTATTTTTTTACCAACCTTGCTTTTTAGTCTCTAAGGTATTAAACTGTTAATAGTACTTTTATCTTGTAACCTTAGTGTCATTTTTCTGCTTGATAAATAGTATATAATCTTAATAGTTGAAATGTTTTGTATGAACGGCTTTCAAGCAGTACATGCAGTCTACTTTATTATATAAAATTAAGGATTAAAATCAAAGTTATGAACATACAAATTAACAGATATCACAAAATATATTTATTGATAATTTTGTTTTCATTAAGCCTCTTTGGATGTGAAACTCTCGATAAAAATCAGGATTTCGTCTCAACGGAAACAACTAATGGAATTTCAGTTTTGAAACATTTAGAAGGCAAAGATATCCCTTCAGTTGAGAAAAATATAAAACTGGTTCAAAGTGATTTATTCAAAGAAGAAAGCAAAAACAAACTAATTTCAAAATTTAATAACGCTCATAAAAATTCAGGCTATAGATATGCATTTGATTCCATAGTTTTTATGGGAGATTCCCAAGCAGAACCTCTCAGCTTGTATGGTTTTTTAGAACCTTCTTCAGTTATAGCTGAAAAGGGAAGGACTGTTATTTCTGCAAAAAAGGATGTTTCCTCAGTGGTGAAATTAAATCCTCAGAAAATAGTCATGTTGTATGGAGTCAATGATATGCTTTTGTTTAAAACTACCGAAGATTTTATTGCTAAGTACGAAAGCCTGATTTTAAGCATAAAAAAACAACTTCCAAAAACTCAGATTTATGTAAATTCAGTTTATCCAGTGCAGGCTTTTGCTTCTGAAAAAAAACCGCTGTTTAAAAGAAGCCCTGATTTTAACACTGCCCTCATCGACTTATGTGATAAACTTTCAGTTACCTATATCGATTCTACACCTTTTGTAGTTGAACAAAATGACTATTATGCACCCGATGGCATTCATTTTTTATCATCCTATTATCCGATATGGCTTGATTTCATTAAAAATCAATTAGATTTGTAAAGGCGGAGTTTATATGAAAACTGATATTAGAAACACTAATTTAAAATACATGATTTACGCCTTAGCCTTAATCGGTTTGATGGCAATGCTTACCGGCTGCTATGCAAGTAGCCAGGGTAAATTAGAAATTACTTCAAATGATATAGCTGAAAATATTAAAAATGAATTCCCCTTGGATTATATGTCTCCAAACGGAAATTCAAAAGCCCTTAAGAGATTCTACAGCTTGAATTTTGCAGCCTACACAGATGTCATTTTATACACACCGCTTTCATCAATGGATGTTAAAGAGATGATGATAATAAAGGTTGAAGATGAAAGTCAGATTGATGCAATTGAAACAGCCGTGGAAAACCGAGTTTCAAAACAGATCGAAAGCTTCAGTGGTTATGGAGCAGAGCAATGTGCCCTGCTTGAGGATTATGTTTTCAAAATAAAGGGTGATTATGTCTTTTACTCAGTCGGCGAGAATGCTGAAAGTATGAAAGAAATTTTTACAGACTCTCTAAAATAATTTTTATTTTTTATAAAGGAAGAAGGAACACCGTGGTTTTTAGCAGTATTTTTTTTCTATTCACTTTTTTACCTGTTACTTTGATATTGTATTACTTAAGCCCTAAAAATATAAAAAATCTGTTGCTTTTGATTGCAAGTTTGTTTTTTTATGCCTGGGGTGAACCGGTATATGTGCTTTTAATGCTTTTTTCTATAATAGCAAATTATACCTTCGGACTTCTTATAAGTACTCCAAAGTACTCAACAACTGACGAACAATCTTCAAAACAACATAAGTCTGCATCAGTGTTTTTCATTGCAATTATATTCAACATATTTATACTGGGATTTTTTAAATACTATGGATTTTTTATCGATAATATAAACAATATATTCAAGCTGTCTCTTGAATACAGGCAATTAGCTCTGCCGATTGGTATTTCCTTCTATACATTTCAGGTTCTGTCTTACATCATCGATGTTTACAAAGAGAAGGTGTCCGTTCAGCAAAATCCAATTTCATTTGCACTTTATGTTACTATGTTTCCTCAGCTGATTGCCGGACCTATTGTAAAATATACAGACATCGAAACTCAGCTTGAAAATAGAATTGTAACTATGTCAACGTTTGGAGAAGGCTCATCGAGATTCATTCAAGGGCTTGGAAAAAAAGTCCTTCTTGCGAATAATATCGGCCCCTTGTGGACTGCAGTCCAGGCTCTTGATATAGGCTCAATATCAGTACTTTCTGCATGGCTTGGAATCCTTGCCTTTACCTTTCAGATATACTTCGATTTCAGCGGCTATTCAGATATGGCTATCGGCCTTGGCAAGATGTTTGGCTTTGATTTTATGGAAAATTTCAATCATCCCTATTCATCTACGAGCATAACTGACTTTTGGAGAAGATGGCATATTTCGCTTGGAACATGGTTTAGAGAATACGTTTATATACCGCTTGGCGGAAACAGATGTAATTTCATGCTACAATTTCGTAATATTTTTGTAGTATGGCTGCTTACCGGTCTGTGGCACGGAGCCAGCTGGAATTTTGTTATCTGGGGTTTATATTATGGCTTTATTCTTTTCCTTGAAAAGCTGTTTCTAAAGAAATTTATAGATTCCCTGCCAAGCTTTATGTCCCATGTTTACTGCATGCTTATTGTAATAACAGGCTGGGTTTTCTTTGCTGTTGAAGACATAGTATATGCAAAAAACTTTATTTGCGTGATGTTTGGTTTTGGAAACAATCCCGTAATAGATTCTGCAAGCATTTATTATATGACTTCATATGGTCTATTATTTTTAATGCTGGCATTGCTTTCCAGTCCTTTGTTTTCAAAAAGTTTTTCAACTGAAATCAAACTCAGGGACTTCTTTAAAGCAAACTTTAGAACCAACTTCGGCATAATACTTCACATTGCAATCCTGATTGTATCTACCGCCTATTTGGTTACCGAAACTTATAATCCATTTTTGTATTTTAGATTTTAATTTAAAATTAATTTAAAATATCCATTACACATAGAGAGATAATTTATGAAATTACATTTTGACTATAAAAAATTTTTTAAACCTTTAGGAATTATATTTATTCTTTTTTTGCTACTTGTTTCTTCAATTGGGATTGTCTCAAAAGATAAACAATTTTCTGAAAATGAAAACAGGGTGCTTTCTCAAATTCCAAAGCTCAGCATTGACAACATTATAAGCGGCCGTTTCAGCAAAAAATTCGAAAAGTACTGCGTGGACCAGTTTCCAGGGCGCAATAATTGGGTTGCCCTAAAAACCAATATCGATTTATATTTGGGAAAAAAAGAAGAAAACAACATATACATCGGGAGTGATCATTACCTGATAGAGAAATTCGAAGCGCCTGAGGATAAATATGTTAATGAAAATATCGAAGCCATAAATAATTTCATTACAAAATACAAGGATATAAACAGTTATTTCATGCTAGTGCCCAATGCTACCGATATTTTAAGCGAAAAACTGCCTGAATATGCACCCGCAGTGAGGCAGCATGACTATATTGCAGACTTCTACTCCAGACTTGATAAACCTATGCAGACTATAGATCTGCATACTACCTTTAATGACAAAAAGGATGACGATTTATTTTACAGAACTGACCACCATTGGACTTCAACCGGTGCATTTTATGCTTTTTCCAGTCTCGCTGAAAATATGAAATTGAAAGTTTCAGATAATTATTATGATAAAATTCTCATTTCCGAGAATTTCTATGGCACGCTTGCCTCAAAAGTCGGATTTTATGATGGTCCTGGCGATAAAATTCAGGCCTATATCCCTAAAGACTCTGATGACGAGGTCATAGTCAGTTATGTGGAAGAAAAAACGAAATCGCCTTCGCTTTATGACAGTACAAAGCTTGATTCCAAGAACAAATACGAGGTGTTTTTAAAAGGAAACCACCCCTTAGTCAAAATCAAAACAACTGCTAAAAACCATAAGACCTTGTTGGTCATTAAAGATTCTTACGCAAACTGCTTTATACCATTTTTGACTCCTTATTTCAGCAATATAATAGTCCTGGATCCAAGATACTATTATGACGACATCTATAATCTCATGGAAGGGGAACAAGTTTCTGATATCCTGTTTTTATACAATGCCAATACTTTTTTTAATGATAGCTTCCTGTCAAGCGTACTTAATAACGATTGATACTCCCCACGCATAAATGCGAAGGATTCTTAAGAATAATAATGAAAGCATAGTAATCAGTTGATGCTGACTTCTATGCTTTCATTATTTTATATTAATTTATACTACTTTTCCAATCTAGTATCATAGTTTACATATTGCCCAATAGGTTTTCTTATCTTGACAAGAACTCCATATTCACTTCCATCCTTGCTTTTCAACCCTCTGAGTGTGATTATTTTGCCGTCTATCAGGCATTTTGCCATGGGAGCGGTTATAGTCATACCCTTGCTCGTAAAAAACTTATCCTCTTTCCAGAGTGAAAATGTGCATTTGGGTTCGTCTCTAAACCCATCACAATAAAATGATCTCTGGCTTTCATATATATTGTTGCCGCATTTAGGGCATATGCCTATTACCTCTTTTGATTTCACTTTTCCATCCGGACTTACATATGCTGGCTTAGCTATCCTTTTCAGGCTTGTTTGCTGGCCAATTATGGTTTTAAAGTACTTTGACGTGTTTATTATCGCCTCAGAAACAGTGGTCTCTTTTCGGTATATTTCTTTAAGTATGATTGACGTCTCTACAGTTTTCTCCTTGGACATGTCTATATTCAGCTGTTCAAGCGCCTCCACGAGATATTTCCCTTTATCTGTAATATCCAGAACAGTTTTCTTATCTGTAATGTACCCATACTTTGCTGCATTTGATATTATGTTGTCTCTGGTTGCTACAGTTCCAATCTCAATACCTTTGAGCATCTGAGCATATTCTTTCTCATCCGCTTCGCTGTTTTCTTCCCCATCATCGCTGTCCTCTGTTTCTGCCTGCATTTCCTGCCTGTTGTTTTTTCGTTCCTCTTTAAAAGGGTTTTTGAGATAATTGTTCAGTTCCACAAGCGTAAGCAGTTTTGGTGGATTGGTTTCCTTTTCTGCATCAAAAAATTCAGTATCGACAACTTCTCCTATTGAAAACTGGGGCAGCAGCTTTTCTCTAGCGTCAGGTTTTTCATATTTATAAAAACCTTCTTTTTTTATTGAATTGCCCTTGAGTTCTACAATATAATCCTTTTCATCCAAAGATGTCTTTATGGTAACTTTGGTTTCTTCAACTATTGTTTTTTCAACTGTAAAATTTGCCAGAAACCTGTTCAATATAGCTGTGTATATCAGCTGTTCATTATGATTCATAGTATTTATATTCGCTTTTTTCACCGTAGGCATGAGGGCGCTGTGGCTCTCTACCTTGCTGTCATCAAATAATGACTTTGTATTTTTGAATTTTATCAAATAGCCCTCATTGGCATACTTTTCAACCAGCTTTTTCACATCATCTGCCTCACTCGAGTGAAGATATTCTGTGTTGGTTCTCGGATAGGTGATAAAACCTTTTTCGTAAAGACCCTGAGCAGCTTTGAGAGTGTCCTCCAGAGTTATCTTGTTTGCCTTTACCATCTGATTTTGAAGTGTTGTAAGTGAAAACAGCTTCTTAGGCTTCTTTTCAACAGCCTTTACCTGCTTGTCCGTAACAACCGAGTCCGCAATATTGAGATTTTCAATTATTTTTTTTATAGTATCCCTGTCATCAAAATCTTTGAATTTGCTGTTTTTTACAGTTGTCTTTATTTCATCTTCATCTTTTTTTATCCTGCAGTCGATTTCTATATAT
>JBATTG010000063.1:0-8365 GCA_049670425.1 Proteocatella sp.
TCAGGGATTTGAATATGCCCTTGGTGGATTTGTTGTCACAGGAGCTTTGGGATGCCTTCTGGCATATATAATTTATAAATTTGGAACCGACTGGATAGACATAGTCCTTCCGCCGGCAGCAATGGGACCGGTAGTAGCGCTGATAGGTCTGGAACTTACAAGCCTTACAGTAGCAGGCGGATCAACAGGAGCAAACATCATGGTTGAAAATGCTAGCAGCCAGGATCTTATAGTTTTTCTTATAACTCTTGGAATAGCAATTTTTGGTTCTGTAATGTTCAAAAAGTTTTTCGCGATAATACCAATACTGCTTGCTATCCTTGCAGGATATGTTGCAGCCATGGCTTTTGGAATGGTGGATTTCACGCCAGTTAAAGAGGCAGCCTTCTTCACAATGCCGGTATTTCAATTGCCAAAATTCAGTATTCAGGCAGCAATCACTATGTTGCCCGTAATTCTTGTTATAACATCAGAACATATCAGTCATCAGGTAGTGACCAGCAATATAATAGGAAGAGATCTGCTTAAGGATCCGGGATTACACAGAAGTATATTTGCAGATAATTTTTCTACAATGCTTTCTGGTTTGATTGGAGGCGTTCCGACAACAACATATGGAGAAAACATTGGGGTTATGGCGGTAACGGGAGTATACAGTGTACAGGTTATAAGAGGTGCTGCAGTACTTTCTATATGTATGGCATTCATAGGACCCCTGGCTGCACTTATTCAAACAATTCCAGGCAACGTAATCGGAGGAGTTACCTTCCTTCTTTATGGAATGATAGGAGCATCAGGAATAAGATTGCTTGTTGATTCCAAAGTTGATTACAGCCAGTCTAAAAATCTCATTTTGACATCTGTAGTATTTACGGCAGGCCTTAGCGGACTTGCCATTGATTTTATGGCAGTTCAGTTAAAAGGTATGGTTCTTGCGAGTGTGGTAGCGGTAATTATGAGTTTGACATTCTACATTATTGAAAAAGCAGGTTTGATGAATCATTAAAAGATGAAAATCTCAAAATAAAAAAACACTTCAGCTGGTTTTACAACGCTGAAGTGTTTTTTGTTATAATAATTTAAGTTATTTAGCCCACTGATATTCGGGCATAAAGCCGATTATTATAGGGGATGAAGAACCATTTGGAAGCATATAGCGCATAGTTGAAGTTATTCCTTTTGGAAGTTTTCCAACATACGTTGCAGTGCTCATATAATATGAATTTATATATCGTGGGGAATTATCGGTCCATCCAACGATTCCTTTAAAAGGACCTCCTCTGGCATTTATAAATACCAGGGTATCTTCTTCCGGGGTCATATTAAGTTTGTACTCAACACCATAATTTCCCCTGTTTACCACCTGTTCATTGGTTATTCCATCAATGCCTGTTATCCATTCTGAATCTCCAGATCCAAGAGTAACAGAAAAAGCTTCCGTTGATGGTATTGCTATATCAAGACTTCTTTGGGTTACTCCAAATGTACCCCTTGGATGAATATCCCTTGGCAGATATGTCAGTAGCTCCATGTGTTCAAGTCTGGTTTCTGGTCCAACACTTACAACTGAAATCTTAACATTTCCGGTTGTAAGGTATTCGCTCAACATTGATACCAGATGGTCGGCTTTCCAGTGTATTGTTCCCCTTGAGTCGAAAACGATTGTTTTTTTACCTGGTTCGATGGCATATGATCCATATTGATTATTTGGACTGAAGTGAGCTTCAAGAACTTTTGTTCCCACTGCAAGAGGATCGGTAGAAGGCCCCTTCATGCCGGTTTTTTCAAGGCTGAAATTCACCGGAACTGTATCCATATTTTCAACAACAATAATAATTCCAGCACCGCTGTTTCTAGGCGATGGGATTTTATTTACATGATAAAGAAGCATTCTGCCGTTTTGGTTTGTAGTTTCTTCGTACAGTATGCCATAGTCTTGAACATTTTCTGGGGAATCACTCATAATGAGAGTTCCTTGATTATCAATAAAATTTAGATTGGCAATATTTTTGAAAACTGAAACATAATCAGTATTATTATAGTTTTCGAGAGTAGAATTTACGTTGTCGCTCGTAGCAAGGTAATTCATTTGCGTCTGTACTATCCTGTCCGTTACTGTAATCGTTTTTTCGATTTCAGTGCTACGATTGCCATAAGTATCGGTTAACGAAAGGGTAATTACGTATTCGCCAGCGGTAAATATCCTTGCAGGTTTTTCTTTTTTTGCCTGACTTGGCGATTGGCTGACATGTCTGTAGGTCCATTCTTCTTTTGCAATTGCTTCCCATTCTTCATTTGTGAATTCACGTGTGATGTCGAAAGTCTCACCACGGCCTACCGAAGATTTTGAAATATTAACTGAAGTGACAACCGGAGGTTCATTAGGTTTTATTACCAAGTTTTTTTCTATCCATTCACTCCAGCTTTTTTTAGAATCCTGAACCCTGTATTTTATAAGGTAATCTCCAGACGGAGCTTTAGAAAGGAGCTGGTTTAAATCAGCCGATTTTTTATTGAAATCAAGGCTTGCCATCCATTCGTAAGCTATGATAGCATCTCCATCTGGGTCAATACTCTTATCTGTGTGCTCTATTTTTTGGCCAGCAACATAGTTTTCCTGACTGAATTCGAAAGCAGCAACAGGAAGGTTATTTATACCTGTAACTTTTTTAATAGTAACTTCTTTTTTTGCAGAGTCATAACTGATACTCATATCGAAGTTTTCAACAAAAAATCTCAAAGGTAGAAGTGTAGAACCATTTTTCACGATGGGAGCACTGTCAAGCATTACAACAGCACCATCGATCCTTGCTTCTTTTTTACCGGTTGTAAGTATTGCTGTCTTACCATCTTTTACTATGGTAATAGTTTTTGCAGCAGCATCATAAACTGGTGCAACTTCCAAAAGTTTTTCAGCTATGAATCTTAAAGGAAGAAAAGTTCTTCCTTTAATGGAGGCAGCCGGAGTATCAAGTTTTATTTTTTGACCATCAACAAAGGCATTATCACTGTTGATTATCAATTTTACGATTTTTTGATTTACAACTGAACCACCTGGACTTTTAGTTTCGGTCGTATCAGCAGCTTGTTCTGTGAGAACAGGGGTTTCGGGCATTGGAGATTTATTTTCGTCCAAAGTCTCTGGATTGATTACATCACTATCTTCATCAATCTGTTCGGATACAGCCGGAGGGGTTACCGCTTCGTCCGGTTGATCAAAAAGGCTAGTTTCAGCATATGAAACAGGTGTGGCAGAAATCATAGTTATCATTAATAGGGATATTACTATATTCTTTTTCATTTCAATTTAATTCCTTTCAACAAGATGGTTATCAATCTTGTAGATAAATTTATATTATTTTAAAGAGCTATACACTTTTTGAAAATATGGGGCTCACAAATATCTCAAAAGTTCTGTGCCATGGATAAGAGAATATGGAATTTATGAAATTGTAGTCAATTTTGATTGCCTTGTTTCCAAGATACAATATATTAGAACCACTGAAAATTTTATTCAGTTCAATAATATATTTAAAACCATATTCGTTCAATAACTGTTCGGCATCGTGTTTCTTGTCTGAATAAAGGTCGCCGTTGCTCATTCGCATCCCTCTGGCACTGAAGATAGGGCGCATGTTAGCAACCATTAGACCCTGGTATATTATATCCTCAGCAAGTCTTACATATTTGAATTTCATGATTGAATCAATACACTGGCGCTGAGAGAATTCATCGATTTTATCATAGTTTTGCTCCAAAAATTTGGTTGCAACATATTGAGAAAGGGCTGTTCCAATTGAATTGGAAGCCGTATTCCATCCCGAATAGGCATCAATATTTGATAATGAGCCTTTTTGAAAAAGCAGATTCTTAAGGCCGACATCCCCGCGGTTTGTATAGGCAACATCTGCGATAGCAATATAACCACTTTTTTCTTGTGGGATGAGAGATTGGACACGGTCGGTATAGAGCTGGTCATTGTGAACAATCAGGGTATCTTTAGCATCTGGATTTATGGTTATACCAAAAATTGAAAGTTTTTCCTGTACAATATCTTCCAAAGATGCCGATTCATAGGGCAGGTATGCTGTAACTGCTGCAGGGTTTGTATAAACAAGGTTGATTTCATGAGCCGTCTTGTTTTCCATGGCACAAATCATCATAGTAAGTTCATCTGCACCTTTTTGTACGGTCACGTTTTTATAGGATTTGTTGAGCAAATTTCTATATATTATATTAGATGGAGCAAATTGCTCGCCGTCATCCTGACCTATAAAGTAGCGCTTAATAACTCCTTTGTCTGCTAAGTTCGATATAGCTGTAGATAGATTTGCATGATATGTGTAAAGGTCCTTATAACGCTGAGTTATTTCTAAAGGAACATCTTCAGGATATTTAGGAACAGGAAGTTTCATAGTGTAATTATAGTCAAGCAGTTTCCCCCAGGCAGTAAGTGATTTCTGATATTTTTTAAAATAAATATCAAATTGACTTGGACGAAGTCTAGGTAGAATAGAAACTACAGTAACTTCGACATCTGGATGGGCCTCTATAAATCGCGTGAGTCTGTTTACATCATATTCAATAGCATCTGAATTGACATAACTCCTGGACGATATAAGACCACCGTTAAGTAGCTGATTTGTATAAATAATCATCTTGTTGCTTATTTTTGCATTTTCATCCATCCATGTCCATAAAGCTTCGGTATCAGAGGATGCAGTATAGTTATCAAGAATTTCGGTGGGAGGAAGAAGTACCGTTTGATTCATTATCCCGCCTATAAGCTGAGGATACTGGGTATTGCAGGGTCTTGAATCCAAAGGAACTATAGCTATGACCTGTTTTTGGACAGTCAAGTCTTCTTTTGTCGTGTTTCCCGGGGAGCTATAAGCTCCTGAACTTGAGTAAGCCAGGGCGGCAATACTGCTGCTGTTAATCAGAAGCATTGCTACTACTAATATAGATAATAATTTCTTCATAATTTAGTGACCTTTCATTTTTATATTAAAACTTGCGTTAGTTTTTAGTTTAAATTAATCTATGATATCCTTGTGTTTATATATATCTTTTATGAATTTGACATTATCTTTGGTTACTATATTTGGAAAAGTATAGTTAAATTGCTCCAATTCATCATTACGGCTGGAAAATTGCTTATAGGTGTTTTTTAAAGCATCATATACAACTTTTCTTTGATTTTGATATATGGAAGTATCTATAACGCCTTCACTTATTAAAAGATTGATATCATTTGAAAGCTCATGACCAACGATTCTAATTTCATGGCCCTTTCCACGTTCTTTTACAATTTTGGCAACATGCTCTGTCATGCTGTTGGTAACATATATCCCATTGAGAACTGGATTTGTATCAAGAACATGATTAGTAAGCTCAATCATTTCATCTATATATAGATTCTCGTGGGCATCACTCAGCATGCGGGTATTGAATATTCGTAGAAGCTCAATGCCCTGATAGTCTTTGTGTATGGCAGATAAGAAACCAAGAATTCTATTTTCAATACATAATACATCTCTATGAACACCTACAACTGCAATCTTGCCTTGTCCACAAAGCAGCATTCCCATTTGATTAGCGGCAAGAACTCCCGCAGAAATGTCATCAAGACCAGTATAACAAGATCGTTTACTGTTTGGAGCATCACTAACAAAAGTATTTACAATAATTCCTTTTTTTACTAATTCATTTATAACTGGATCAATTTTGTAAGAGTTGTACGGTATAGTAACAACACCATTAATATTGCTGTCCTTTAATTCTTCAAGAATTCTAATTTGCTCATCGATAGCATAACATGAGGTCTTATAAACAATCAACTCAACACCAAAAAAACAATAAGCTTTTTCAAAATCCTTAATACCTTTTTCAACCTGACTCCAAAAATGTGGTTCGGCATCAGGGTAAATCACAGCGATCCGGATATTGTTTTTTTGAGATACCAAAGCTTGAGCAATCGCACTTGGAGTATAGTTAAGCTCGGAAGCGATTTTTCTGATTTTTTCTTCAGTTTTTTTTGATACACCACCTCTGTTATGCATTACACGATCAACGGTACCTATGGATATACCTGCCGCCACAGCAACATCTTTAATTGTAGCTTTTTTCTTTTGCATCATCTCACCTTTTCATTCCTAGAATATCTCCAAGCTTCATTATAGCAGAGAATTAAATACAATAAAACAGTAGTAACAAAACTGTAAAGAATCTGTCAATAATGATTAAAAATTCAAAAAAATATAAAAAAAGAAAAATTTAATATTATATGTTATAATTGTAACCGAAATATTCATATAGTAATTCATCCGATAGAACTGGAGTGTGAAAATAATGTTAGCGATAGTTAAAGAGCATGCTGGAGAAGGCTATGCACTGAAAAATGTAGAGAAACCAAAACCAAAATCAGGAGAAGTGCTTATAAAGGTTAAATCGGTGGGTATTTGTGGTACGGACGTACCTATACTTAAAGGTCTGAGGCCTGTACCATATCCGCTTATTCCAGGTCATGAGTTTGCAGGAGATATAGTGGAACTTGGAGATAACGTAATAAACTATAAAATCGGGGACAGGGTAACTCCCTCGATAGTAATAGGCTGCGGAGATTGCTATTATTGCAGGAAAGGAATTGAAGTTCTTTGTGATAATATACTCGAAACAGGAATACATTTAGATGGAGCATTTGCGCAGTATGTTACAGTTCCAGAAAAAGTGCTGCACAAACTTCCAGAGGGAATGAGTTATGAAACCGGAGCATCAATAGATCCGATTGCATCGGCATACAGACCGATAAAAAAAGCAAATATAGGAAGCCAGGATACGGTGCTTGTATTTGGACCTGGTCCAATAGGGCTGTACACGGTTCAACTGGCAAAGGCAGAAGGTGCAAAAAAAATTATAGTCGTGGGAATAAGTGGAGATGAAGCAAGACTTGAACTTGCTGAAACTTTGGGAGCCGACCATTCAATAAATCTTTCCAAGGAAGATCTTCTGGAAAAAGTAGGTCAGTACACAGATGGGAAAATGGCAGATATAGTAATGGAAGTAACTGGAAATGAAGAAGCCTTCTCGCTTTGCCTTGATTCAGTAAGAAAAGAAGGCAAAATCGTATTAATTGGAATAAATCATAAATCAACAACTTCAAATATAGAAAAAATAGTAAGAAAAGAAATAAAAATAGAAGGAAGCATATGTTATACCTGGCTGGACTACAAAGAGTGCATCCAGCTGGTAAATTCTGGGAAAATTTCGGTAGAGCCACTTATATCACATCATTTCAACTTGAGGGACATAGACCAGGCCATGAAAGAAATTGATATGAAACAAACTATTAAAGTAATGCTTCACCTTTAATAAAAATCAAATGAAGGGATAAAACCTGGGAATAAACAAAATTTTAGCAATTAAACTAAAAATGAACTTGCAATAAAAAAAAATCTGAAGGATAACTTGCAATTTTTAGTATAATTTGATAAACTGTATGTTAATTGGACTTTTATAAAAAGAAAGAAACAATACTGTCTATTAAATGGAGGAATTATCATGTTTGAAAAAACAAAAATTGATGAAGTAAAAGAATCAGCACAGAAATGGGAAGAAGAGAAAGTCGCTAAATCGATAGCAAGATTTCCAGAAAGAAAAGAAAAGTTTGAATTCACATCTGGAATCGAAACAAAAAGACTTTACACACCAGTAGATATAGCAGATTTTGATTATGAACAAGATCTTGGCATGCCGGGTCAGTACCCATTTACAAGAGGCGTTCAAGACACCATGTACAGAGGAAAATTCTGGACAATGAGAATGTATGCCGGTTTTTCTACAGCTGAAGAATCGAACAAAAGGTATAAATATCTGATTGAAAATGGCTCATCAGGACTATCCGTAGCCTTTGACCTTCCAACGCAGATGGGATACGATTCAAGCGATGAGATATCACAAGGAGAAGTCGGAAAAGTTGGAGTGGCAATAGATACATTAAAAGACATGGAAATACTGTTTGATGGAATTCCTCTAGACAAAGTTTCAACATCAATGACAATAAATGCCCCAGCATCAGTATTGCTTGCAATGTATATTGCAGTTGCAGAAAAACAAGGGGTATCGCCAGACAAACTAAGAGGAACCATACAAAACGATATACTTAAAGAATACGTAGCAAGAGGCACATATATATTTCCAACAGCACCATCAATGAGACTTATAACTAATATATTCGAATACTGCTCAAAAGAAGTACCTCAGTGGAACACTATAAGCATATCAGGATATCACATAAGAGAAGCCGGATCTACTGCCGTTCAGGAAGTAGCATTTACCCTGGCAAACGGTATAGCATATGTAGAGG
>JBATTG010000064.1:0-13891 GCA_049670425.1 Proteocatella sp.
AGATACACCGAACTTCTCCTCTGCAGCTTTAACTAACTCGTTTAATTCAAGAACTTTCATTTCTTCTATTGCTTGTAAAATTTGCTCTATAGTCATTTTATTTACCTCCATTATTTTTAAGTGTTTTTATAATTAATATTTTTTTATGCGTTTTATTAAGCGCCTTGTTCCTCTTTTTGCTTCGCAACTGCATCAAGCATGTAAACGAAGTTAGAAACTGGAGCCTTGAAGCTTCCAAGAAGCTTAGCGATAAGTGCTTCTCTTGATGGTATTTTAGAAAGTGCAGTCATTCCCTCTGCATCGTAGTATTCACCTTCCACGTATCCCATTTTAAATTCTATATTTGGACATGTTTTAGCAAATTCTGCTACGATTTTAGCTGGTGCTATTGCATCTTCGTATCCAAATGCTATTGCATTTGTTCCTACAAGATTCACATCGTCAAGTTTGTCTAGGTTTCCTACTTGAGCTGCAGCTCTTCTTACAAGTGTATTCTTATATACCTTGTAATCAATACCTGCTTCTCTAAATTTATTTCTTAAGTTTGTTGCTTGTTCAACAGTAAGTCCTTTATAATTAACAACTATAACTGATTGAGCTTTCGCTAGTTTTTCTACTATTGCATCTACAACAACCTGTTTGCTTTCGATTGCCTTTGACATATTTAGTACCTCCTTCTTTCGTATTTCATACAAAAAAGCCTTCGTAGTACGTAGACATACGAAGGCTTGAGTTCTATATAACAAACAACCTCGGCAGGATTTAATTTTTCACCTGCTGTCTACAGTGTACTATTCACTTTTTAACTTTTTTAGTATACTATACTATTTTTTGTTTGTCAACAATAACTATTCGCTAACTCTTACCGGGTTAACTTTTACTCCAGGTCCCATTGTACTTGCGAAAGCAACAGTCTTAATATACTGTCCCTTTGCTGCAGAAGGCTTAGCCTTTATTACAGCTTCGATTAGTGCACGGAAGTTCTCTGATAATTTTTCTTTACCGAAAGAAACTTTTCCTACTGATACGTGGATTATGTTTGTTTTGTCAAGTCTGTACTCAACCTTACCTGCTTTGATCTCTGCAATTGCCTTAGCAACGTCAAAAGTAACAGTTCCTGACTTAGGGTTTGGCATAAGACCTTTAGGTCCTAATACTTTTCCTAGTCTACCTACTACACCCATCATATCTGGAGTAGCTACTATTACATCAAAATCAAACCAGTTTTCGCCTTGTATTTTAGCTACTAAGTCTTCAGCTCCAACAAAATCTGCTCCTGCGTCCTGAGCTTCTTTAACTTTGTCACCTTTTGCGAATACTAATACTCTCTTAGTTTTTCCTGTTCCGTGTGGAAGCACTATTGCTCCCCTTACTTGCTGATCAGCGTGTCTTGAATCTACGCCTAGCTTTATATGCGCTTCAACTGTTTCATCAAACTTTGCTGATGCGATATCTACAACTATTCCAAGTGCCTCAGAAGCAACGTATAAGTTTTGTTTGTCATACTTTTTAATCGCTTCTTGGTACTTCTTAGGTTGTTTAGCCATAATCATTTCCTCCTTTGTGGTAATAACGGTAAAATTTTATTTGCCTCCCACCAATCTATATAAGCAAATAGAATTAATCTTCTACAACGATTCCCATACTTCTTGCAGTTCCTGCAATCATACTCATAGCCGCTTCAACGCTAGCTGCGTTTAAGTCTGGCAATTTTAACTCTGCAATTTCTTTAACCTGAGCAGTAGTTATTTTAGCTACTTTTTTCTTATTTGGCTCTCCTGAACCTGACTCTATTTTGCAAGCTTTCTTTATAAGAATAGCTGCTGGTGGAGTCTTAGTTATAAAAGAGAACGATCTGTCTTGGTATACAGTAATTACTACTGGTATAATAAGTCCAGCTTGATCAGCAGTCTTTGCATTGTACTGCTTTGTAAACTCCATTATGTTAACTCCGTGCTGTCCTAGTGCCGGTCCTACCGGTGGCGCTGGAGTAGCTTTACCTGCTGGTATTTGAAGTTTTATTTGTCCTATTACTTTTTTAGCCATTTAATGACACCTCCTATTATCCAAATAGATCTAGTCTATTTTTCTTATCTGAGACATTTCAAGTTCTAGCAATGTCTCTCTATCTCCGAACATAAATATCTTCACTTTAACAGACATATCTTCAAAATTGATTTCTTCAATTGTTCCATCAAAATCTTTAAATGCACCTGCGACTATTTCGACTCTCTGTCCAACTTCAAATTCTGTTTCTAAAACTGATTTCGATTCTTTTTCTAGACCCATGTTATCAACTTCTTCCGGAGTTAAAGCTACAGGTTTTGAATTTGGCCCAACAAATCCAGTAACACCTTTTGTGTTTCTGACAATATACCAAGACTCGTCTGTTACTACCATTTTCACAAGACAATATCCAGGAAATATTTTTCGTTGTTTTACTTTTTTCTTGCCATTTTTAATCTCTATCAGTTCCTCAACTGGAACCGCAACATCTTGGATTATATCCTCCATGTTTCTGTTTTTTACAGATTTCTCGATAGTAGCTTTAACTTTATTTTCGTGTCCAGAATAGGTATGAATGACATACCATTGTGCTTGTTCGCTCAAGGCCAGTCCCCCTTAGTTTCCTAATATCTTACCCAAAATAAATCCAAACGACGAATCTATTCCGTAGATAAAAACCGCTATAACAACTACTGTAAGTATTACTGTCGTAGTATAGCTAAGCATTTCCTTCTTGGTCGGCCAGTGAACCTTTTTCATTTCAGCTCTAACTTCACTTAAAAATTTTCCTAAAGAAAATTTTTTATTCGCTTCTGTTTGCATTGACTCACACCTCTTTACTAACTTATTTAGTTTCTTTATGTGTAGTGTGTTTTTTACAGAATTTACAATATTTCTCAAGTTCAATCCTATCTGGATTGTTTTTCTTGTTTTTCATAGAATTGTAATTTCTTTGCTTACACTCTTGACATGCTAACGTCACTTTTACTCTCATAGTGCACCTCCTATTAAGTGGTATAAACTAGAAGGATCCATTCCATAACATAGATTGGTGTAATTATGGTTTTACCTTTAAATTTTACTATACATATATCCAACTGTCAATAATTTTTCTGCACAATCAAAAAGACCTGTCTGGAATCCTACAGGATCTAGCATATATGCTTCTAGTAAAATTAACGGATATTTAACCTGTACAGTATACCATAGATTGTAAAACATTTGCTACTCTTTTTTTAATTTTTTTATAATTATTTTATGAACTATTGCAAACAGGGCTTTCAAGGCGTATCCAGGCGTTTTTTTCACTCCATATACCCCTTGTAAACAAATTGATTAACGTATATATTAGTCTTATCAAAAAAATATCGACACTTTTATTAATATACCGGAGGACAACTTATTATGCCTGATATAGACCTTGAATTTGTAAGAAATACCCTTCCCTTTTGGGAAAAACTTACCAACAAAGAAAAAGAAATCATAAAACATAATATTATTCAGAAAAAATTTCTAAAAAATACAATTTTGATTCATGGCGGAGACGACTGTACAGGCTTCCTTCTAGTCAAGTCTGGCCAGCTTAGGATTTACAGCCATTCTTCTGAAGGAAAGCAAATTACCCTTTATCGCCTGCTTGAGATGGACAGCTGCATTTTCAGTGCATCCTGCCTCTTGAAGAATATAAATTTTGATATAAGCATCGATGTAGAAAAGGACAGCGAATTATTTATAATACCATCCGATATATTCAATACCTTGAGCAACGAAAATCTTGCAGTTAAATCCTTTATGCTGGATTTGGTAACTTCGAGATTTTCGGATGTAATGTGGATATTCGAACAGTATGTATTTACGAATATGGCATCAAGACTTGCCAGCGTTCTTCTTGAACAGGCTTCACTTAACGACACTTCAGTCCTGGAGATAACTCACGATTACATTTCAAAAGAACTGGGAACTGCAAGAGAAGTTGTGACGAGGCTCCTGAAACAGTTCCAATCAGATGAGTTTGTTAGAATTTCAAGAAATAAAATCGAAATCCTCGATGAAGACAGCCTTCAAAAACTTATCGGTTAAGTTTTTAAAACATATCTTCATATTAATGATATGACATAGTCTCTGAAACTTGCAGCTGCAGGTGATAGGTCAGCATCCTTAAGCCAGCCCATGTAGATAGTTTTGTATCCAATATCTTCGTGTATATTTATAGTAGCTACAGCGTTGGTATTTATCAGCGGGGTTTTGGGAACTATTGTAATCCCTGCCCCGGCAGCTACCAAGCCTCCCAGCATGCTAGCTTCACTTGGCCTTATTGAAATCTTAGGTGTGTAGTCTATGAATTCAGAGTAGGATATCATTTTATCTTTATTTTCATCGCAATATACAATGAATGACTCGTCCTTTAAATCCTTGAGCGAAACTTCTTTTTCATTTGCCAGAGGATGATTCTTAGGAACTATCAGGACATACTCTTCCCTCTTTACTTCTACTGACTCAATTTCATTATGATTGTGTATGTCATCAAATTTCTCGTAAAAACCCAAAGAAATTTTGCCGCATTTCAAGTTTTTTAAAATATCAGTTGTTGCTTCGTGACTGAATTGAAATTTACTTTCAGGATTAAGACCCAGAAAACCGCTGATTACAAACGGCATAAAATAAGTTCCAATACAATAGGTAGATGCAATAGCGATATTCTCATCATTGAGCTTCGACATGTTCTGCAGCTCTTCAATACCTTTTTCAAGCTGTGTCAATGCAACCGTAGCATGTTTCAAAAATGATTCTCCATAATTTGTCAAAACAACACTGCGATTATTTCTGTCAAACAAAGATACTCCTAATTCTTCTTCTAACTTGGAAATAGACTTGCTCAGAGCTGGCTGGCTTACAGAAACGAGGTTTGCCGCAGTTGTGAAATTCCGAGTTTCAGCTATTTTTATGAAATATTCCAATTGTTGCAGATTCATCTATAGTTCTCCTTATTTTGTGGTAAAAGTATATTGGTAGAACGCTGACAACCATAACCAAAAGTTATCGCACTGTGAATAAAATCAATTAGACACACTCTGCCAAGACATGTATAATCAATATTATCAATCCAGCATTATGTATTCACGAATGAACTTATTATAATTTTAATTCATGAATATGTCAACTTTAATGCTGATTATTAGAATGAGGAGAACTAAATTTATGATGAATGTAGATAGTCAAAAATGTATAGGCTGCGGCCAATGTGTAAAAGAGTGTTTCCCAGAAGACATCAAGATGGTCGATGGCAAGGCCAAGATCAGAAACGTCACCTGTTTCAAATGCGGACACTGCATAGCGGTATGTCCTGTAAACGCAATATCGACAGACGAGTACAATATGGACGAGGTCTTGGAATACTCAAAAGAAACATTTGATGTAGCTCCAGAAAATCTTTTGAACTTCATAAAATTCAGAAGAACCATCAGACAGTTTAAAGCTAAAGATGTAGAGACTGAAAAGCTAGCTAAAATTATAGAAGCCGGAAGATTCACTCAAACCGGGAGCAACATGCAGGACGTATCATATACGGTAGTTAAGGACAATCTCGAGCAGTTAAAAGGTCTGACCTACGAAAGCCTCAAAAACATCGGCGAACATATGCTTGCCAACCTGACTCCCAAAACAATGATCTACAAAAGATACGCCAAGATGTGGATAAGCATGTATAAGGAATACAACAACAAAGCTGACACAAAAGACAGATTATTCTTCAATGCTCCGGCAATAATAGTAGTTACTGCCAATTCGGATGTAAATGGAGCTCTGGCTTCTTCAAATATGGAGCTTATGACAAACGCCCTTGGACTTGGAACCTTCTTCAGCGGATTTTTCGTAAGAGCCGCAAAGGGAAACAAAGAGATAATGGACTTGCTGGAAATTCCTGAAGGCAAAGAGATAGTTACATGCATGGTGATTGGATACCCTGGTGTAAAATATCAAAGAACCGTACCAAGAAAAGATGCAGACATAACCTGGAAATAGCAAGAAAAAACTGTTGGCTTATAACTTTGAAAAACACTTCAAGTTACGAGTCCAACAGTTTTTTTTATTTCAAATTCGCAAGAACCGAAACAGTTTCTCCTATTTTAAGCTTGGCATTATCTTCAAATTTCAATTTGACAACCACGCTGTCCTTATTTCGGTTAGCCGAGCTTTGCATGTCAGTAGGCGTATACTGGGATTCCAGGTCAATGAAACTCACCTTTCCAGCAAACGTTTCTTCTCCTGACATGATATTCATGTTTTGCCCGAATGTAAGCTCATTAATCCGCTCTGCCGGGTAATATATCTTGACATAGCTCTCGCCAGAAGATGCAATATCGGCAATATCAAACCCGGGTGAAACAAAATCCCCAAGAACATAATTTCTGCTTATTACCGTTCCATCACAGACCGCTTTTATTGTACGCTTGCATATTTTATCTTTAATCTGATCAATCTGGCTTTGAGCCGCTACAATCGAGGCCTTGGCAGCTATTATCTTGTCACTTCCCGCTCCATTTACAACTGCATTCAAGGCCGCTTTGGTGCTTTCTATCTGTGACTGGGCAATCGTCAGCGCATTGGATGACTGGTCAAGAACCAGCTTGTAGCCATCAAGAGCCGCCTCGCTCGTCCCGCCCGCATCAAATAAAGACTTGTTTTTTTCATAATCGTCCTTTGCCTTTTCATGCGTAAGCTTTGTATTCTCGTAGCCAGCCTCCGATATTTTGACAGCGCTTATGGCTGATTTCACAGCATTCTTGTCCGCATTTCCGCTTATTCCAACAAGGGCTTCTTGAAGCTTCGTCAAATTGGCCTCTGCCTGTGTCAGCGAGAACTTGAGGTCAGTATCATCTATGACCGCAATCACATCGCCTTTTTTCAGGCTCATTCCCGGTTCAACCCTGATTTCATCTATTCGACCTGAAAGTTCGGATATATTTGCATATATAGTCGTCTCAACGACCCCAACCAGCTGACCTGAATCTCGGCTATCATAAAATCGGTACCCTCCATAAACAAGAGTTCCCAAAACAAGCAGTATAAGGATACGTTTTACAAGATTACCTGTTATTGTCTTATCCATAGTTTTTCACCCCTCTCACGATAAATTCCACCAGATTTTCAAGTTCCTTTTTAGGATTCTTGTTGAAGAATTCAGGCAAAAGAACATAATGCGTTATCAAGTAGCCGCCCACCGTCGATACTATAAGCTTGAACAGTTCATCGTTTGGCAAATCTATAATAAACTTGTCTGCCTTCAATTTATCAAATACCCGGTTGAATGGCAATACCGACATATTCATATTTATAATTTCACGTATTTCCGGATGAAACGGAAGCTCCTGGATGACTATCTTGATTAAGGGCGCCGCATTGGTCACAACCTCGATTCGATTGTATATGAATCTATAAACAAAATCATCGAGAGAGTCATATTCATCATCTAATATATCATCGATTCCGGTCATTATCGCCGGTATTAGCATGGCTCTGGCTATTCTTCCTACAACTTCCAAAAGCAGCTCTTTTTTTGTGCCATAATGCTTGAATATAGTTCCTTCAGCGACATTTGCAAGCTTTGCAATTTCCCTTGTCGAAGTAGCTTCATAGCCATTTTTACGAAAAAGAATCGCCGTTGATTTAATTATGCTCATCTGCTTTTCAGTGAGCTGCTCATCGTCACCAATCAGAGTGTCCGTCCATATGTTATTGCTGTAATCTATCTTCATAACTATATTCTCCTGTATTTTTTGAGAAGCAAAATATTCAAAAACATGCATATTACCGAAAATGCAACCAGCATCATCACATCATACCCAATAGCCCTGATTCCAAGCCCCTTGAGCATAACCTTATCAAGCGCATCCCCAACATAATACAAAGGCATTACTTTTCCAAAATTTGCCATCGTTGGCGAAAGGTCAAATATCCCTGTAAAAAAAACCTGAGGCACAACGGCGATTGGAATGAACTGGATCATCTGGAATTCATTTTTTGCTGCGGTTGAAAGCAGCATCCCCAGAGTCAGCGCCGAAATTGCCGCCAGAAGCGTTATTATAAGCACCAGAAAACTCGAACCCACCATCATTATTTTCAGCACATGGATTACATAAAGCGATATGAAAGCCGACTGCAATATCGTAAATATTCCAAAGCCGCAGATATATCCTATTACAATTTCTGCCCTTGTGATAGGAAGCGACAGGAGTTTTTCCAAAGTCCCCGACGTCCGCTCCTGCAAAAATGCGATTCCAGAAACCAAAAAAGTGAAAAAGAAGACGATGAAGCCTATGAGGATTGAACCGAATCCGTCAAAAACCGAGAAATTGTCATAGCCATAAAAATAAGTTATTTCAGGCTTGAGATCAGGCCTCATCTTTTGCTTGTTGTTTGTAGCTTCTATGATTTGAATTATCTTTGAAGTTTTCTGCGAACTTGTCCCGTCAATGTAGACATGCGATTTTCCGCTGACCACGTTGACATATGCATTTATCCGAGCGCTTTCAATCGCCTTTATAGCTTCGTTTTCCGTGAGCCGCACAACATTTATGTCAGCTTTTTCAAGTTTTTCCACATAGGAAAGCGGAGCATTTACAACCGCAATTCTCAGATTAGTCTGTGAGCCATCGAGTACAAAATATAGGAATGTCAGCAGCAATATGGGAGCAAACAGCATAAGCGCTACCGTCCGCTTGTCATGCCTAAGCTGGGTAAGTATTCTTATTGCCATCGCTTTAATCTTCATTATTGCTACCCCCGAAACTGAAATGGATAAAGGCCTCTTCAATGGAAGAGGTTCCACTTTGCGAAATTATTTCATCTGGAGTCCCCGTTGCAATAATTTTACCGTCCCTTATCATGGCGAGCTTGTCACACTTCGTGGCCTCGTCCATAACATGAGTAGTCAGCAATATAGCCGTATTGTCACTCGCGATTTTTCTAAACTCCTCCCATATGCTTCTTCGAAGCAGCGGGTCTATCCCGACTGTAGGCTCGTCCAGAATTAAAATCTTTGGACTGTTAAGCAGCGCAATTGCAAGCGAAAGCCTGCGCTTCATGCCTCCTGAATATGACGCCACCTTCTTGTTGCCTTCAAAAGCAAGGTTCAAAAGCTTCATAAGCTCCACCGTGCGCTGCCTTATCTTTTTTTTGCTCATGCCATATATGCTTCCAAAAAACAAAAGATTCTCTTCCGCCGTAAGCAGTTCATAAAGAGCGTCACTTTGAGCCATGTAGCCTATATTGGCCATCACTTTCAAATCAGGCATCTTTTTGTTCAAAACAAAGGTCTCGCCCTCGTTTGAATCCAAAATGCCTGCAATTATCTTTACAATAGTAGTCTTGCCACACCCCGATGGCCCCAGGATGCCGTATATATCCCCCGGTTTTATCTGGATGCTGATGTCATCGAGTACATGATTTTTCCCATAATATTTGTGTACCCCTTTTATATCAATATAATTTCCATTATCATCGAGCACCGAATTCACCTCCAAATACATTAGCAGTGAGTACTCACTCACCACCCTATAATACATTTATATCAAAATTCACAGGATTTGTCAATATGGAGATTTCTTATGCAGAAATCCCCCTCTTTATTTAATCGATACTCATACTAAAAAAACAATCTTTTGGCTTCGATAATAACAACAAATACCGAAAATGCAATAATTAAGATGTCCCATCCATTCTTTTTCACACTGAAATCATCATCGAAATATCTGGCATCAATCAATCTTCCACCATGCAAAAGTCCAAAAAAACTCCACATAATAATAAATTGTGCTTCCTTGAGAAACTCTTTGCTTACAAAGAAATAATACATCCAAAAACTGAACATAGAAGCAGAAACAATCCAACCAACAACGTCATTTACTTTTTTTAATACAGCCTTATTCACCATAATTACTCCTTTAAACTCCTTGTTTTTTTCCTGAAATCATAGCCATTATATAGTCGAAGCTCTGGATTGTTATTACCGCGAGCACGATAAGAACCGCTCCAAGAACCTGTTTTGCGCTCAGCATTTCCCCAAGTATTATGTACGCTGAAACCGATGCCACCACAGTTTCTGACATGCCTATGATATTAACAGCCGCCGGCGCCAGATATTTGAACCCCTTAAGATAAAGCGTGAACGGAATTACGGTTCCAAAAACCGCCAGGTATCCGATTGATAAAAGCTCGATGCTGGATTTGTTTGCCCAAAGCACCCATGGAGGACATATGAATATGTATATAAACGCTCCTGTAACCAACCCGTAAGTCAGCACCGTCCATGGATCGTAGATTCCCGTGCATTTCTGACCGTATATTATGTAAAAGGCGCTGCAGCATGCTGATATTAATCCCAATATTACTCCATCTATATTCAGTCTGACGCCGAGACTTCCACCACCGAAAATTATAAAATAGCTTCCAAACATCGCAAATATAAGCGCCATTGCCTTTGACTTAGACATCTTCTCCTTTAAAATAACCGTGCAGTATGCCGTTATCAAAATAGGTGAAAGATACTGGAGGAATATCGCCAGACTTACGTTCAATCTCGCAATGGCATAGTAATATGTTCCCTGCATGATAGTCATCGATACACCAAGTATCGCTATTTTTTTAAAACCATGGGCGCTTACCTGCAGGAGGTGGCTTCGTCGCATGGCTAGATATACGACGCATATCAATGCGGACATCGTTATTCTCATGTTTGATACTTCAAGGGGATTCATATCTGTGTTGAAAATCATTTTAGCTATGGTTCCAGAAATGCCCCAAAAAAATGCAGCACCCAGGATTAGCAGTGCGCCTTTAGTCTGATCGTTCATATTCACCTCATGTGTTCTTCATCTATTTATTCAAAACATCCTATGTATAAATCCACAGCTCCCAAATTCCTGAAGCTGCGGATAAAGATTTTATTCATTAACAACATAATTATATCATAATTGCATATTATTCAGGCTATGTTTTTCCAGAGTCTCCTCTATTCTTTTTCTTATCCAAGTTTGGTCGAACTCACTTTTATACAGGAATTTAGTCTCGTTCTCAAAATTCCAGTCATCATCCTTGATATCCAGCACCCTGCTGTACAGCTTTGAGCCAGGAAGCGGATATGGAACATTAAACGAAATTTCATCCAGGCCTAGTGAAAGCGCGAATTCAAACGTAGTCTCTATGGTTTCCACAGTTTCACCCGGATAGCCGACTATGAAAAATCCGGCGCACTCTATGCCTTCATTTTTAAACACATCCACTCCCGCCTTAACCTTGCCTATGTTGATATGCTTGTTCATCAGTTTGAGAACTGCATCGCTGCCCGATTCTATGCCAAGATATACCTTTTCGCATCCTGCCAGCTTCATCTTCCTTGCAGTTTCAGGGCTTATGCTGTCGACTCTTGAAAGGCAGCTCCATTTCATCTTGAGATTGCTCTCATTCATCCTGTCGCAAAAAGTAGCAATGTATTCATCCTTCAAGGTGAACAGATCATCGGCTATCCACAAAGTATCATAACCATAATTCTTTATATCGCGTATTTCCCTGAATATAGAATCCATCTCCCTGAATCTCACCTTGTTTCCAAATACCGGCTTTGAACAAAAATCGCAGTCAAACGGACAGCCATAGGTCATCATTATTGTAGCACTCTTTTGACCTGTGTTCTCAAATGAGAGCTCCTGATAACGCTGATGATTAAACCCGCTCCTGTCTACTAGAGGCAGAGCATTTATTTCAGCTTCACTCAGGTTCACACTATGAGCGCTTATCAAGGAGTTGCCTGCAAGGTTGAAGTCGTCCCTGCCGCTTATATATCCATATATTCCTGAATAATCACTGCAATCCCTTCCCTTGAAAAACTTTGAAACTACTGCACTTTTATCCATACTTTTATTCAAGGCATCCTTTTCCATAAACTCGAAATAATCATAGCAGAACTTCGGAACGCTCAGCGCCCCTTCACCTGCAAATACGAAGTCAAATTTTTGGGCGAATCTTTCCGGATAAAGGCTAGGAAGCGGTCCTCCCGTTATATAAAGGCTCTTCGGATTAATTTTCCTGAGTTCCTCAAGAAGTTTAAGCGCATTTTGAGACATGGTAGTCATCACATAGATGCTCGTAATGTCCGCGTTGTAATCCCTGGCGATTTCCAAAGCCTCTTCCATCGTAAGAAAAGTGCAGTCAAGCTTCATCACCTCAATGCCCTTGTCCTTCAACCCTGACGAAATCATAGATATTCCAAGAGGATGAAAAATCTGATTGGTCCTGTTATTTGTCAAAAAATATGGATATATCATCATTACCTTGCACATCTTTCCACCCCCTGTGTATGATTTTCAAAGCAAATCTTGTATGAGTATCCGCTGAACCCATTTTCAAGGCATTTGATTTCACTTTCAAATCCTGCCCAGTTGTAGCCTCCGGATACCTCTCTCCCCCAAAACAGCTTGGATTCTATGTTCTTGGGAACCTCGAGCTCCTCCATGTAAAACGCGACTCCAAGAGAAGCGCTTGTCAGCATATGGCTTCGCTTGTCATCAATCCCGCTTTTTTCAACGCGTTGCCAGCCTGTAGGAGGACTCGCCTCGCCTCCGTCAACCACAGCCTGAGAAAAAAGTTCTCCGCCGATTTCATTCATGACGAAAAGCTTGTAATCCTTGCAGGTGCTCTTGCAGTCTACCTCTATATATACATCAGATTGTTTTATTGTGTACTTCGCCGTTATCTTTCCCAAAGACTGGATTTTCCTGAAATCTATCCTTATTCCAAATAACTTCCGAAACAAAGTTCCCATCTTTAAAAGCGGCCCCTGAAAAGCCTCGGCCTTCATATAGCATTTGGATGCTGCAAGCTCCAAAAAAGTTGTCAGGGCAGAGCTCGGCCTGTTTAAAAACATCCAGTCCAGGCGCCTGTCAATCTGGTATTGCACAACCATCACTTTTCCAGATGCATTTTCTTCGGTTATTTTGTCTATGGAACAGAAATAAGTCCTGTTTTTGTCTTGAATGGCAAATGCGCCTATCCCCATACCCTCCTGTACTATGAGCTTTCCATCCAGATAAGGCAGCAGCCCTCTTTGAATCCCCTTTGATATCCCCTGTCCATCGTAATTTTCGTCAAACTTAAGTTCCAGCATGTCATCTCCCGCTTACTATATATTACTTAATATCATTATCCCTGTTGTCGTTGAAACATTTACGATACACGATTTTTACCCATATACGTCTGTTGCAAATCTTAGTGTACCTTATTTTAGGGCAAAATAAAACCCCATAAAATTAACTTTTCAGTTACATTATATGAGGCCATGTAAATTAGATTACATTCTAGTTCTTCCTGAGCGATCTATTTTGTTTTTCTTTCTATTATCCGAAATAACATCTTCCCAACTATATATTGCTGTTTTCTCTACCCATCTCTCAACTAATCCTTCTTTTTTCGATTCTCCTGCTTTTATGAAATATTCTAAAATACGGCTCATGTTCTTATCCTCCTAATTAACTTATAAATGTTTTTATCCACATAATAATTAATTAGACAAGCTAGCAAAAACCTTCTCCCTCAGGAGTTCCCTTAGAAATCGCCATAGGTATTATCCTATCGTAATTCAATGACATTTCCATAAATTTACCTCCAATTCAATAAATACAAAATGAAGTTTCAAAAAATCCATCCTGTTTTTTTCCATTAAAAAAACCCTGACCTTGTGGCCACAGTTTGTTCTTCTGTGTGCATAAAAATATGCACTTTAACAGGATTTACTTTTAGCCTATTCGATACTAATTATTATTATCAAAATAGGACACAACAGTGTTAGATTTATCTTCAATCTCATAATATCAAATGCAATTTCCTTTGTCAA
>JBATTG010000065.1:0-5559 GCA_049670425.1 Proteocatella sp.
CATAAGAAGCATCGCATCACCTGACCAACAAAGTGCCATTGCAGCTTCTTCTGCAATCATCTGATCTTTATATGTGTCTACTTCATAAGCCCTTACAATAGATTTTTGTTCTATCAATGCCTTTTTAGCTGCATTCAATTCATCAATATTCTTCGTATTTAGTGAATATCCTAACATTTTCAAGGTAACCCCTATAGTATCTCTTGAAGAATCAAGCATCAGGATTTTTCCTGCATATTTTTCATCCCACAATATTTTCCATGAGTCTACAGGTTCGGTAACCATATTTTTGTTGTAAACAATACCCATCGTTCCCCACATATAAGGTACCGAATGCTTGCTGTTTGGGTCATATGCAAGATTTGTAAATCTCTCATCCATATTTTTAAAGTTATCCAAGTTGCTGTAATCTATCTCATTGAGTAAATCTTTCGAAATCATGTATTCAATCATGTATTCAGATGGGAATATGACATCATAAGCTGTCCCGCCTGCCTCAATTTTCGCAAGCATCTCTTCATTTGTTGCATATTCTTCATAATTGATTTTAACATTGAACTCTTTTTCAAAATCGTAAATAACTTCTTTATCTATATAGTCGCCCCAGTTGTAAACATTTAAAACTTGTTTACTTTCCGAACCTCCACCACAACCAACTAACACAAAAATCATACTCATTATGAGCGCCAGGCCTAAAACTATTTTTTTCAATTTTTCTTTACCTCCTATTAATCTCTAAATAACATTATCCAACACAGGTTCATCATCTTCGTAAACATATGTGTTTTTTGACAAGTTATTTTGTCTAAGCTGAACAATACACATTATGGTCAGCAATACCATGAACATTATACTTGAAAGCGCATTTATTGTAGGGCTGACCCCCCTCTTTGTCATTGAATAAATTTTTATTGAAAGCGTTGCTACTCCCGAACCCGTCGTAAAGAAACTCACAATGAAATCATCCAAAGAAAGAGTGAAGGCCATTAACGCACCAGTTAATATTCCAGGAATTATTTCAGGCAATACAACTTTAAAAAATGCCTGTGAAGGCGTAGCGCCAAGATCTAAGGCAGCCTCTTCCAGATGTGGGTCTAGCTGCTGAAGTTTTGGCAGTACTGCAAAAACAACATATGGAATATTGAAGGTGATATGCGCTAAAATCAACGTTATATACCCTAACTTCAGTTTTAAAATAACAAATAAAGTAAGAAGCGAAATACCAATTACAATATCCGGGCTAATCATTGGGATATAGCTAAGATTTATAAACATATTTTTATATTTAGGCCTTAGACTATGAATTCCAACTGCCGTTATTGTCCCTATTACAGTAGCTGCTACAGATGAAATCGTGGCTACTATGAGAGTGGTATAAAGCGCTCTTATTATGTCTGGATCTGCAAATAATTCCTGATACCACCTCAATGTAAATCCACTCCAATTACCTCTATATTTGGAATCATTAAAGGAAAATACTATAAGTACTATTATAGGTAAATACAGGAATAAATACACTAAAAAGCTATAAATATTAGCTGCTGATTCTTTGAATTTTACCATATCTTCCCACCTCCATCTTTGGAGCTGTGTTTAGCAAAATATCCCATTGATATTATTAAGAAAATCATCATTATAACCGATACAGCTGAACCAAACTGCCAATTTCGTGCAGCCATAAATTGATTTTGAATCAAGTTTCCCAGCAATATCGTCTGTCCGCCACCTAACAAATCCGAAATTACAAAAGTTGATACCGCTGGCATAAATACCATTACTATGCCTGTCGCAACCCCAGGAAAACTCAATGGAAAAACTATTTTAGAAAATACGTTAAATTCATTTGCTCCGAGATCTCTTGCCGCCTCAACCAGATTTTTATCCATTTTGGACAAAACTGAGTATATAGGAAGTACCATAAAAGGCAGGAAGTTATAAACCATACCTAAAATTACAGCTCCGTTTGTATAAAGCATAGTTATTGGTTCACTTATGATTCCAAGATGTATCAAAATTTCATTGATAATGCCCTGATCTCGTAAAAGTCCCATCCACGCATATGTTCTAAGTAAGAAGTTGGTCCAAAGCGGTAAAATGAAAAGCATCACCATTAGATTCTGTTTTAACCCTTTGGAACGGCTCATTATAAATGCCATGGGATAACCTATTATCAGACAAATTACCGTACTGTATAACGAGAGTTTCAGGGATCTCCAAAAAACATTTAAATATATTGGAGCAAAAAACTCCTTGTAATTGCTCAGCGTGAATTTATATACTATATCGCCAAAGGTATCTCTTTGTGCAAAGGAATAAAAGACTATAATTAATAATGGTATCAATGTAAAAATAATAGCCCATACTATGTATGGCGAAGTTAATAAGCGTTTATCATTTTTCAACTATCCGACTTCCTTTCTCATGATATGAATTGCTTCTGGATCAAATTGAAGCCCTACCAGAGTGTCAACTTTTGCATTATAAATTGAATGAATCATCCATTCCTTGTTGTCAAATTCGTCCACCACTATTATTTCATAATGAACACCTTTGAAAACAACATCCGTTACCAATCCTCTTATCCGAGATTTGCTTTCATCGACTAGAATTAAATCTTCAGGTCTTATTACTATATCTACAAATTCATTTTTTCCAAAACCCTTGTCAACACATTCAAATTCAATATTATTTATGAGGCACTTATAATCATTCAGCATCGCACCGTTCATTATATTGCTTTCCCCAATAAAGTCTGCGACAAACCTGTTCATGGGTTCATTGTAAATGTCTTGTGGCGTACCAATCTGCTGGATTATGCCATCTTTCATTACCACTATTCTATCCGACATTGTAAGTGCTTCTTCCTGATCATGGGTAACATAGATAAAAGTTATTCCAAGTTCTTGTTGCATGGTTTTCAACTCATACTGCATATCCTTACGAAGTTTTAAGTCGAGTGCTCCAAGTGGTTCATCAAGCAAAAGTACTTTAGGTTCATTAACTAAGGCTCTGGCAATTGCGATTCGTTGCTGCTGTCCACCTGAAAGTGATTGTATTTCTCTATTTTCAAAGCCTTGAAGATTTACTAATTTCAGCATTTTTTTTACTTTTTTATCAATAGTCTTATTATCAACTTTTTTTATTCTTAATCCAAATGCAATATTTTCATATATGTTAAGGTGCGGAAATAAGGCATATTTTTGAAACACAGTATTTATTTGTCGTTTATATGGTGGAAACTCAGTAATATCGCTCCCATCAAATAGGATTTTGCCTGAACTATTATTTGTAAATCCTCCAATAATTCTTAATGTCGTTGTCTTACCGCACCCTGATGGTCCCAGAAAGGTAACGAATTCTTTTTCTTTAATAGCTAAATTTATATTTGTCAATACTTGTTTACCATCATCCTCGAATATCTTGTTAATATCGACTAATTCGATAAGATTTTTTTCCATTTCTACCTCCATTTTTCTTACTCTGTGATGTATAAGTTTATGTTTTTTAAAATGTTTGTCAATAGCTGCCGCACTATCAGGAAAACAATCTCCAAAATACGTTTATACCGCAATTATTGCTGGTGGTATTTGATTAACGTATATTTATCATCAAATACATATATATCCCTGTATTTAGAATAACTAAAAATGGTATCCCAAATCTAAATTTATTCTTCAACGTTTTATGCCTGTTTGAGTACATAGAAAACCATACTCCAATTGCGCCACCACATATCCCTGTCAGGAACAGGTTTGCCTCGCTTATTCTGCGTTTTCTCTTTATAGCCAGTTTTTTGTCAACCAGCATTATTAAAAACCCAAAGATATTTGCAACAATAAAATAGATGATTATCAGGCTCCTTAATGAGCTTGCCAAAGTATCGCCATCTATGTTAAATACACTTATTAGTTCAGCAAAATTCATTAAATGCTCCTTTTTTTGAAATAATTAAAACGTTCTTGCTGACTTGCCTGCCAGATAACCTGTAGAAAAAGCAATCTGTAAATTGAAGCCACCGGTAAGAGCATCAATGTCGATCATTTCGCCTGATATTAAAATATCCGGGTATTTTTTCAAGCTTAAATTTTTAGGGCTTATTTCACTGGTATCTACTCCGCCACGTGTTACGATTGACTCATTGAGCCCTCCATAGCCAGTTAATTTCAGTTCAAGATTCTTAAAAGAATTTACAATAATATTGATTTCGCTTTTTTTCATATTCTGAATATCTTTTTCCAAAATGCCATCTTTATTGGCTTCATCTATGACAATTCCCATTTCTGGCTTGATTTTTGTCTCTATTATATTTTTCACCAGTTCCTTAGGAAGTAGCTTGGAAATTTTTGTATCCAATCTCTTCTTGTCATTTACTTTTATCAATTTGATAAAATCTTCTTCAGGTAATTCAGGAATCAAGTCTATGAATATGTTCACGTCACTCAGCTCTTTGTCGGTAATATAAGAACTTGAGTTTATAGCGGCAGGTCCGCTTATACCATTATGTGTGAATACGATGCTATCTTGAATTTCAATTACTTTTTTATTATTATGCTTTACTGTAATTCTTATATTTTCAAGAGAAATGCCCTGAGATCTGGTTATAAATTCCTGGTTTGAATTCAATTTAACAAGTGTAGGCAGCAATGGCTTTGTCTTAATGCCAAGATTTTCTAGCAATTTGAACATGCTTCCATCAGAACCAGTGCTTTTATAACTCGCTCCACCAGTAGCCATTATTACCTTTTTTGTAATTATGCTGTTTAAAGTTCCCTCTTGAATTATATCAATAACGCAGCCTCCATGGCCGTCTGGTTTTTCGCGATGTTTCACTTCAATATTTGTAACATTTGAATTCAAGATTAATTCAACACCACTTTTTTCAAGCTTTTCAACTAATACATTCAGCAATTCTTGCGCATTATCATTTTGAGGGTATATTTTTTTGCCTTCAGTTTTAAATTTAATTCCTTCGTTTTCAAAAAACAAGATTAAATCTTTATTGGTGAAATTATTAAATGCTGAATATAGAAATTTAGAATTTCTGACAGTATTCTTATGAAAAACCTCCATGCTCTGAGCATTTGTAATATTACATCTTCCCCCGCCTGTTATCAGGAGTTTCTTTCCTAAAGTCGGGTTCTTTTCAATTATTCCAACCCTGAGATTATTGTAACCAGGCTTACTGTCATTCAATTCAGACTCGTTTTTTTTTGCTTCTATTGCTGCCATCATACCCGCTGGACCGCCACCGATTATGATTATGTCATACTTTTCCATTAATTCTCCTTATTTTTTAAGTAATGAGAGTTTATAAAATATTAAACCCTCAAGATTGTCGTATTCACTGACTCTAATTCTTGGTATTTTCAAAACACACATTATGTTACACAGTATGTTCAAGCCAGCCAGTATAATATCTGCTCTATTTGGATCTAAACCAATAACCTTTTTACGTTCAATGGTATTGATATTTTTCAAAGCATTAAGCATATAATTGATATCGTCAATTTCAAGCATGCTGTTATGAATTTTATCTGTATCATAAAGTTTCATATTCTG
>JBATTG010000066.1:0-32146 GCA_049670425.1 Proteocatella sp.
TTAAATGGAAGTTGACCGCTTTGGTACATTTCTTCCGCGAGATACCAAAGATGCTCTTCACGTTTTTGCTGTGAGAGTGAGAAATTAAACACAAATCGGCTACAACCTATAGTTTTGTTGATCAGAACGGCTTGTTCCTCCGTAGGGTATATCCTAAATTTGTATGCTTTGTGTTTCAACATTTTCTTCACCTCGCGTCAATGTTAATATGGTAATATTATACCACTATTCGCTATACTTGTAACACTTGTAGCCGATTCATCCCCGCCTTCATTCTCGCTAAAGCGAGCAAGGAGACTTAGAGGCAGGGGTATTCTCGGCGCGAATGATAAAATCAAATAAAATCATTTTTTATCGAATTCAAGTAAAACTATAGGCGATTGTGACATATGTCATAACTTTTAACCGTAATTTTGTGGTATATTTGATAAAAATGAGCTAAGGAGAGAAATAATGAACAACATAATTTCAGCAGCATCTGGAGTCATAATTGCCCTTATGCTGCTTTTCAACGGAAACCTTTCAAGATACTACGGCAATTATGCCGCTAGCGTGATTATACATTCAGTAGGACTTATAACCATACTTATTCTTGTTATTCTAAAAAAATACAAATTCAAAAATTGCCTAGCAGTTCCATGGTATTTTTACAGCGCCGGAGCAATAGGCGTGATTACAGTACTGTTTAACAATATATCATTCAGTAAACTTGGTGTATCGCTGACTCTTGCTGTGAGCCTTCTGGGGCAGTCAGTAGCTTCTATTCTAATAGATCACTACGGTCTTTTTGGTTTGAACAAAGTAAAATTTGAGAAGCAAAAAGTAACAGGCTTGGTGCTTATTGTCGCAGGAATTGCCCTTATGGCAATGTATTAGGAGGTTCAAATGCTTTATCTTTTTTTCCCAATAATTGCAGGAGCTTCAATAGTCCTGGCTCGAATAGTAAATTACAAATTAGCTGAAAAAATAGGTATATTTCAAGGTACTTTTTTCAATAATCTCGTAGGACTTGTATTTTCAATTATTTTTCTGCTTCTCAGCAGTGAATTTGCCGGACTAGACGCAATAAAATTCAATACATCTTCCATTTTAATATACCTTGGAGGTTTTTTAGGAGTAATCGTGGTATCCGTTTCAAGCTATATGACTCCAAAGATGTCTGCATTTTACTTCACGCTCTTTCTCTTTGTAGGTCAGCTTTTCGCAGCTACGGCCATAGACTATATTTTATTGGGTTCGGTTTCTGCAGGCAAGGCAACAGGTGGAATCCTGGTTCTTTCAGGACTAATATACAATCTTAGTATAGACGCCAAGAACGAAAAAATCATTTCATTAGAACAAGAAAATCTTGCATAGGAGAGAACCAAATGAAAATAATATATGCGGTTAAGGATAATGTTAAATATGTGATGCTCACTGCATCGCTTCTTTTTATAGGTGTCGGTATGCTCCGTGAAGAGCATTTAATGGTACTGAAAAAAGCTGTCAAAATCTGTTTAGAATGTATAGGGGTGGGTTAATGGAAAAAAATAAAATAATCAAGCGTCCATTTATCCAGCTTACAGCAACGGTGCTTACAAACAGCTACTTTTCGGGGTTTTATAACGGTAAAATTTTCACCGGAAACAGCAAGACCGTTTGCGTTCCAGGGCTTAACTGTTATTCCTGTCCAGGTGCAATCGGCTCATGCCCTATTGGCGCTTTGCAGGCGGTATTAGGTGGAAGGAAACATAATTTCTCATATTATGTAGTTGGAATCATCATGTTTTTTGGAGTTTTACTTGGCAGACTTGTATGCAGTTTTCTTTGCCCATTTGGTTTTATACAGGATTTACTGTATAAAATAAAGACACCTAAACTTACCATGCCTGTTAAAATAGATGGGTATCTCAGATATGTAAAATATATCATGTTGGCAGTTCCGGTCATATTGCTGCCAATATTTTTAACTAATAAATTTGGTCTTGCCGCGCCCTATTTTTGCCAGTGGATTTGCCCCGTAGGTACATTGGAAGGCGGCATCCCTTTGCTTATTAAAAATGAAAATCTTAGACAGATGGTAGGCTTTTTGTTCAACTGGAAAATATTCCTTTTAGTTTTGACTGTTATAGCTTCAATATTTATTTACAGACCTTTTTGTAAATATATTTGCCCACTTGGAGCTTTTTATGCGATTTTTAACAAGTACAGCTTTTATCAGATGAGTGTCGATAAACTTAAATGCAACGACTGTAAAGCCTGTGAGAAAAAGTGCAAGATGAACGTTGAAATTACAAAAAATATAAACTCTGCTGAGTGCATACGATGCGGCGAATGCAAAAATATTTGTTCGAAAAATGCAATTTCTTCTGGCTTCGATTTTGAATTGAAGAAAAACAACGATTTATTTTGAACTAATACTAATTTTATTTCTACCACTTTTTTTAGATCTGTATAATGCCCCATCAGCCATCTTTATTAACGCATTTCTGTCTTTATCGGGTATGCAAGCAGCCACACCTAGACTTATTGTAACAACATCCGACACAGTAGATCCTTCGTGTGGTATTTTAAGCTCCATGATTTTTTGTCTCATTTTTTCTGCAATAAGACCCGCATTTTTTGAATCTGTATTTGGAAGAATACAGACAAATTCCTCGCCCCCATATCTTCCTACAAAATCCGTTTTTCTGAAAACTGATTTAAATAATTGTTGTGCAACCCTGATTATACAGTCATCTCCTTCCAGATGTCCATAGATGTCATTAAAAGCCTTAAAATTATCAATATCTATCATGATAATTGAAATTATGTTTTTTTCCCTTTCAGCAATATTCCACATAGTCTCAAATATCTCATTAAATCTGCGTTTGTTTGGTATGCCAGTTAAGCCGTCTAAATATGAAATAGATTCCAAATAATCCCGGTACAGTTTTAATTCCATGTGAGTCTTTATTCTTGCTTTTACTATTATTGTATTGTATGGTTTTGAAATATAGTCTACTGCTCCTAAGCTAAAACCATATATTTCATCTTCTTCACTGAATCTTCCCGTTATAAAAATTACCGGTATATTCTTTGTACTATCAACTTCTTTCAATTTTTTACATACTTCATAACCGTCTATATCCGGCATTATGACATCTAAAAGAATCAAATCAGGGGGATATTGTGAAAATGCAATTTCAAATGCTTCCTTTCCACTTTTTACTGCTCTTACTTGATATTGATCTTTTAATATATTTAAAAGATATGCGCTGTTGAAACTAGAATCGTCAACAATAAGAATGTTTTGTTTTTTAAGCCCTTCGTACATCAATATACTCCTTCTAACACTAATTGCCATGCAGATTCTATATTTTGTTTCCAACAGCAAAACTTAATATAATCTTACAAAAAATCAACCTATTTATTTAAGTATTTTACCATTTAAATCATCATCTTTCAATCTCAATTTGTATAAATAATCATTTTTGTCTCATTAATGTAAATATTCGCTAAATTTATTCCCGGTAAATCATTCCCGAGTGTATTAAGCCTCTCATGTTACATGTAAGTTTCAGGTGCATCAGCCCTGTAAATTCAATTTTACTCTTTATCGGTAAACGTATTAAATATATTGATAAACGATAAGCAGCATGTTATACTATATTTGAAAACAGATTGCGAGGTATACTATGAAAAAAAATAATACAATTTTTTTAAAATTTATGATTCTTCTAATTGGCAGCATTGCACTTCTCCTTTGTATATTCTGGTTACCATGGTTTGCCAAAAGTACTGCAGATTTGAATCCAGATTATGCTCATTTGAGATTTCCTGTACTAACCGGTATTTATATTACAACAATACCTTTTTATTTTGCATTACATCAGGCTTTCAAGCTATTGAGCCATATTGAAAAAAGAAATGCTTTTTCCGAATTAGCTGTAACATCTTTAATTTATATCAAATACTGTGCAATCTTCATTGCAATGCTTTATGCAATAAGCCTTTTAGTTCTTAGCTTAAGCAATATTGGAAATCCAACGATTGCGATTATTGAATCTATCATTATTTTCACTTCTTTAACTATAGCACTTTTTTCGGCTGTTCTTCAGGAACTGCTGACTGCTGCTCTGGAAATAAAAGCTGAAAATGATTTAACGGTCTGAGGTGATTAGATGGCGATTATAATAAATTTAGACGTTATGTTAGCAAGAAGAAAAATGAGCGTCACGGAACTTTCCGAGAAAGTCGGGATAACCATGGCCAATCTCTCAATACTGAAAAATGGGAAAGCTAAAGCTATAAGGTTTTCCACATTAGAAAAAATATGCGAAGTTTTAAACTGTCAGCCCGGAGACATCCTTGAATATTCAAGAGGTGCAGACTAGACCCTATCCGCTTCAGATTTAATTTACTATGCATTTATGCATTGGCATATGAACTGCCCCATCTTAAAACCAAAAGCACTTCAATTGAGGTGCTTTTGATTTATCCGACAATATTTTTTATACATTCACATACATAATCTACTTCAGTTTTAGTGTTTCTGTGTCCAAGTCCAAACCTGACTGTTCCTTGTGGAAAAGTACCATAGAACTTGTGCGCGCTGGGACTGCAATGAAGACCGCATCTATTTTGAATATTGAACTTTGACTGGAGAATATGCGAAACTTCGGCATTATCAAGTTTTATAAAATCAAGAGATACTATCGGAGTTCTTTCCTTTGATTCCCCTTTTCCTACTAACCTGAACTGTTTTTGTTCAGAATCTATTTGCAGCAATTTTTCAACAAAATAATCACACAGTTCCCTTTCATGTTCTCGGATTGAATCTATGCCCTTTTCCTTAAGAAACTCCAGCGCTGCTTTAAAACCAAAAATCCCAGGAATATTTTGAGTTCCTGATTCAAATTTATCGGGCATAAAATCAGGTTGGATTTCTAAATCAGAAGTACTTCCTGTTCCACCTTGTATGAATGACGATATTTTCTTCTCTAAATTATGGCTTATTACGAACCCTCCCATGCCTTGAGGACCAAGAAGTGATTTATGGCCAGTAAAACAAAGACAATCTATGTTTAAAGCTTTCATATCTATTTGAAGAAATCCCGCGCTCTGCGCCGAATCAACAATAAATGCTACTTCATATTTTTTACACAGTTTTCCAACTTGAAAAAGTGGCAAAATATCTCCAGTTACATTGCTGCTGTGAGTCATTATTACTGCCTTTGTACCCTTCTTTAAAAAAACTTCCAGTTCTATGAGGCCCTTGATGCAATCTGAAATTAAATCCACTTTCATTATATCTGCCCCAACCATGTTAAGCGGCCTCATGACCGCATTATGCTCCACTGTGCTTACTATGACTCTATCTTTTTTTTGTACGAAACCTTTTATTATCACATTGAGACTTTCAGTAATGTTTTTCGTAAAACAGACATTTTCAGGCAAATCAAAATTGAAAAGTTCTGAAATCATTTCTCTGGTTTCATAAACTGCATCTTCTGCAATCTGCGCCTGTGAATATACGCCTCTTCCAATATTGCACCCTATATTAGTCATATAATTTGTTACCGCCTGAACAACACCTTCAGGTTTCGGATAAGAAGTTGCTCCGTTATCAAAATATACTCTTTCCATTTTGCCCCCCTGTTCTTTCTATCTCATATTTGCCGTACACTATATTTATATTAACTCATTCCAGCTGCATTGTCATTAATTTATTAATGATATAAATATAATTAATGCAGGCTATTAAATTTTTCAATAAATGGCATTTGCCAAAAATGATATAATAGTCATGTATTATATTTCTAACTTTAAACAGGAGGTTTTTTAAAAATGAAACAAAAATCTGGAATAATTTTAGCTGGAGCAATCATAGGCATTATATCGGTTGTTTTGGTACTTACTGGAAATCCTGGAAATATGGGTCTGTGCGTAGCCTGTTTTCTAAGAGATATTTCTGGAGCTGTAGGCTTACATAGTGCTGCAGTAGTTCAATATTTACGACCTGAAATAAGCGGCCTTATACTCGGCGCCTTAGGAATGGCCTTGATTTCGAAAGAATTCAAGCCAAAAGGAGGTTCATCTCCTTTCCTGCGTTTTATACTGGGATTTATAGTTATGGTGGGCGCCCTTATGTTCCTTGGGTGTCCTTTAAGAATGGTTCTTAGACTTGCAGGAGGAGATTTAAATGCACTCTGGGGTTTTGCAGGATTCACCGCAGGAATACTTGCCGGCATACAGTTCCTTAATAAGGGATTCACCCTTGGAAGAACTCAAAAAAGTTCAATAGCCGAAGGCTCAGCAATATCATTTATAGCCACTGCGCTTATAATATTATTATTAATTGCACCTGCAGGCCTGCTTTTTAGCGCAAAAGGACCAGGTTCAATGCATGCCCCTATTTTGATTGCCTTGGCTGCCGGTCTTATTGGTGGTGCAATTGCACAAAAAACAAGACTCTGCATGGTTGGTGGAATAAGGGATGTATTTATGTTCAAAGATTTCTATCTTTTTAGCGGGTTTATTTCTATATTTGTATTTGCGCTTATTGGCAATGTAGCTTTTGGCAAATTCGCCTTGGGTTTTGCAGACCAGCCGATTGCTCATACCGATGCTCTTTGGAATTTCCTTGGAATGCTGTCTGCAGGATGGGGATCAGTGTTGCTTGGAGGTTGCCCTCTGAGACAACTTATACTTGCCGGAGAAGGAAATTCAGACTCTGCCGTTACAGTCATGGGACTCGTTGTTGGCGCAGCATTTGCCCACAATTTCAAGCTCGCTTCTTCTCCAGCTGGTCCTACGAGCTTCGGAAAGATAGCTGTGATAATAGCTTTCGTTGTACTTGCGTGCATCTCTTATTATAATATTGAAAAACAGATGCAATTTAAAGAAGTTAATATCAAGGAGGTGGCTTAATGATTCAGGTTGATGCAAGAGGCCTTTCGTGTCCTCAGCCAGTATTGATGGCAAAAAAAGCTATGGAAGAGTCAAAAAACAGCTATGCTGTAATCGTCGACAATGAAACAGCTATGGAAAATGTTAAAAGATTCATGACTGGGAAAGGGTATGACGTTAAAATAGATGCTATGGAGTCCGATTATGTCCTCAAAGCTTCCAAATAGATATCTGGTGACTTTTTTTACGCACTCTGGTGCCATAAAATACCGGAGAATGCTCGAAAAACAAGGAATAACATGTGAAACTATGCCAGTTCCAAGAAGCCTCAGCTCCAGCTGTGGCATATGTGTCAAATTTGTGCGCTCTGAGATTAAAGACATTGTAAGTACTGATGTTCAAGCTATATATCTGAACTCAGACGCTTGCGTATATGAAAATATTTTTACCAGCGACTAAATTTAAAATAAAATGACCGATATCCCAATATCGGTCATTTTTAACGCTATTATTTAAGTTCAGCTTTCAATTGACTAATGATTTCATCTTTGGTCATGGGAGGGCAGTGCCCGTGTATATATGTCTTGAAATCCAGTGTGTTCATTTTTTCTACATAAGCCTTCAGTCTGTCTTTGTCATAAGTTTCATGTTTTAGATAAAAATCTATGCAGTCCGCATCGCCTACAAAAAGAACTTCTTCTTCTGGTATGTGGACTATTGCAGAGTCCTCTGAGTGAGGTCCTCCAACCAGTTTCAAGTTGCAGTGTATACCCCCAAGGTCTATGCTAAGCTCATTTTCAAATATAACATCAGCCGTCACAACTTCTATGTCATTAAGATTCGTATATTCTTTTCTTATATAGGTATCGCAGAATTCTATTTCAGTTCCTGATGTCAGGCGATTTTTCATTTCCTCATCTGTCCACGTCCACTTGGCTACATCCTTTAGTATGTCATTTGTCCGTCTGCTTGCAATCGTTATGCCTTCAAAAGCTTTCATTGCAAAGGTATGGTCCCAGTGCCAATGAGTTATTACTGCTATTTTTGGCATAGGTAATTCTCGTTCTTTAAGGCCTTCATAGAATAATTCAAGATGCTTGGGAGAATTCCCTGTATCTACCATGATGGAAAATGAATCGCCTCTTACATATCCGAGGGTTGGGCGGTCAGTTGCTTCTGTGTTTGGCATGTAATATATTCGGTTTGAAATCTCTTTTAAAATCATCTAAATTTCTCCTTCGGTATTATTGCACTTATTTTTAAAAAAAGAACCTGATTTCTCAGGCTCTTGATATATTTACATTTCTATAAATATGCCGATTTTACTGAATCTATTACCAAATTTGTTATTTCTGTAATTGTTGTTTTCTCATAACCTCTTACATATGAAAGCAGCTCATCTCCGATTGGACTTTTCCATTTGTCGGCGATGCAATCCATGCCGTAGGCTATCCCAAACAAGGTCATTATTTGAGCTGCATTACAATCTACGTCCTGTCCTGCCATGCTTATAAGGTTCAAGCATTTGTCAAAATCATTTTCACTGAAATACAGGGCTACCACTTCTGCTGCTGCATTTGGATACGCATGTATCCAGTTGTATTCTTTAAAGTGATTTTCACATATCTTCCAGGCCTCTTCATAATCATCTTTTGATACGCATGTATCCAGCGCAAATTTGACTACGCTGTAATATTCACTGTCTTTTGGCACCATGTCTATGGCTTTGCCTACGATAGTTCTCATATCCGTTTCCACGTATGCCATAGAGCACATCATGGCATTAAACATCTCGCCTATTACACCATTATTATGATGGGATACTACTCCATCTTTGAATGCAAGCTGCGCTGCCAATCTCGGATTTGCCGGAGCGACCATGCCGCATACTGCGCCTCTCATTTGGGCTCCTATCCATTCTCTGAAAGGGTTAGAGCGATAACCACTTTCTGGTGGGTATATCCCAAGCATTATATTTTTAAGGGCTATATCTTCTGCCGACCAACCCGATGGAATAAGTGCAACCCATTCTTCTGCTATATCTGCCGAACTGACGCTCAGGCCATTCTTCTTGAAGGCCTCCAGAAATGCTACTTCATAGGTTATATCATCATTGTAAGTACTTGGTTTTCTCACATAATCAGTTATCTCTCCAAAGGCTTCTTTAATCCTTGCTGAGGTATAACCTTCTATTGCCGTACCTACCCCTGCGCCTACTATCTGCGCCAGCCAGCCTGCATAGGTTCTTTCAAAAAAATCTTTTTGGTTTGAAATTACTTCCTGGTCTTTATTTCCATAATCGTAAAATTTTACGTTTTTTTCGTATTTTTCAAAACTGTCGTAGCAGGTGTATTTCCAGTAAGGATGGTCCTTTATTTTTTCTGAATTATTTAAAAGGTTGAAAACCCTCGCAGTAATACGGGTAAGTGTTATTTTATCTTCTTCATCCCTTGCTTTCAGGGCAACTGGGATGAGTTTCTCTGAATCTACTACATCATAACCCATGTTGTACATTGACTGAATTCCTGCAAGCAATACTCTTTCTGGTGCAAATGAGCCAGGTACGTTGCTTCCCCAAAGAAGTTTCACATATTCCCAATTTTTTTCATCAGTTTCAAAAGCTTCTTCCCAGGTTTGTTCTTCTTCCTTTAAAACAACTGGAATTGCACCTGTAATCAGTTCAAAATCGTATTCATATGCTCTTTTCATATTTTTCCTCTTTTTTCCTACTGATAATATCTCATCATATTTTTTAACATTTCTACAAATTTATCTGTATCACCTTTTACTGCGACGCTGGCATTGGGGGCCTTATCCCTGTGAGACCTGTCAAGATCTACAACAGTTCTTCCTTCATTTAATCGGCCTCTTGTTTCTATAGCTACATAATAATCTTTACACTCAAGTACTTCTGAATCTATTACACAGGCGACAGCAAGAGCGTCATGAACTGCAACAAAATCATACCCAAATCCCTTGTAAGTCTTTGCCATATGATCCAGCAATTGACTTATTTCTTTTGTAAGTTTTGAATCCACTGCTTTTATTTCATTTACCAAGTCTGGAGTCAGTACGGTTTCCATGGTTACATTAAGTCCTACCATGGTTATTGGTGCTCCTGATTTAAATACCACGTCTGCTGCAAATGGGTCCGCCCAAATATTAAACTCCCCATATGGACGCACATTTCCTATTCCTGTTGAGCCTCCCATTATCACAATCTTATCTATGTGATTATGTAAGTCCGCATATTTCATAAATGCTATTGCAATATTCGTAAGGGGGCCTATGGCTATTATTTGAAGTTTTCCTTCGGCTTTTATAGCTTCTTGATATATTACATCCCAGGCATAGTCTTTATCAAAATCCTTCAAAGACTCCTCCAGCACTACTGGACCAATTCCCGTATCTCCATGAACTTTGTCTGCAATTATAATATCTTTATTGATTGGATTTTGTGCGCCTTTGGCTATACGAGTATTCATTCTCAAAAAACTTGCTATATCCAAAGCATTTTTTGCGGTTTTTTCCAGTGTTTGATTCCCTGCAACTACGGTTAATGCCTTGATATCGAGTTTATCACAACTATTTGCAAGCACAATAGCAATAAAATCGTCTACTCCTGGATCGGTATCTATTATAATAGGAATATTTTTCATTTTTTTCTCCTTATGCTTTTTAGTGGTATTGGTTAACAGCATCTATTAACATATCAACGAATTGATGTCTGTCAACGTCAAGTAAGACATCTGTATTAGGCTCCAGGTCAAATCTATTCAGGAAGTCTGTAACCGTACATCCAGTTGTATGTTCTCCTTCAATATCTATCTGCACATTCAGTTTTTTCGATGTAAACATATCTGGATTTATAAGCCATGCCACTGCACAAGGGTCGTGTAGCGGAGCAAAGTCCCATCCACATATTTCTTTGTGAAATTTTATAAAGAATTCAAGTAATTCGCCTACCATTACGGCAACTTTTCCACCCTGGTCTTTTATTCTTTTGATATCTTCTGGGTATACCTGGGCCTTATGTGTAACGTCCAGTCCAGACATGGTTATTGGAATTCCTGATTTGAATACGATATCTGCAGCTTCAGGGTCTACTAGTATATTAAATTCTGCTGATGCCGTCCAGTTGCCTCCTATTGCCGAGCCTCCCATAAGGCTTATTCTTTCTATTTTGGATTTCAGATGTGGATACGCTAACAAAAATATAGCTATGTTTGTTAGTGGTCCGGTTGGTACAAGCGTTATTTTTTCATCGCTTTCTTCTACGGTTTTCGCCATCAACTCAAAGGCTGACATTTCTAAAGGTTCCTGTTTCGGTTCTGGAAGCTCTGGCCCGTCCAGGCCTGACTCACCATGTACTGATGGTGCAATTTCCAGCTCTCTTCTTAGGGGATTATTTGCCCCCATTGCTACTGGTATGTTTTTATCTATGAATGCAAGTACTCTCAGCGCATTGTTTGTGGTTTTTGCTATTGTCTGATTTCCTCCAACGGTTGTGATTGCTCTTACGTCTAGTTTGTCCGATGCACATGCAAGAATTATGGCTATGGCATCGTCATGTCCTGGGTCACAGTCCATAATTATTGGGATTTTTTTCATAATTTACCTCTGCTGTATAATAAATTGGCAAGAATAAGTGTTTTCTTATTCTTGCCATTGTTTTAAATTTCCATAATATATTTAATACTACGGTCTTACGCTGCTTTTTATTGCTTGAATTTCATCTGTAGACTTTCCAAATGCTGTATCTACAACAACTGATCCATCTAATATTCCTTTTTCCAGTTCGTCTATCATTGTTACTGTTTCTGCTGATACGTTTGCTTTGTAAACATCATTTTTAGCTATTCCAACGCAACCTTCCTGGATTCCAAGTACTTCTTTATCTCCCCAAGCAAGAGTTCCTTCTTGGTTAAGCTTGATTGCTCTAAGCAGTGATTCGTCTACTCTTTTTAGTGCTGATGTAAGTATATGCTCCGCCTTAACTTTGTCTGTTTCCATGAACGCAGCTGACTGGTCGCTGTCTACACCTATTGCAAATTTGTCTTTTTCTGTTGCTGCGTCTATTACTCCAAGACCTGCTGTACTAGCTACTTGGTATATTATATCTGCATTCTGGTTAATTTGTGCAAGTGTAAGCTCTTTTGCTTTTGCACTGTCATTGAAGTTTCCTACATATCCGATTGACATCTTGATATCTTCTTTAACTTGTTTTGCGCCTTGTATGTAACCTACAAGGAAGTCATTGATTACGTTGTTTTCCATTCCGCCTACAAATCCTATTGTTCCTGTTTTTGTTGCTGATGCAGCTACTGCTCCTGCAAGGAATGAACATTCATTTTGCTTGTACTCTATTGAGTATACATTATCAAGTCCGCCTATGCTGTAATCTACCGCTGAATCAAATATGATGTATTTTTTTTCTGGGTATTGTGGCGCAATTTCTTGTAGTTTTTCAACCATTTGCCATGTTCCTACGATTATTATATCTGTTTCTGGGTCTTCTGAAAAGTCAACAAGTGTTGGCATCCATTTTGTTTCATCATAAGTCATTTCAACAACTTTAACTTTTGCTCCAAATTCATCTTCAATCATTTTTCCGCCATTTGCCGCTGAATCATAGAACGCTTTGTCTCCTAGCGTACCGTTCAATAGTATTGCGATGTTTGGTTGATCTGTTGCCGACGCATCTGACTCAGTAGTTGTGTCTGCTGCTCCTCCGCAACCTGATAGAAGCATTGTTCCAGCTAAAATAAGCGCTGCCATGCTTGCAAGTTTCTTTCTCTTCATGATTTCTCCTCCTGTTTTTTAAAAAAAATTTAACTAGCCTTTGTTTTTTATTTTATTAATCTGTTTTACTTTTGATCTGGAGTATATTATTAATCCGATTATTGTAAACAGATAAGGCATCATTTGAATAAATTGAACTGGTATGTCGAGTACTTGCAGGTTGCTTCCAAGGGCATCCGCGGTACCAAATACAAGAGATGCTACAAGCGTACCCACTGGGGTTCCTCTTCCAAGAGCTTCTGCTGCAAGGGCTATAAATCCTCTTCCTGCTGTCATGTCTCTTGCAAACTTGTCCATGTATCCCATGGACATATATGCTCCTCCCATTGCGGCAAGTGCTCCGCTGATGGCTAGAGCTGTGTATTGAACCTTTTTAACGTTTATTCCAACACTTTCTGCTGCATCTGGATTTTCTCCAACTACCCTTATTTTCAGACCAAGGGACGTCTTGTATAGTAGCAACCAAACCACTCCTACAAGTACAAATGCAAGATAAGTAAGCATATTATGCCCCGATATCATAGGTCCAAGCACTGGGATATTATGAATTATTGGTATTTTCATAATTGGCATTGTAAGACTTGCCAGTGACATTGACATTCCCTTATCCTTTGCAACGGAATAAAGTAAAAATACTGTTCCGCCTGAAGATAGAAGATTTATGGCTATACCGGTCAATATTATATCAGTTTTAAGGTTAAGCGAAAAATATGCCATCAGGCTTCCCATCAGTATGCCTGTAGCTATGGCGCATATTAGTCCTATCCATGCACTTTGAGTAAAGGCGCTTCCTATTACTCCCATTAATGCTGATGAGAGCATTATTCCTTCTAATCCAATGTTCATTACTCCTGCGCGGTCAGTTATAAGTGCTGCCAATCCGGCAAAGATTATTGGTGTGGACAGTCTTAATACGGAGAATACAAAATCTGGTGAAAATATTGCTGCTATTAGATTTTCCATACTATACCACCTCCATCGTTTTATTTTGTTTATTTGAGTTTTCAACAATTTTTCTATGCTTATATTTGTTAAGGAACATCTTAGCTGCTATCAGAAGTATTATGAGAGCCTGTACTACAGCCACTACTTCTGGGGCTACATCAGTTCTTCTTGCCATTATGTCTGCACCTATTCTTAAATAAGCCAGGAAGAATGCTGAAAGAGGAACAAATTTAGGATTGTTTTTTGACAGTATTGCTATTATTATTCCATCAAACCCATAGCCAGGCAAGTTTATCCACGAAAATCTTGTGTACATTCCAAGAACTTCCGTTGCGCCTCCCATTCCTGCAAGTGCGCCTCCAATTACCTGAGACATTATGATGGTGCTTCCTACGCTTATACCTGAGTATTTGGAAAAATTTTCATTTTGCCCTACCATTCTTATTGCATATCCCCATTTTGTTTTGTAGATGAAAAGATATACAATTACTACAAGCACTATAGCCAGTATCAGTCCGCTGTGAACTCTCGTCTTTGGTATCATTACTGGAAGTTTTGCTGATTTTTCAAGAAGATGCGATGCAGGAAAGCCTGCGTTTGAATCCAGCATGAAGTACTGCAGGATGTAACTTCCCAAAAATAGCATTATATAGTTAAGCATAAGAGAAGAAACAACTTCATTTGCGCCCCATTTCACTTTAAGAAGTGCGGGTATTGCACATACTATTATTCCGGCTACTGCGCCTGCCAGGATTGCCAAGGCTGGATGTATACCATTTGGAAGTATGAAGTTCACGGCAATGTATGATGCCGCCAGCCCCCCTATAAAGAAGGCTCCTTCTGCCGCCATATTAAACTGGTTGCACTGAAACATTACGCATATTGCAAGACCTGCAAATATCAGTGGAACCATAAGTTCTATTACATTTCCGAAACTTCTCATAGACATGACTGGTCCAAAGAGGAATTGCTTCAAAGCCTCTGCCGGCTGAGCGCTTACCATTGATATCAGTAAAAATGCTGCCATAAGCGAAATTGCTATTGCTCCTAATACCCTTATTATTTCAAACTGCTTTTCTATTTCTTTGCTGGTTACAGGTTTATTTTTCATGTACTACGCCTCCTGCTTCTTCTTCGGACATCCTTTTTATTCCCAGCATATATTCGCCAAGTTCTTGTTCTGTAACCGTACTGCTGTCTTCAAAATATGCCACTATTTCACCTTCACTCATTACAGCTAAGCTGTCTGATAGTTCAAGTACTTCATTAAGGTCTGCTGATACAAGAAGTATTGCCTTGCCTTCGTCTCTGAGATCTACTATACGCTTTCTTATAAATTCGATGGCGCCTACGTCAACTCCCCTTGTCGGCTGATTTATTATTATAAGGTCAAGATCCAGTGAACATTCTCTTGCTACTACCACTTTTTGTATGTTTCCTCCAGAGAGCATCCTGATTGGCTGATTTCTGTCGTCACATTTTACCGAGTATTCCTTTATAAGTCCGTCTATTTCCTTGTGCATTTTTTTGTAATCAAACATAAGATTCTTATTGTACTCTTTTTTATAGAATCTGTCTGAAATTATGTTTTCTTCGATTCCAACTTCCGCTGCTATTCCATAGGTCATTCGGTCTTCAGGAATATGTCCTGTTCCGAGTTCTCTTATTTCCCTTATACTCAGCTGTTTTATGTCTTTTCCTGATATTGATATGGTTCCCGAAGCATAGGTTTCAAGTCCGGCTATGCTTTCAGCAAGTTCTCTCTGGCCATTTCCTTCGATTCCTGCTATTCCAAGAATTTCACCTTTTCTTATATCCAGAGACATCTCTTTTACCACGTCTTTACCATGGTTGTTTCTTACCACGAGGTCTCTTACTTTAAGTACTACTTCTTTTGGATTTGCTTTTTCCTTGTCAACTTTAAGTATTACGTCTCTTCCCACCATAAGCCTTGATATGTCTTTTTCCGACAGTTCATTTACCTCATATTGACCCATTGATTTTCCCTGTCTAAGTATGGTTACTCTGTCACAAAGAGCTTTTATTTCCTTGAGTTTGTGAGATATGAATATTATGGTATGTCCGCCTTCTCTTAGTTTCTTTAGCTGAACAAAGAGCTCTTCAGTTTCCTGCGGTGTAAGCACGGCTGTTGGTTCGTCAAGTATCAGAATTTCAGCTCCACGAAGAAGCGCTTTAAGTATTTCTATTTTTTGCTTTACTCCTACTGACAAATCTTGGACTTTTGCTTTTGGATCTATTATCAAGTTGTATTTTTTGGATGCATCCTCACATATCTGGATTGCCTTGTTATAATCAATGAATCCCATTTTTTTAGGTTCCATTCCCATTATCATATTTTCGGCAACAGTTAATGATGGCGCAAGCATAAAGTGCTGATGAACCATCCCTATACCATGTTTTATGGCGCTCATGGGATTATCTATTTTTATTTCTTCGCCTCTCAAAAATATTTTACCTGAATCTGGCGTTTCTACGCCAAACAACATTTTCATAAGAGTACTTTTACCTGCTCCATTTTCTCCTACAAGGGCGTGTATTTCCCCTTTTTTCAATGTGAAGTCTACATCTTTGTTTGCCATGAAACCATTTCCGTATACTTTAGTTATTTTTTCCATTGCCAGAATATTTTCTGCCATTTTTTCCTCCTTCTATTTTTGAGTTACCGTTCTTACAGTTTCTCTTATTATTAGTCTGGGTTCGATTAGTATTTCTGTTTCTTCGATTTTTTCCCCTTCAATTTTTGCAATAAGCATCTGTGTAACTTTGCTGGCTATTTCATATATCTTCTGTTCTACTGTTGTAAGCGGAGGTTCTATAAATTCACTTATATATATATTATCATACCCCATGACAGCTATGTCAGCCGGAACTTTTATTGCATTTTCTTTAAGTACTCTTATTGCTCCTATTGCTATAAGATCACATGCTGCAAATATTGCATCAAATTCAGTCTTTTTTTCCAGGCATTCTTCCATGAGCGCTTCTCCCGAGTGCAGGGTGTATCTCCCATATACGACTATGTCTGGATCCACTTTTATATCATTCTCACTAAGAGCCGTCAAATAGCCTTCATATCTTTGCTTTGTGTTGCTTAAATCTTTATCTCCTCCGAAAAAGGCTATACGTCTATATCCCTGGCTTATAAGATGCGAAACCCCGATATAGGCCCCTTTAAAGTTATCACTGCTTACAAAAATATCACAAGTCAAGCCTTCTACCCGTCTATCGACCACTGCAACTGGACGGTCATAATCTTTTAGCAGCTGATTGAGCTTTGTACTTGATTTCCGGCTTGGAGCGAGAATTATCCCATCTACTCTTTTTTCTATGAAATTACATAGATAATATTCTTCCTTTTTTATATTTTCATCTGAGTTGCACAAAAACACGGTATAGTCTTTGGAAAAAGCATAGTCCTCTATACCTCTTACCAATTTGGGAAAAAATGGATTTGTAATGTCTGGAATAATAAGACCTATGGTTTTGGATTTCGAAGTTACAATGCTTCTGGCCAATTGATTGGGTTTATATCCCACTTCATCAATTATATTTTTTACTCTTTGCCTTACTTCGTCTCCTACCCCTTCAGCTTTGTTATTTATAACTCTTGATACCGTTCCTTTTGAAACTCCAGCCATCTTTGCAATATCATTTATTGTTATTTTCATCTGTTCACCATTAGCATTTTTAGTAAAGAGTTACCATATTTTTAATATTATATGTTTTCTTCCATTATGTCCAGTTTTGCATTTACTTCTGCTATGCCTGGTATTGAATTTGCCGCACCTTTTCTTGATACTGATATGGCAGCTGCAATGCTGGATGTTCTTAAAATCTCCTTTACATCATTGCTTTTGCTTATTCCTGAAATAAAATACCCTGTGAATGTATCCCCTGCAGCAGTTGTATCTATTGCCTTAATCTTATATACCGGTTGCTCTGCAGTTTCCTTGAGATCTCCATATATTGATCCTTTTTCTCCCAGGGTGAGTATTATTTTAAGGTTACTAAAACGGTTTAGTAAGCACGAAATGATTCGTTCCGGGTCGTTTTCTCCAGTAAGTGCTTCTCCTTCTATCTCATTGAGAATAAGCCACTGTATTTTCTCCAATTCTATCTTATCTATATTAGCATTTATTGGTGATGGATTTAAAGCTATTTTCATATTTTTATCATATGCTTTTTTTATGATGTAATCAAGACAGGATATTTCATTTTGAAGTATTAATATGTCTCCTTCTTCAAAATTTTGCAATACATAATTTACATATTCCTCGTCTATTTTGTGATTTGCTCCGCTGTAAAGCAATATGCAGTTTTGTCCATTTTTATTTACTTGTATTACCGCGTGGCCCGATTCACCTTCTACCGTTTTCAAAAGGGATGTGTTTACATTGCTCTCTTGCAATAACTCTTTTAAGAATTCTCCTTCTTTGCCTATCATTCCTGCATGATATATCTCAGCACCTGCTTTTGCTACTGCAACTGACTGATTAAGGCCTTTCCCCCCCGCAAATATTCCCATATTTGTTGAAGATATAGTTTCTCCTGGTTTTACAAATTCATCAACACTGTAAACTCTATCGATATTTAATGAACCAAAGTTCAATATTTTCACGGCTTATCAGCTCCTTCCATTAAGTAATTTTATATTTTTTTACTCTATAAACAGCAAATATAATAATTATAAACATTAAATTAATTTATTATAATATATTTTTCAATAAGTTCACTTTTTTTCGTAAATTTTATACATTTAAACTGTTTTATCAGTACTCATTATACATAATAACATTTAAAATTTCAATCTTATTTTGAAAACATTTTCCCAAATTTGCATAATATATTTACCCTATGACTTACATTACTTTAATCAGGTGGTTATAAAACTTACTAAATATATTTTATTTTTTTAAAAAATACTGCTTCAAATTCTATCAATATTTTGCATGCAGTTTTTTTTTATACAAAAAATGATGCAGCTCCAAGATTATTCATCATAAGCTACATCATTTTTTTATTTCCGAACCCAATAAGATTATCTACCCCTTTATTTATTTCTGAATTGTCGTTTATTACATTAAAATATCAAATCTGCCTAGTTCCTATATTCATTCATAATCTAGCTAAGACTGAAATGCTTAATTATCGTTTCAGGCATTTTCTTTACACAGCTACAGGCTAACTGGCCATTTCCCGATGTTTCCAGTTTAATCAAGTTCATCTTCGAAAGGGTTGCAGCTGCAAGCGGACACAGGCATATTGTCGTACTGTCTCCGCAAACTTCAATAGCTTTTGTTAGAAATGGAAGCAGAAACATTTCAGCCAGGGATGCCGTATATTTCCCACCTAAAATATCTGGATTACCTGCCGGATCTGCAAACGATATGATATCGGCACCAGCTGCGGAAATTTCTTTTACGAATTCCAAAAGCATTTCCGATATGACTCCAAATACTTCACTAAGCAAATCTGGATTTTTACGCCACGCCTTAAACACTACCGTAAGATCCATTATGCTGCTCAATATTGAAATTGGACCAGTTATCATAAATACTACATTTTCACCCTGATGTTTTAAATCTGCACAGGATTGCAGCAATCTTTTAGCATCGGGATTATCCATGACAGATATTTTTTTTATTTCCTCCAGGTTCGAATAGACATAAGAACCCGGTCGGGGCCCTGCGGTATCATCGCCAGGTCTGATATCCCCACCCATGGCTTTGGCTTCTACAGTATGGCAAAATGGGAGAACCATCGTCTTATTGTTATTCTCTGCTTTTATCGCACTGGCTATTCTTATTATGTTATTTTTATCATCGTATATCTTTGCAAAATCCAAGCCCAGTATTTCCATGATTTTTGGCGAAATATCGCCTTTTTCACTGAATTTACATGAAAAGTCCAAATCCATATTTCACTCCTCTTTTTTAAAATTCAAACAATCAACAAATACCTTTTCAAATCCATCTAATGTAGACATTTCAATATATTTGATATTTTCTGCAAGCTGCTCTGACATGAATCTTTCTTTCTTGGATAATAGACAGACCACAGAGCCAGACTTCGAAGTATTTCCGGCATAAGTGATTTTATCTTTTAACTCATTTGGAATCAGACCGCTCCCCACAAGGCTCTCCACTTCCAGATGAGCTCCAAACTGCCCTGCCACAATTACCTTATCCAGATCCTTGACTTCTACCCCTGCTGACTCAATCAAAGTAAGAATTCCAGAAAGAATCGCCCCTTTTGCGAGCTGTACCTGACGTATATCCTTTTGACTTATATATATTTCATGTTCTTCACTCAATATAAGAGAAGCCTTTCCCTGTATTTTAGTTACGAGAGGATGCTTTGTAAATCTTCCGCTAGGTCCTATAATATCATGCTTTACCCCCTGTGCAATTGCGCAAAGTAGTCCGCTTCCACAGATTCCATTTGCTGTCTTATCATCTATAGTTTTGTATTTCACCTTCCCACTTTTTATCTCAACCTCTTCGATGGCTCCAGCTGCTGCTCTTATTCCGCAGCTTATATTCATTCCTTCAAGCGCTGGACCGGCTGCACATGAACAGCAGTAAAGTTCTCCTTTTACGGACAGCAACATTTCACCGTTTGTACCTATATCTATAAACAATACATTCTCATCATCTTGCCCGATTCCACAGGCAAGCATTCCTGCGGTAATATCCCCACCGACAAATGAAGCTATTGCAGATAGGCAGTACACCGGACAATCGGCATCCAAGGAAAGCCCTAAGTCATCTGCCCTCAATTTAAGCGGACCATAAAAAGCCGGAACATATGGAGCGCTTCCCATGGACTCTGGATTTATTCCCGCCAGCAGATGAATCATAGTGGTGTTCCCGGCAATTGAAATTTCAATTATCTGGCTGTGTTTGAGCCGATTTTGCAAAACAAGCTGAGATATGAGCAGATTCAAATCCTCCACAATAAGCTTCTGGAGCTTAAGTGTCCCCTCTTCATTTTCAGTGCAGTACTGTATGCGGCTTATGACATCCTGACCATATGATTTTTGAGCGTTCAGACATGACAGAGACTGGACTTCCAATCCAGTCGACAGGTCAATCAGCGATACTACCACTGTAGTCGTCCCTATATCTATAGCCAGACCAAATTCACCCTTGTTTTTCAGTTCAGGTTCGAACCTCTTCATGTATCCTGAGGAAATGATAGGACTGACCTTGTTTCGCTCTGGAAGACAGACAATCAGATTTTCTAAAACTGTTTCTTCACAAGAAAGTACAGTCTTCCCGTCAATAGTTACTGCACATTTTGCGCATACTCCTTTTCCTCCACAGGGAGCATCTATCAACCCCCTACTTGCAAGGACACTATACAGATTCGCTCCCTTTGAACATTCTAACTCAACATTCTCTTGAGGCAATTTGATTTTAAACATGCTTCTTTACCTGCCCTTTATATTTTGTAGTTTCAACCATGGCTATGATATTTTCCAGAGGCGTCGTTATTGCCAAGCCACAGGCAGGAGAAATTATATTTGCCCCTTTTAAAAGTGCTGCCTGCGTAAGTGTCTGTATCTTTTCTTTTGGCATTACGGCCAGTGCATGGGTGTTTATATTTCCCATTATTGATTTATTTTTGATGTACGGCTTTATTTCCTCAATATCTACAAGCGCGTCAAAACTGAACACATCACATCTTATTTCAGCTATTGCCTCATATATGTTATGGAGTCTGCCACAGATATGAACAATCTTCACATCTACCTTCAAGGCATCCATTACCTTGTTTACATACGGAAGTGAGAAATTTATAAAATGGTCCATCCCTAGAATTTCACCCGTCCCGCTTGGTTCAGACAGACAAATTACATCAGCGCCTGCCTCAACCATGGCTCTGGCATAAAGTATTATATTGTCCGTGACTATGTCCAGCATATGGGCAGTTTCCTGTGGATGCTTTCGCAAGCCTGCAAGCAGGACTGCCATGTCTACAAGGGTTCCTGCAACACTTATAGGACCTGTGATATTACCTATGATTGGAACATCTGATTTTTTTGCCTTGAGTATTCTAATCGCATCCAGAACTACCGCCACTCTACCAGAATTAAGATCTACGCTTTTGAGGATATCTGCTTCCATTGGAGATTTAAGCGGTGATATTACTACGTGAGGTTCTTCCATGTCATTTCCCATGTCCACTACTGCTCCCATAGCTTCCGCCTCTATCGTCATGCAAAAAGGAACTCCATAATTTTCAAATCCGCCAGCTTCATGAAGCGCTACGGTTAGTCTGGCCATTTTTTGTGAATCGCTGTGAGCCTCTGGCCAGAAATCATTGTTTTTTTCCATGACCTCATGTACAATCATGTTCATCATGCCACCTGGACAGATACATGGTACACGGTCTACTTCTGTTTTATGAGCTGCGGCAACAAGCCTTTCTTTATAATTAAGCGCTTTCATGGCTAAGCCCCCATTAGGCGATTGACTAATTTTACAGCTTCCATTGCATTTTGAGAGTATCCATCCGCTCCTATTTTCTGGGCAAATGCTGATGAAATCGGAGCGCCTCCAATTACCACTTTTACGTCATCACGTATTCCTTCTTGCTTGAGCAGTTCGATGATTTTTGCCATGTTGTTCATCGACGTGGACATCAGGGTTGAAAGTGCAATTACCTTTGCTCCATGTTCCTTTGCAACTTCGCCAAACTTTTCAACAGGCACATCTCTTCCAAGATCAATCATCTCATAGCCAGCCGATTCAAGCATAATCTTTACGATATTTTTACCAATGTCATGAGTGTCGCCCTTAACTACGCCAATTACCACCTTGCATTTGCTTCCAGTATCTTCTTTTGGTAAAAGTGGCTTGAAAATATCAAGGCCATTGTACATTGCGTTTGAACAGATAAGAAGCTCCGGAATGAAATACTCTTCGCTTTCATAAAGCTCCGCAGCCTTGTTCATACCCACTACCAGACCATTTACTATCCCATCAAGCGGGTCATAACCGTTCGCTATATATTGATTTGCTACATCTGCTATTTCGTCATCTTCCATCTCAAGGACGCATTCTGACAATCTTGACAGCATTTCTTCTTTTGACATCATCATTTCACAACCTTTCTATCCCATTATTCCCAACTTGTTTTCACAGTCTTTGATTAAAAATTCAACCTTATCAGCTTGCACAGGATAACCTACATCTCTAACGGTATCCATCATGGCCTGAATATTTTCAAGCGGAGTATCTACAGGAAGGCTGCAGCCTGACATTACTACATATCCCTTTGGCGAATCATATCCTTCTCTTATGCATTCAAGTGTTTTCAGGCGCGCATCCAACGGTTTTGCCGAATACATTATCCCACCTGGGTCTACATTGCCTAGAATTTTCGTTTTTCCCCCAATGATATTCTTGCATTCAGTAAGGCTTGCTACATTGTCAATGCTCATTCCGGCGATTCCTAAATCAGCAAGATCATTCCAAATCATGTTAGTCTGACCGCAGACATGCAAAAGAACCCCCTTATTCCTCCTCTTGATAAAATCTACGAGCTCTTTCAAATAAGGGAGTGAAAATTCGCGAAATACCTTCGGACTTACAACCGTGCATGATGACATAGGTTCTGAAACTGTGGGATTCAGTCCCAAGTCAATAACAGCCTGTGCATAAGCCTTTGTGGTTTCCAAAGATACTCTGCAAAGCTTATGTACTGCTTCAGGATTTTTGTGGATAAGCATCAAAGTTTTTTCCACGCCTAAAAGAAAGAAGGCATTTGTAAACGGGCCTACTATACCTGCTGAGCATGCAACTTCCTTCCCGGCTTTATCCATCAAATATTTCATTGCCTCTATCTGAACTGGAAGTCTCCCATCCTTATACGGGTCTGCTGGCTGCAGGCTATCGATTTGGCTTACATCTGAAATTGCAGGCTCTAATAAATCTGCAGTATCATCATCAGGAAATCCAACCTTCGCTCCCATCGCCTCTGCCCAGGGAAATAAATCTGTAAAAACTCTTACACTATCATGCCCAAACTTTCTGTAGGTCGCAAGCTGAGCCTCGGCTATGACCTTAGGGTCATCATTAAATTGTGATATTTTGCATCCATAAACCCGGGCTACCCCATTTGCTATATTTGGGTTGCATGGCAGACGATCTGCCTGTAGCCCATTTGCAATGGCTGTCGCCCTTTCAATTGGCGTCATCATATCTTTCATTGTCGAACACTTCCTTTCTAATTTATCGATTATTTTAAATACACTATTTTTTACCTTTGCTTCCAATATTTCTGTTAATCCCATATCAGTATAACTAAATAAAAATCATATTGTCCAATCAACAATTTATATACATAGTATTAATTAAACTAATAATAAAATTACTATCCAAATTCCCACCATTTAGATTGCTACCATTTTGGGCGCACAAAAAAATAGCAGCTTTGACTTCTGCTATAATTGGATGATTCTATTTTTTTACTTTTATATTTCATCTTGAAATATATCTTTAACTAATCCACATTTTACAACTTTTCCACAATTAAGGACTACAACCTTATCTGCAATAGTCTTTACATCTTCTTTGTCATGAGTTACTAAAATAGATGTGATATTGGCTTTTTTCAATATACTGTTAAGATCATCTCTTATCTGTTCCTGCAGATTTGCATCAAGATTACTAAAGGGCTCATCTAAAAGTAATATACTCGGACTCGGAGCTATTGCCCTTGCAATTGCAACCCGTTGTTGTTGCCCACCGCTTAATTCATGTGGGTATTTATGCTTATGATCTGTTAAGCCAACTAGTTCCAGTATTTCAAGCATTTTAGACTGCTTCTCTCCTTTACTCATTTTTGTGAGTCCAAACATGATATTTTTAGCTACTGTCATATGGGGAAAAAGTGCATAATCTTGAAATACCATTCCTATTCCCCTTTTTTCAGGTGGAACCCATGTGTTTTCATTAAAAATAACATCTTTGCCAATTTCAATGCTTCCACCACTTGCTACTTCAAGACCTGATAATATTCTTAGAACAGTGCTTTTTCCGCTTCCGCTTTCTCCAAGAATCCCTAGAATTTCACCTTTTTCAATTGATATGTCAAGCCCTTTTAGGTTATCCACTTTGGAGTTCTTATATCTAAAACTTAAATCTTTTATTTCTACATACATTACGCTTCCACCTCCCTGTCTAGTGCCTTGTTAATAATAAATATCGCTACGAGAGTTACTCCTATAATAATCATTGAGGGTACTGCGGCTTCTATTATCATTTCATTATTTGCATATTCAAAAACCTTAGTAGCAAGTGTATGAAAATTAAAAGGTCTCAAAATAAGTGCAAGCGGCAACTCTTTTACGATATCCACAAACACCAGTGCAAAACCACTTAATATAGTTGGTTTTATCATCGGTAAATCTACTAGAAAAAATGTTTTAGTACTGGACTTTCCCAAAAGCCTCGATGCTTCATAGAATTTTTTCCCTGCTTTTTCAAATCCACCTTCTACTGATTGATATCCTACAGCTAAAAATCTTATAACATATGCAAATACGAGCATCCAGATACTCATGCTAAGTACCAGTTTGGGTGAATTTACATCTATAAGTTTATAAAACCATACTAATCGATTATCCAAATCAACAAAAAATAATATAACAGTTATTGCAACAACTGCACCAGGAATAGAATACCCTAATAATGTTATTTTCGAATATATTTTAGATAAATTACTTTCGCTGATTCTTGTATAATTTGCTATTATAACAGCCATTATCATAGCTATAACTCCTGCAATTAAAGCAATCCATACGGAATTATATATGAGAATAAAAAAACTTTTATTCAGTATTTTTTCGTAACTCATCATTGACCATTTAAGTAATTGCACTGTTGGAATAACAAATCCCAGTACTAATATCACTCCACAGTATAATGATGCTGCCATACCCAATATTCCCTTTAATTTTTTCTTTGCTATCGGTCTTATTTTACTGCTTGTTGAAGTGTAACGCCTTCTTCCTCTGAAAGATTTTTCGGCTGTCATTACAACAAAAACTGTCAACATCAAAATCGCCGCCAGCCTTATGGCTGAGTCTACATCGCCCATACTGAACCATGCTGAAAATATGGCAGTTGAAAATGTTTTAATTCCAAAATATGACACTACTCCATAATCACTGACAACCTCTAAAATTACAAGCGTTACCCCTGCAACTATAACTCCTCTCGAAATAGGTATTACAACCTTAAAAAATATCTCATACCCATTTTTTCCCAAAAGTCTTGCATTCTCGACAAGAGACGATGATTGCTTTTCTAAATATGTTCTTACTACCATATAGACATACGGCAACAGGAAAATAGTGAATATAAATATTACGCCTTGAACTGACATTACATCAAAGTATTTTTGACTTAGTTCTAATCCCAGAGTATTTCGAAAAAACACCTGAACCGGACCCGTATAACTTAGAATTCCTGCATATGTGTATGCTGCAATGTAAGGAGGAATTGCAAGCGGTAGAATCAGCGCCCACCTGAAAAACTTCCTCAGAGGAAAATCATAGGCTGCTATAAGCCATGCAAGGCTTGTGCCTATTATCATTGTAAGAACTGCCGTTATTCCTGAAATCAGAACTGTATTCTTGACATAATCTGCAAGCAAAAATTCCTTTATGTGATACCAAGTTTCATTAGGCTCCTGAAACAAATGAATCATAACATCCATTATCGGCATCAATATCATAAGAATAAAAAGAGTGCTCAATAATGCCCATCCATTAAAATTTATTCGTTTCATAAACATATCCCTTCTGCATATCTGTCCTTGTGAAAATTTCTAGAAAGTAATCTATACAAATTGTGCCATACAAACCACTTTCTAGAATTACATGATTTTTCTATTTTACTTCCAGCCTACCTCGTTGAATATTTCTACAGCTTTTTTATTGTATTCTCCGAGTTTTGATAGTTTTATATCCTGAGGAGTAAAGCCGCCCCATGATTTTAAAAGTTCTGTTGGTTCAACATTTGGATTAGCTGGGTATTCATAGTTTTTATCAGTATATTGCTGTTGAACTTCCTCTGAAGTGATATATTCAATAAGTTTTACTGCATTTTCAGTATTTTTAGAATATTTATTAACAACAACTCCACTTATATTGACATGAGTCGGTTCTGGGAAAAATACGCCTACGCTTTCAGCTACTTTTACTTCTTCAGGGTCTTCGGAGTTAATCATTAACCCAAGGTAGTACGTATTTAAAATAGCTAATTCACCTTCACCAGCTGCTACCGCCTTAACTTGGTCTCTATCTCCCCCCTCTGGTTCTCTTGCCATATTTGAAACTAATCCTGCCGCCCATTCCTTTGCCGCTTCTTCTCCGTTTAATTCGATAAATGAAGCTAATAACGATTGATTATAAGTTGAATCTGACCCTCTTACGAGAATTTTATCCGACCATCTATCACTGGTTAAATCTTCATAAGTCGAGAGATCTTGCGGATTTACTTTTTCTTTATCATAGGCTATTACTCTGGCTCTTTGTGTAAGTGCAATCCACTCATTGTTTTCGCCTCTAAGATTTTCTGGTATGTTAGAATCTACAATTTCAGAGTCTACGCTTTGCGTAAGCTGTGAATCTATTGTCTGATATATATTTGCCATGTCCGCCGTTATAAAAATATCTGCCTGAGTATCTGCGCCTTCTCTCTTCATCCTCTCAAGAAGTTCAGGTGCCTTGCCTTCTATAACATTTACTTTAATTCCTGTCTCGTCTTCAAATTTCAGAAAAACTTCTTTATCTACATCATAGTGTCTTGCTGAGTAAACATTTACTACACCGCTTTCTTCAATAATTGCAGCCTCCTCTTTTGTGCCACATCCTGCTAAAAAAGCCAGTGATAATACCGAAACCATTGCTATTGCTATCTTAGATTTTACTTTAAATTTCATTTTTACTCCTTTTTTTTAAATATAATTTGATAATGCTAATCATATGAAATTGATAATCATTATCATGTGCGTTGTTATAATATATACTAACTCATTAATTTTGTCAATAGCTTTCCCTTACTTTTTTTATGCAAAAAAATGCTGTAGCTTCAGAATTATCTTTCTAAAGTCACAGCATAAATAATTATTCAAATATTTCAGCTTATTTACAAAAACTAAACTGTTAATACAATTTCTACACAAAAAAAGTTTTTTCGAATTCATCTTTAAGTTATTACAGCTTAATTTTTCTTATTGCTGAAACAGGGTTTTGAAACGAGCAAGGAATTCCAACAAGGCATTTCCCGCAAACATCAGCATTTCCATCATGTTTTGCTTCGTTGTAAGTACACATTTCATGACATCGGTATCTGTCAAAGTGGCTTTCATTTTCAAATAAGGCGTTATTTACACATTTTTTAACGCAGGCCATGCAACTTCTATTCTCCTTATAAAGGCAACTTTGACTTTTTGTTCTTTGGGTTGGTTCAATATAAAGATTTGTTACTATGCTTCCGATTCTGCCACAGCATCCCTTTTCGGTTATAATCATCCTGTTGAGCCCGAATTTCCCAAGACCTGCAACATATGCGACATGCCTTTGCGACCAATTGCTTATCAACCTCTTTTTATCGAAATTATCATTTGCAGGTATCAGCGTCGATGTGTACCCACTCTTGTCGAGCACCTCTTTTATCTGAATATTTATATTCATTATAAGGTCATTGGTCTCTAAATAACTCTGATCCCACTCTCTTGAGCTTTCAATTCCATGAGTGTTACTTTCAACTATTGATTCTTCAAACGGTATAAAATAAACGATTACAGTCTTTGCATCAATCAATAAATCACTTGGAAGTGCATGAGCTGGACTTACTCCATTTTTAATCCTGTAAAAGGCTGAATCATCTGCAGCTGCATATGCAAACAGGGGTTCCTTCCAATTTGAATGGACATCTGGTCTTTGTGAGTACTCCTTTACATATTGCTTAATGGTTTCTTCAATAATATTTTTCAAATTGTTTCCTCCTTTCGGATGAAATTATCCAGTTCAAGAAAATAGAATTTTAAAATGTAATTGTAATGTTGTTTATTTCAATTTTTCTTCATCAAAAAACACCCTGACTGCTACTCAAAATATGATATCTCTTGTTATTTAAGTTTTATTTACCCAATATTCTTTTAATGCAAAACAATTTGTACTAATATTCCAAATTATATACATCATTGAAATATAAATATCTTACTTATTTTTTAAAAATTTAAGAGGCCCTGACGGCCCCTTATTTTTGTGAATCTCAATTTTATATTTACTACTTCTGTTCCTTTATGATACCCTTTCTATAAGCATCCAATAGCATTTCCAAATCCTTTATCTGGGTTCTGAGTTCTTCGCCGGCATCCGTATCTCCAACTCGCTTCCTCTCTACCTCCCGTTCAAGCACCATCGTGGTTGATATAATATCACGTTCCTCTTCAATAGCCTTCTGGGTCGATTCAAAAGACTCATGAGATGCCAGTAAAAGGCCGTAGGAATTATATATAAGGGTATATCCTGCTATTCCAGTGGTATCCTGGTATGCTTTTGAGAGCCCTCCGTCTATGACAAGCAGCTTACCGTTTGCCTTTATCGGACTTTCACCTTTTTTGATTTTTACAGGTACATGCCCGTTAATTATATGGGAAGTATCGGGATTCAATCCAAACTCCTTGAATATCATATTGCAGACATCTTCATTGTCCTGCAGTTTGAAATAAGTCGTCTTATTCTCAACATGAGCTTCCTTGTCATCTATGAAATACCTTTCAAATGTGGTCATCTTATCCTTACCAAAAAGCGGGGACTCAGGCCCCGTCCACAGATACCAGGTCAAGTCCATGCCATAGAGCTTCGCCGTAGGATTGTTTTTATAAAAATAGCCTTCTCTTACTAAGACGTCAAGCCTGTCCAGATAAACCTTGCCACTGTATTCTCTTCCTGTAGCTCCAATTTTAACTTTTTTAAAGCTGAAATCTTCATTGAAAGGTATACATCCGTGATACAGCAGATTGGAATTACATTTTAAATAAACACTTCCCTTTGCAAAAAGAAATCTGACATGTTTTTGAAGTCTTTCACTGTTTAAAAAAGATAGCCTAAGCTTTTCCATAAGATCCTTTTCTTCAGGTATAAGTTCATATGGGTTCTCAGGATTTACAGTCGGGAATTTATTATCATTTAGTTTGTATGTTTTCCCATCCAGATTTATGGTTCCTTCTTCATAGTTTATTTTATTTAACAAAAGTCTGTCCTGCATGCCAAAATGCGGACGCCTGTTTATTATTTCGCCTTCTAATTTAAACTGTATTACACTTATAGCCTTGTGCATCTGGGATATCAGCTTCAAATCTTTTTCGCTGTAATCCATGTTATTTTCGACCTTAGGCTTGAATGCACGGCATTCATCGTCTTTGTACCACTCCAGTGCAAATGTAGCCAAAGGAAGTATGTTTATTCCATATCCATCTTCTACAATATCTAAATTTCCATATCTGGCACAAATTCGGATAACAGTCGCAATGCAGGCATCACTTCCAGCAGCAGCCCCCATCCAAAGTATGTCATGATTTCCCCACTGAACATCCGCATTATGATAGTTCATCAGAGTATCCATTACAATATCGGCGCCTGGACCTCTGTCAAAAATATCTCCTACTATATGCAACCTGTCTATTACAAGTCTTTGGATAAGCTTTGATATCGCGCTTATAAATTCATCCGCTCTTCCTATTCTTATGATAGTTTTTATTATTTCACTGTAATATTCTTCCTTATCCATACGGTCCGGTCTTTCGTGCAACAATTCCTCTATTATGTACGCAAAGTCCTTTGGAAGAGCTTTCCTTACCTTAAGTCTTGTATATTTTGAAGACACATGCCTGCATATCTCTATGAGTCTGTGCATATTTATCTTATACCAGTCCTCGATATTTTCCTCATCCTTGAGTATAAGCGCCAATTTCTGCTCTGGATAATAAATCAGGGTTGAGAGGCTCTTTATCTCCTTTTCACTTAATATATCTCCAAAAACATACATTATTTTTCGTTTTATGACGCCCGATGCATTTTTCAGAACATGATTAAAAGATTCATATTCACCATGAATATCAGTCAAAAAATGTTCAGTTCCTTTAGGAAGATTTAATATTGCCTGCAAATTTATTATCTCGGTACATGCCTGAGCTATCGTTGGATATTGTCTTGATAAAAGCTTTAAGTATCTTAATTCGCTTTCAAATTCGTTAGTTATGTCATTGTTATTATAAGCCATTATAATTCCTCCCTTACTTGTTGTAATTTTCAGCGCATCATCTGAACCATATTTAACGTTTCAGAACCTGCTTTTAATTTCAACTATTTCCCCATATAAATTGACACCTGTTTTTTCCATACTTTCAAATCACTTTAAATTCAAAGAAATGCATGCATTTTCATATATATTCTATTACTTAAGTTACCCAAAGTAGTTTTGATTTCTTTTGCTAAAACTTTCTTATCCAAAAATTCAATTAGTTTTTTTTCTGCCTTCTATATACCCATTAATCCTACGAACAATTATACACTAAAAAATCCTTTTCCTCCAGATTATATAGCTATTTCCAGCAGACTTTTCTTTGTTTGCGTGCGTAAAAACTCCCCAATACTGTTTCAGCTATTGAGGAGTTGCAGTATCTACTTTAACGGTTTCATTATCGTCTGTCCTATGCTAAGATAGTAACATATATTTTAGGGGAGGATTTTTATGAATATTTATGGATATACATTTGCTCAGCTGGAGCAATATTTACTTGAAATTGGAGAAAAGTCGGCCAAAGCGCCATTTATTACCAAAGGTCTATATCGACCAAATGTCTCTTCATTTTCTGATATGAAGGATGTAAAGAAAAGTATCATACAACGTATGGAAACAGATTTTGAAATGATTCTTCCTGAAATTGTCGAACATGTAGAATCTGAGGATTCAGTCAAATTCCTCTTTGAGCTTTCCGATGGGAACATCGTTGAGGCTGTACTTATGCGCCAGCAATACGGAAACAGCCTGTGCGTATCGACTCAGGTTGGCTGCAATATGGGATGCACCTTCTGCCAAAGCGGAAGACAAGAAAAAATTAGAAATCTCGAGACGTGGGAAATGACAGCGCAGCTTATTGCCATTGAGCAGCGTATTTCCATGAAAATCTCAAATGTAGTACTCATGGGAATCGGTGAGCCTTTTGATAATTATGACAATATAATGAATTTTATAAGCATACTCAACAATCCTCACATGATTAATATTGGTAAAAGGCACATATCAACCTCGACCTGCGGCATCGTACCACGAATTTATGATTATATGAATCATCCAAATGCAGGGCTTCTTGCCGTAAGCCTTCATGCCCCTAATGACAATCTGAGGAATCAACTGATGCCTGTCAACCGCGCCTATCCGCTTGAAAAATTGATGGAAGCCCTCGATGCTTATATATCTGC
>JBATTG010000067.1:0-2401 GCA_049670425.1 Proteocatella sp.
CCAGATACTTTGAAAGTATCCGCTGTATCAGTTTCTTCAACTCTTAGGGCTACGTTAGTCTTAAGTTCTTTCATAAGTCTGTCTCTAAGCTGTCTTGAAGTTACGAATTTTCCTTCTTTTCCTGCAAAAGGACTGTCATTTATGCTGAATGTCATTGCTATTGTTGGCTCTGATATTTTAACAAACGGAAGTGCTTCTTTTGTATTTACGTCTGTAATTGTATCACCAATATTTATATTTTCTATACCTGCTATTGCAATTATATTTCCTACATTGGCAGATTCAACTTCTACTCTGTTAAGACCGATATAATCATAAATTTTACCAATTCTTGCTTTGTATCCAATTTCAGGATCGGCAAAGTTTACAACATACATGTCATTTCCAGTCTTGATAGTTCCTCTTTGAACTTTACCTATTCCTATTCTTCCTACATACTCATTGTAATCTATTGTAGAAATAAGAATTTGAGGAGTTCCATCTAAATCTCCAACTGGTGCTGGTATATGCTCTATTATTTTTTCAAATAAGTCATGCATGTCTTCTTTTAGTTCATCTGGCTCAAGTCCGGCTTTTCCGGCTCTTGCTGATGCAAAAATAAATGGTGAATCAAGCTGAATCTCATTTGCATCAAGTTCCATGAATAATTCAAGAACTTCGTCAACAACTTCGATAGGTCTTGCTTCTGGTCTGTCGACCTTATTCACACAGATTATTGCTGGAAGCTCAAGTTCAAGAGCTTTTTTCAATACGAACTTTGTCTGAGGCATTGGACCTTCAAAAGCGTCAACTACAAGTACAACTCCGTCAACCATCTTCAGTATACGCTCAACTTCTCCACCAAAATCCGCATGTCCTGGAGTATCTACTATGTTTATCTTAGTAGTTCCATGCATTACTGCTGTGTTTTTTGAAAGAATTGTAATTCCTCTTTCTCTTTCCAAGTCGTTTGAATCCATTACTCTTTCATTAACTTCCTGGTTCTGTCTAAATATTCCACTTTGCTTCAAAAGTGAGTCTACAAGCGTGGTTTTACCGTGGTCAACGTGGGCTATTATAGCTACGTTTCTGATATCATTTCTACTGCTCAAAGTTACACATCCTTCTTCTTTTTTAATCAAAATTTATGCATATATATTAACATTTTATTTATCTAATTTTCCACAACTAATATATTATACCATACTCGGTTGAATACCGCTAACAATTTATTTTATTTTTCAAGTTTTTTTTACACAATAATTGTCAGTGAACGCGTGGAAATCGAATTCAACAAGACCACATAATGCTTGGATGCCAGAAATTATGCTTGGCACAATGGACGAATAATGCCCTGCATGTGTTAAAAATACTATTACTGTTTTCCATATATATGATACCCAATTTTTTAAAATTCATTTATCTTTTTAAAAATTATATCCGTGCCTGCAAATCTAATCATATCCTTCAAATAAAAACTCCAAACAAAATATTTGCTTTTTCTATAGAAAAATACTTTGTTTTTTGGTAACATAGTAGGTAGTAATCTAATATTATCAATAATTTACGATATTGGCTATAAGAATAGCATATTTAATTTTATTGACTAAAACCCAAGGAGAAAAAAATGGAAAATAAAGTATTAGCAAAAGTTGGAAATTACGAAGTAACAGAATCAGAAGTTGCATACATGCTTCAAAGCCTTAGCCCACAAGTTGCATCACAGTTTGTAGGTCCAGAAGGAGAAGAAAGACTTCTTGCGGAGCTTATAAATCAGAAATTATTATTATGCGAAGCTGTTGAAAATAAATTTGATGAAAATGAAGATTTTATCGAAGAATTCTCTAAACTAAAAGAAAACTTCTTATCTCAATACTCAGTTAAAAAAATAATCGGCAGCGTTACCGTTACTGAAGAAGAAGCTAAAGAGTTCTATGCAGCAAACCCAAATCTTTTTGTAACTCCAGCTCAAATAAGAGCAAGCCATATCTTGGTTGCTGAAGAAGAAAAAGCAAATGAGATATACGCTAAAATCCAGGCTGGCGAAAGCTTCGAAGAGCTTGCAATCGACAATTCTACTTGCCCATCAGGCGTAAATGGCGGAGACCTTAACTACTTCAGCCCTGGACAAATGGTTCCAGAATTCGAAACTGCAGCATATGCTCTTGAAGTTGGAGAAGTTTCTGCTCCAGTAAAAACTCAATTCGGATTCCACATAATAAAGCTTACAGAGAAAAAAGAAGATGAGACTCACGGATATGATGAAGTACAGCCAAATATAATCCAAAACCTTACAGCTCAAAAGCAAAACGAAACATACTTCAGCCACCTTGCTGAGCTAAAAACAAAGTACACAGTTGAAACACTTTAATTTGAATCAAATATTAAATTAATTTAATTTGACTTTTAAAAAGCACAACCC
>JBATTG010000068.1:0-6161 GCA_049670425.1 Proteocatella sp.
CTATTATTACTGCAATGATTGTTACAGTAAATTGCAGCTTAATTATTAAAGACAGCTCGTTTCGAAGTACTTCCACCATACTGTTTTTTGCGTTTTTAATATCTCTAAAGGTTCCACCATTTATAATCGCCTGACCAAACTCTCTGTATTTTGTGAAAAATACGGTCTCAGTCTTTACTACAAACACGACCAACGACGGTATAATAGTGAATACTGAATAAAAAGTTGCCGTGTCGTAAGATGGAGAATAAAAATAGGTTCCCATAACTTTTACAGAAAGATCAGACCAGAGCCAGAATATTATATTGTGTCCAAACAATCCAACTGTATAGAACAGGTTAATTAAAAATAGAAGCGGCATTTTTTTTAGGTACACAATAAATTCAAATATTCCACCTGTAATGACCGTAAAGAAGCTTTTTATAACACTTAATAGAAAGAGTATATTGACAAAAAATCCAGACGTTACACCTGCGAGCATTGCCGTCAGAATTTCGACCTTCAAAGACTTTAGAACTATCGCCATGGCTATAGTAACAATTAACCCGAGGCAAAAGGATAACGCAACTTTTTTGTAATCCTTTACTACAGATACATATACCATCAAAATATTAATCACAGAAAGTTCAATAAATATCAAATATGACAACAGCTTGAATACAAAAGGCAGTGGTGAAGCGACGTAAAATATGAAACCACAAATACCACCAGTGGCAACACTGATTGCAATTGCACCAAGCATGGATGCCAAGATATCTTTCGTCTCTTCAATGTACAGCTTATCCGAAACATATCTTGATATTGTCATGATTATTCCGCTTACATTTAGCAGCGAAAAAATATAGGAATACGTCATAGAAGCATAAAATAGCTCACGCTGTTGCAAAGATGCTCCTGCATTAATCAGGACTCTTCCTATAATCGACAGCATCAGCAAATTTATAATCATAGGTCCAGATGTGACGAAGATTGCATAGGAAAATCCTTTCACGCTGCTTGAAATTGTATTGTTCACAAAAATCTTTTTCAGCTCAAATCCTATTCCTGCCATTGATGACTTCCTCTCCAATTTTTGTATACAGATTTTTATACCCTTGAATAAAAGCGTCCGCTGAATAGAGATGCTTTATACGTTGGTAGCCGTTTTCGCCAAACTGACGCCTTTTATTATAATCTTCATACAATTCAATGATTCCATTTGCTATACCTACATAATCCATGATGTTCACAATCCTTCCAGCTATCCCATATTCATCGATACTGCCTTTTGCTAAAGTTTCGCAATCACCAACATTGGTAGATATAAACGGCAGTGCGCAAGCCATTCCCTCAAGAATCGAAAGCGGTTGACCCTCACTAATGCTAGTAAGCACCAACATGTCCATTTTGCCAAGGTAGTCTTTTATATTCACACTCCCGGTAAAAACAGCACTGTCCAGTTTCAAAAAATCTTTATAATCAAGGCATTCTTCATAATATTCCTCATCCTCATTAGTCGGTCCCATAATGGTAAATTTAATGTCCGGGAATCTTTCGCTGACATAAGCAAAGGCTTGAAGCATCGTTTTTATATCTTTGATTGGCACCACTCGGACAATAGCACCGACATTAAAGACATCTTTCACCGTTCTTTCTGAAATGAGCTGTCTGATTTCGTCAAAAGACTCAACATTTATACCGTTATGTATAATCTTGATTTTATTCTCATCACAGCCAAGATCGATTTGAATATCCTTATTCTTGGGAAATAGTGAAATGACGCTATCCGCACATTGATAGGCCGCGCTAGAAAGACATTCAAAATATTCAATCCACATTGATTTGAAATTACCTTTTACCCACCTAGCTTTGATGATTTCCTCTTCTCGTTCTCGCGTATAAATGCCATGCTCCGTTAGAACGAACCCGCTTTTGTTTTTATAGGATGCATATGCTGCCAACAACCCAGAGTAACCGGTCGATACCGAATGATAAATATCGGCTTCCGGATATTTTCTAAGTAACAGTGAGAAAAGTATAATATACATGGATCGCATGGTCCAAAGCATGTCTACGAAGGATACATGAGTAAAGTTTCCCGCATACACCTTCTGAATCAGATCATAAAATATTTTTGACGAAAAAATATCACCGGCTCTGATTCCCTGAGATTCCATATTCAAGAAAGCATCAAACACGACATCCCATTCCGAAACTTCTGATTTTAAAAGCTCACCAAGCACCTCTACTTCCTGGGGGGATAAGTGGATATTTTTATTCCAGCTCCCTTGAGAAGTGATAAGCTGATTCATGTAGATATCGTACATCTCCACCAGATTTTCAGGCGAGTCATATTTATAGCTGGAGTGTTCGTTACTGTCAGGACTTATGGCTATAATCGTAAACTCATGCTCTGGCATATTCTTCATAAGCTGCTGCACCCAGCTTGATACACCCCCCGAAATATAAGGATATGAACCCTCTGCGATAATACAAATTTTCATTTTATTTCACCTCTCAACCGGTACTGTTATCCAGAACCGAATTATTTCCAGAACTTCGTTTGAAAATGTGACGTCAGAATCAATGAAACGCCGCAAAATCAAATCGAAATTTTTCTTATTTTTCATTTCATAATAACTTTTTAAAAGTCCCATGTATTTCTCTTCATTATCCGTATAACTTGACAAAAGAATTTTGCAATACTTTTGTGCTTCCGTGTAATTGTTTGTTACTATTAGTAATTCGATTAGCTTTATAATATATTTCGGAGGAGTCTGCACTTTATCCTCAATAATTTTCTTTAAAATCAAAATATTATCCTCAATATATTTTGCCATCATGTCTGCATCCAGATCAAATATCTTGATGTATCTGTCTGTTATATCGAAATAATCCATCGCGATGGTAATGTTATCGGGATTTTCATGGCGAATTTTTGAAGTTTCCCTCATTTTAATATCCAGGACTCTTCTCGTATGAAGCATACTTGCAGCCGCATAGTGAGCGGTTTCAGCATCATCATTGTTAATCGCGGTACTTATAAAATGAATATATTTTAACGCATCCTCTTTAAGGGCTTTCATAATTGTTTCCCGCCGCTGATTTGTATCGGAAATCAATAATGACTCTTCAATCGATACGACATTCGTTTCATCCGCTATGTTCAATTCTTTAAAATACTTCCTACCACTATGTTCTTTAATAATATGGTCATCTTGTTTGACGTTAGAATTAAAAAAATCAAAACCGATTGCTAAAAACAGCACCATCCCCAAACCTGGTAATGCCAATGAAATCAGCAGAGCGGTTATGGCGTAGTTCAAATATTTTTCCTTTAAATATAGGAGTACGCTGAATAAAATCGATAAAAACAGGTGAATCCCTAAAATGGTTCGCATCATAATGTCCTCCACAATGCCTCAATATGTGTATCCAAAATACCTAACTCCCTTAATCTGTTTTCAATGGCAACCGCTTCTTCTTTATTTGTATTGAGTAATAAAATTGCAAATTTTGCATCGTCCACTTCCCCAATATAGTCTGACTCCCTCAATATTTTTTTAACTCTGTAATATAGCTTTACGTTTTTCTCATTGATATCTTTCTTAAAGATTATTAAATAAATTGGTAGCTCGCTTTCCGATAGTTTCATTTGCTTTTCTTTGATCAGGTTCTCAAACCAATCTTTTTTCATAATAAAAGTATCGCTGAAATATTTTTTATCCTGTATTGCATTTTCATATTCAGCAGCCTTTGAAATAGAATTGGCTATCAAATAAGTCAAGACTTTTAAGGTGTTCAAAAACTGATATGTCAGGCTTCTAAATTCAATGCCATCTAAAAAAACAATCGCTCGCGTATAGCCATCTTGAATAATAGGCGCACAAACCATTGGATAATCGTTAGTCAACGCCTTATTGATAAAGGTATTCCCATCTTCAATTACTGATTCGAGAAAGTCGTAATCCTTATACATCAATGATTTGTGATATTTTATATTACCTCTGACTGCCGCAATTCTAAGATTTTTCCTGGAATCCAGATAATATAGATGAACACTCTCTGTTTTAAGCATTTTCGAAAATACCATCGCTGCTTCTGAAAGTATCTGTTCAGGAATAACATTGTCCAATCTTGAAATAATATTAAAAATTTTACCTAAGCTGTCCTCGTTACTTTCAATCGTTTCTTGAAGGGAATTCTTAATTTCGATGCTTTTGTCATACATCACATTGGTGAAGTACAATTCTTCGCTTATTGAATCAAGGTCACTTTGAAGCTCTGCTTTTTCTACTTTCATTCGATCAACGACATATCCAGTAGTGCCCCCTACAATAAAATACATGGCAATATAAAGCGCTTGACTTGCATTATTAAAAACGCCTGCCATTGTGGTATTTTCAAAGCCCATTTCAAGACCCACATGAGCTGCTATCGACAGAAATGTGGAAATAATTCCATGCCACCATCCGTAATATACATTGACTAGCACAATATATATTATCAACAAATCAACCTTAATTGAAAAATTCAGCTCCAGAACGATCATTAGTGTTGTTACAATTATAAATAACATGAAATTCTCAAAGTATTTATGTGAAATCACCGAAAACCATTTTGTTTTAATCCGAGTAAAAAGTGGCTGTTTTTCATTCACAAAATTACTTTTATTAATATCCATATTTTTAAGAGACCATTCAACAGTTTTTTTAATGCCATCCTCAATAGAGTATTTTGGGGTCCATTTTAGTTCAAAACATGCCTTTTGATTATCCAGCAAATACTTTGGTTTAGTGTGTTCGTCTATATAATTGAAGAATATTTTATTATCAGACTTAATATTGTCATTAATAATTTCCTGTATTTCAGAATGCATCAGGCCAGTTGCAGACGAAATGTTCAAGATACTGCTTGTCCGGTTTTCACAGGTCTTATAAATCGCCTCTACAACATCACTGATATAAATATAATCCTTGATTTGATTCATAATTGTAGTCTGTCCTGCTTCATCATACGGAGTCTGCTTAATAACACGACTGATAAAATTTCCAGGCTGTCTTGGCCCATAAATAGACCCGGTGCGCAACATTACAACATTCAGTCCCTTTTCTCGGTACCTATTGCAAAAATGCTCTCTTTCAAGATAAATTACGGCTTTCTCATTTTTTACAATTATTCGGCTGCTTTCATGGATCGGAAATTTATTTTGTTTGCCATAAACTTGATATGATGAAAGTACTATCAATTTATTTACATTATATTTTAGGGAAAAAAATAAAATATTGCATAATCCAACTGTATTAGAATGATAGATTTCTCCATACTCCTTCCCGCCTACTTTCGGCAACGCTTTGAAAGCAAGGTGGACCACTACGTCAAACTTAAAATCCTCAAATATTTTTTCACATTTTGCATCTTCAGCCCCCATTTTGAACAAAGTAATATTACCGTTCAAATTTGATGCATTCCCTGTGGAAAAATCATCAATGATTACGACGTCATGTTTTTCTTTAATTAATCGTTCTACTAAATGTGATCCTATAAATCCATAGCCTCCTGTTACCAGTATTTTCATGTCCTTCTCCTTAATGCTAAAATGCTTTGCTTGTACCAAGTTTCCCTATAATTATGTTCATATGCAAATGCTTTACTTTTGTCGGAATTTAATTTATAATATTAGGCACGAAGCCTTAGATTTTGTCAGAAACTTATTGGGAGGTACTTTATGAATCCACTAAATGCTATAAAGAATTTCGTTGTATACTATACAATCATATCACCTGAAGATGTACCAGTGATTTCCGCCTATGATCTTGCGGTCATACACCCATTTGGTGCAACCGATGATGTTTTATCACAACTGAAAGCTTCAGGGACCTTGATTTATGCATATGTGTCTGCTGTTGAAATCGAAAAATACGATAATTTTAAAAACAGTTTGATGATTGAAGACGCCTATCTTTATGACAATGGTGAGAAATTTTTTAAATCTGAATTTTGTTGCTACGGCGGTGACATAATATCGAAAAGCTATCAAGGCATTCTTCTTCGTATCATAAAAGACCGTATCATTGACAAAGGCTATTCCGGCGTATTCTTTGATACTCTCGACGATATTGAATCTCTGCAGGATAATGCCGAGGTCAAGACCCAGACCGAAGGCTATATAGCCTTCTTTA
>JBATTG010000069.1:0-19582 GCA_049670425.1 Proteocatella sp.
GAGGAGACTATAGAGTTTATAGCTGACGATGAGCTTGTAGAATTAACTCCAAAGTCAATAAGAATAAGAAAGAAAATTCTTGATAAAAACTTGAGAGCAAAAAGCAGAAAATAAGAAAATCATAAAATAATAGCTCCACTCGATGAGGAAATAAAGCCTTGTCGAGTGGATTTTTTATATAAAAGTCTTTGAAATCAATATTTCGGATTAAATTTGTAAAAAATAAGGAAATAAGTATTGACATATGCTGGAAATTGATATAAAATGATAAATTGCATGTTGACAAATGATGCCGTTTATGGTATTCTAGTAATAGAATATTGAGGGGGTGTAAACATGGATAAGACACTTACTACAGAAGATATAAAAAAAGGGATAGGCAAGTATGTTGGTAAAAAAATAGTCGTGAAGGCCAATAAAGGCAGAAAAAAAATTGTTACCAAAACAGGCATGCTTGAAGCAATATATCCCAGCATATTCATTGTAAAATATGGAGACGAGGGAGATGTAATAAGCAGAGTATCATACAGTTACTCAGACATATTAACTTCGAACGTTCAGATTAAATTAGTCAGAGATTAATGTAATCACTATTCAATAGATTTGTTGAATAGTGGTTTTTTTATGCTCAAAATAGTATTTAATAGATGTCTGACATCTAATTTGTTATTATATATGGAAAAATGATGAAAGTAATAGTATAATAGAGTATTAGTATAATGTTGAAAGAGGAAATGTATGGATAATATAAATGTTATTGCCAGAGCAAAGGTGAATTTGTCGCTGGAAGTTAAGGGTAAGAGGGATGATGGTTATCATCTTTTATCAATGGTCATGCAGACGATAGAGTTAAATGACAGATTAAAAATAGCAAAAAACAGCAATAAAAATATAGTTATTTCTTCAGATTCAAAAACTATTCCGTGTGATGATAGGAATATCGCTTTCAAAGCTGCAAAAAAGTTTCTCGAAGCAATAGAGTCGGATCAGGGTTATGACATCTTCATAGAAAAGAATATCCCTGTGGAAGCAGGAATGGGCGGGGGAAGTGCCGATGCAGCTGGTGTGCTGGTTGGACTCAATAAAATGAATGGAGATGTGATTTCTATTGAAAAATTGATGGAAATAGGCCTTGAACTTGGAGCGGATGTTCCATTTTGTATAGTTGGAGGGACAAAGCTGGCTGAGGGCATAGGCGAGGAGTTCACTGAGCTGAAAGATGTAGAGCTTAAACTTCTAATAGTTAAACCAAATACCAGCATATCTACGGCACAGGCTTTTAGAAAACTGAGAATTGACAAGCTTAAGCGCAATCCAAACAACCGAAAGCTTATAAGGGCTATAAATGACAGCGACAGGAAGAAAATATACGAGCATATGGATAATGCACTTTATGATGCAAGTCTTGAATTTGCTCCAGAGATGAATCTTATTATAGAGAAATTAGTAAATGAATTTCAAAGTAAAAAGGCTATGATGACTGGAACTGGATCAACGATATTTGCGATATTTGAAGATGACAGCAGTTTGCAAAGAGCTTATGAATATTTTTCGAAAAAATACAAAGATGTATATATAACAACTACGGCAAAAGAAGCAATCGAAGTTGAGGTTGTAAAATAACAAGTTTTAAACAGGAACAGGTGAAAATATGAGAATAGGAATTTTATTTGGTGGGAAATCTGAAGAACACGAGGTTTCATGTATATCAGCTCACTCAATTAATAAAAATATAGATAAGGAAAAATTTGAAGTTTACCTTATAGGTATAACTAAAAAGGGAAAATTTAAGCACTTTACAGGAAATACGCAAATGCTACTGGATTGTACTTGGGAAAAGGGTATTGATAACTCAAAAGTTGAAATGCTTGGAAATGATGGACCCGTAGGCATATACGCAGATGGTGTATCAATAGAGCTGGATTGTATCTTTCCGGCGCTTCATGGACCGTTTGGAGAAGATGGAAGAATTCAAGGTATACTGGATTACTCGGGGATTCCTTATGTCGGGTGTGGCGTTTTAAGCTCAGCGCTATGTATGGACAAGTCCCACACAAAAGAACTGCTTTCAAAAAAAGACATAAATCAGGCTAAATATATCATTGTAAGAAGGAATTATGATATGCAAAAGGTATATGAAGGGGTATCTGGTTTTAAGTATCCATTATTCGTAAAACCTTCCAATATGGGTTCTAGCGTTGGAATAACAAAAGTTAAAAACCAAGATGAGTTGAAATCGGCTATGGAAAAAGCTTTGGAATATGACAATAAAATTCTAATTGAAGAAGGAGTAGATGCCAGGGAACTCGAAGTAGCGGTGATAGGCAATGGCCAGGAAACTCAAATTTCAACGCCGGGAGAAATCGTGGTCAATGATGATTTTTATGATTATGATACTAAATACAAAAAGGGTACATCGGAGCTTTTTATACCAGCTGAAATAACAAAAGAGCAGGAATATATAATTAAAAACACAGCAAAATTGGCCTATGAAGCCTTAGACTGCAGCGGTTTAGCAAGGGTGGATTTTTTTATAGATAGAAACGATGGAAAAGTAATATTGAATGAAATAAATACTATGCCTGGCTTTACTAAAATAAGCATGTATCCAAAACTGCTGGAATATGATGGCATATCGTATAAGGAACTGATTACAAAGCTTATAGAACTTTCGTTTAAGGCGGAATAACAGAGGAGACATACGGGTGGAGGAAATTAGAAAAAAATCCATTGGAGTTTTTGATTCGGGATTGGGTGGTCTGACGGTATTAAAAGAAATATCCAAGGTTCTGCCAAATGAAAATATCGTTTATTTTGGAGATACTGCAAGAGTGCCATATGGAACAAGGTCTTCGGATACAGTTACCAAATATACATTCCAGTCTATAAACTTCCTTTTGGAAAATAATATAAAGGCAATAGTGATAGCTTGCAACACAGCTAGCGCCAGAAGTCTGGAAAAAGCACAGGCGAGATACAACATACCAATAATAGGCGTTATAAAGCCTGGAGCCAAAAGAGCCGTAATAAGCACGAAAAATAACAAAATAGGTGTAATAGGTACCGAAGGGACTGTGTTTTCGAAAGCGTATGAGGTAGAAATTCATAAATTGATAAAAAATGTCGATGTTTATTCGAAGCCCTGTACATTATTTGTTCCAATAGTTGAAGAAGGATGGGCGGAAACTGAAGTGGCTCTTCTTACGGCGAAGGAATATTTAAGCGCATTCAATGGTACCGATATTGATACGTTGGTACTTGGTTGCACTCATTATCCAATACTTGTAAATACTATAAAAAAAATAACAGGAAACAAAATAAGGCTTGTAAACCCAGCGGAAGAAACTGCCCTGGATTTGAAAAAACTCTTAGAAGAAAAAGACCTTATTAATACTCAGACGCAGAAACCAGATTATAAATATTTTGTTTCAGACATGCCAGAAAGATTTATGAATATAGGACAAAATTTTATTCAAAAAGAATTCGATAATATTTCAGTTGTAGAAATACAAAAATATTGATTGTTATTGATAAAACAGCATTTTTTTGATATGATATTAGAATAAATTAGAAATAGGTGAAAATATTGAAAGAAGTAGTTATTAAGATAAAAACAGTACAGTATGACAATGCCACAAAATTGTCGGATGTAATAGAGTTGGTTACCGAAGCAAAATATTTCAGCAAAAACAATAGTGAATACCTTGTATACGAGGAAAGTGAACTGTCGGGTCTGGAGGGAACAACTACAAAAATAAAAATAAGCAACAATAAAGTTGAACTAAAAAGAATTGGAAAGCATGATTCTACAATGCTTTTTGAAAAAGACAAGCGCTTTGAAAGTATAATGGCTACACCGATGGGGAATATCCCACTTGAAATACTGACAAATAAGATTGTCTACAGCAAGCAGGAGGAGCCATTTAAGGTGGATTTGGAAGTTGAGTACAGCATATCTCTAAAAGGTCTGTTTCAAGGGAAAAATGTTATGAAGATAGAAGTAATCTAACATAACCGGAAAAGGAGTTGGGTACCTCGTGGTAGAGAATAAGGTTATTGAAACTATAAAACGGGAGAATTTAATATCTAGAAATGATAAGATTATTGTAGCTCTTTCTGGTGGTCCAGATTCAGTATGTCTGCTTCATATTCTTAGCAAACTAAGTAAAGAATATGGAGTCACCATATATGCAGCCCACTTAAATCATCAGATACGAGGCACTGCGGCTCACAAGGATGCGCTTTATGCAATGGATTTGTGTGCAAAGCTTGGTATCAGATATTTTGTAAAGTCCCTGGATGTCCCGACCTATTCAAAAGAAAATAAACTTTCGCTTGAAGAAGGTGCTAGAATACTTCGGTATGAAATGCTATTTGAACTAAAAAATGAATTGTCAGCTCATAAGATAGCGGTGGCACATAATCTGGATGACCAGGCTGAAACTGTTATCATGAGAATAATGAGAGGCACAGGGCTTACTGGACTAAAGGGCATGGAATACAAACGCCCTGATGGTATAATAAGACCGCTTATGGATGTGTTGAAAAAAAATATAGAAACATATTGCAGGGTTAATGAGTTACATCCCAGAATAGACCATACTAATCTGGAGGATGAATATACCCGCAATAAGATAAGAATACATCTTCTTCCATATATTCAAAAAGAATATGCGCCCAATATTAAGGAAACGCTTTCTCGGATGGCTAATGGTCTTAGAGAAGACAGTTTGTTCATTGAAAATATTGCAAATGAAAAATTCGAAAAAATTGCATCATTGATTGACGATGAAACTGTAAGAATTGATTTGGATCTGCTGGAAAGTGAAGATGTGGTAATAACTAAAAGGATTATAAGAAATGCATACAAGCATATCGAAGGAAGCTATAATGGCTTAGAAACAGTCCATCTCGATGATGTAATCGAGCTTATTCAAAACCAAAGGAAGAATGCAAAAATAAATCTTCCAAAAGGAATAATAGCCGATAAAAAATCAAGTTATCTTTATCTAACTAAAAAAGAAATAAAAAATGAACCAATTGAATACGAAATTGAAATTCCAATAAACAAAATTACAATAGTTGAGGAATTAGGAATACGAGTGGAAGTTCAAAAAATTTCAAAAGAAAAATCGAAAATGTTTTCTACGGGCAGCAGTACAAAGTCATTTGACATCGCTAAGGTATCAGGAAAACTTATAATAAGAAACAGGCGAAATGGCGATAAAATAAAGCCACTGGGTCTTGGGGGTACCAAAAAAATCAAAGACATTTTAATCGACAGCAAAGTTCCTCTTGAACTTAGAAATAATGTGCCATTAATATGTGATGATGAAAAAATACTTTGGATAGTAGGCCATTGCATAAGTGAAGAAGCAAAGATTTCAGAGCTTACGGAAGAAGTATTTAGAATAAGTATAAAAGATATCAAACATTAAAATCAGAAGATTTATTAAAATCGATGATTCACAAGGAGGAACAAAAATTTGAAAAGATTATTTAAAGGGGCGACGTTTTATATACTGTTATTCGTACTGATAGTATCAATGATTAATCTTCTAGGCAGTCCTGCACAGGAGATTCAGCAATTGTCATTTTCTGAATTTTACACTAAGCTTCAAAGTGAACAGATTACAGAAATAACAATAATGGAAAATAAGGTCAGCGGTAAACTAAAAGCTAACAATGCTGAGTTTGCAACACTTATTCCTTATGCAATAAATAATGATAAGTTGACAGAGGTCATTCTCACTCAGACGGAAGCTGGGAAAATCAAGGTTACAGGTCAAGATCCGCCACAGCCGTCATGGATAATAAGCATGTTGCCGACACTGTTGATGCTGCTTGTAATGGTAGGCGTGTGGTACATGTTCATGCAGCAGTCGCAAGGCGGCGGCTCAAAAATGATGGGATTTGGAAAATCCAAAGCCAAAGTTCACAAGAATGAAGGAACTCCGCAAATAGCATTTAAAGATGTAGCGGGACTCGATGAGGAAAAAGAGGAACTTGAAGAAATTGTAGACTTTCTAAAAAATCCAGGCAAATATATTGAACTTGGGGCAAGAATACCCAAAGGCGTGCTTTTAGTTGGTCCTCCAGGAACTGGAAAAACTTACCTGAGCAAGGCTGTTGCAGGAGAAGCGGGGGTTCCGTTTTATTCTATATCAGGTTCAGACTTCGTAGAGATGTTTGTTGGAGTTGGAGCATCAAGAGTAAGAGATCTATTCGAGCAGGCAAAGAAAACAGCACCAAGCATAATTTTCATTGATGAGATAGATGCAGTGGGAAGAAGAAGAGGCGCTGGACTTGGCGGAGGACATGATGAGAGAGAACAGACTCTGAATCAGTTGCTGGTAGAAATGGATGGTTTTGGACTTAATGAAGGCGTAATCATAATGGCTGCAACAAACAGGCCGGATATACTGGATCCAGCTCTATTAAGACCAGGACGATTTGACAGACAAGTAATGGTTGGAGCACCAGATGTAAGAGGAAGAGAAGCTATATTAAAAGTTCATTCAAAAAACAAACCGCTTGCAGACGATGTCAATTTGAAATCAATTGCAAAGGGAACGCCAGGATTTACGCCTGCAGATTTAGAAAATCTAATGAATGAATCGGCGTTGCTTACAGTCAGAAAAAAACTTTCAAAAATAAACAATCAGACAATAGAAGAAGCTATAACGAAAGTAATAGCAGGAGTTGCAAAAACTTCAAGAGTAATAAGCGTCAAAGAAAGAAAGCTTACAGCGTATCATGAGGCTGGCCATGCAGTAGTAGCTACAATGCTTCCATATACAGACCCAGTTCATCAGGTAACAATAGTGCCAAGAGGAAAAGCTGGAGGATTTACTATGATACTTCCAGAAGAAGACAAGTACTATATGACAAAGACGGAGCTTAAAGAACATATGGTTCATCTTCTTGGAGGCCGAGTTTCTGAGAAGCTTATCCTTGGGGATATATCTACAGGTGCAAGCAATGACCTTGAAAGAGTTGCACAGATAGCAAGAGGAATGGTAACTAAATATGCAATGAGCGACAGACTCGGAGCAATGGCGTTTGTAGATCCATCCGATGAAGTGTTCCTTGGAAAAGACTTTGCAACAAAGCGAAACTATTCGGAAGAAGTGGCTTCCATAATCGATGAGGAAATCAAGATACTTGTAGATGAAGCTTATGCTACAACACTTAAGCTGCTGGAAGATAATACTGACAAACTTCACCTTGTAGCTCAGGCGCTGCTTAAATTCGAGACTCTGGATGCCAAGAATTATCTAAAGGCTTTCAATGGAGAACTTGATTTAAGTGAAGAACCTGAGGAAGTTAAGGAAATAGCTCTGGAGGAAGGTTCAGTGGAAGCTTCTGAGACAGATGCAAATGGAACTGAGAAATCAGATTCTAAGGAGAAAGATTCTAAGGAAGTTTCGACAGAAAAGGATTTAGAAGAAAATTCAAAAGAAGATAAGTAATACCAAATAAATTAAGAGGTGGGGTGGGAAATATTCCAAACCACCTTTTTTTTTACATAATATAAAAAGCATTTGTAAAGTAATGCTTTATTGTATGATTATTCAGGATGTGGGAGGTGCAACGTGGGAAATGTAGCAAAAATAGGTATAGATAAAATAAAAGTAGGCCAGACAGAAAATAGCAGGGCGCTTACAGGTGTAACTGTCATAGTTTTTGAAGGGGGCGCTATAGCATCTTTGGATGTCAGAGGTTCAGCTCCAGGTTCCAGAGAGACAGAGCTGCTAAGGCCCGGCAAGACGGTAGAGAAGATTAATGCCATAGTGCTCTCAGGAGGGTCTGCATTTGGGCTTGAGGCGGGATGCGGTGTCATGAGATATCTGGAGGAACAAGAGATTGGGCTGAAGGTTGCAGGGGTCACAGTGCCTATCGTATCACAGGCTATAATATTTGACCTTGGAGTTGGCAATCCAGGCATAAGACCCGATATGAAAATGGGGTATGATGCCTGCAAGAACTTAGATGTCAGTTTCAGGCTTGGAAATTACGGGGCAGGCTGTGGAGCTACGGTAGGGAAAATACTTGGAGCGGAAAATTCAATGAAAGGCGGAATAGGATATTCAGAGATAAAACTTGAAAATGGACTCATTGTAGGGGCTATAATCTGTGTGAATGCAGTTGGGGATGTTTTTGATGAAACGGGGATTATAGCAGGAGCTTTGAATGAAAATGGAGATTTTGCAGATACTGCCAAGCTTATAATGGGAAACATAAGCACTCATGAATTGTTAAATGGAAATACTACGATTGGCTGCATAATAACTAATGCAAAAGTGGATAAAACTGGCTGCCAAAAAATATCAGAAGTGGCTCACAATGGTCTTGCCCAGTCAATAAGCCCTATACACACATCCATGGATGGAGATACAATATTTACAGCAGCAACTGGCGAGCTTGAATGCCAGTTAGATCAAATCTGTGTTGCAGCGCAATTGGTGACGAAGAATGCAGTCATATCGGCTATAAAGAATGCCGAAAAAGCAGATATAATTAAGGCTTATGGAGATGTTTTAAAAAAATCGTAGATAATATTTTAAATAATTCAAATAAAAAGTAGAAAAAAATATAAATATGTCATATAATAATAAAGTTGATTGATATTCCTTTTGGAAATCAAATCGTAAGCAGTATTAACCCAAATTAAGTGAACGACATCCATCTGGAGTCGGATCGGAGGAAAAATGGAAACTCAAAGAACAGGTACTACTATTAAAAAAACAAGAAGAATGACTATAATTGGAATGCTGGGGGCAATATCAGTCGTGCTGGGATTTACACCGATTGGATTTATTCCGCTGGGTGTGGCAAATGTGACGACAATGCATATACCGGTAATTATAGGTGCAATTATGGAAGGGCCTTTTGTAGGGGCAATGGTTGGTTTGATATTTGGAATCTCATCTATGATGAAAAGTTTCATGACTCCTACACCGATTTCATTTATTTTTCTTAACCCACTTGTATCAGTCGTTCCAAGGATTTTAATTGGAATTCTAACTTACTATTTTTTTGCAATAGCTAAAAAGTTATTAAAAAACGAAAAAACAGTATTATTGTTGTCTGGAGCATTTGGAACTTTAGTAAACACTGTATTTGTACTTGGAAGTGCATATGCACTGTATGCGCAAAAAATGGTAGAGGCATTGGGGCTTCCTGACGGAGGTGCATTCGCATTTGTAATGGGAATAGCAACCACAAACGGAATTCCAGAAATGATAGTAGCTGCGCTGATAACGGTAGCTTCAGTTACGGCACTTAAAAAAATTATAAAGAATTAAAAATATATTGATGTGGAGAAAAAATATGCTATTAGTGGTAGATGTTGGAAATACGAATATTGTATTAGGAGTTTATGAGAACAAAGAACTGAAAAATAGTTTTAGAATCGCAACCGATATCAACAAAACATCAGACGAATTCGGTGCTATAATAGCACAATTATTTCAAATAGATGGAATAGAGTTTTCAGAAATTGAGGATGTAATAATATCGTCAGTTGTTCCTGAAGTGATGCATTCGCTTGAAAATTTTGTTGTGAAATATATAAATAAAAATCCTATGGTAATAGGCCCAGGGATAAAAACTGGGATAAATATAAAGTATGAAACCCCAAGCCAGGTTGGAGCCGACAGAATAGTAAATGCTGTAGCTGGATTTGAAAAATATGGCGGGCCGCTGATTCTTATAGATTTTGGAACTGCGACTACATTTTGCTATATAAACAAAATGGGCGAATATCTTGGAGGCGCTATTACTCCAGGTATCAAGATTTCCAGTGAAGCACTTTTTCAAAGAGCCTCAAAACTGCATAAAGTCGAGATTATAGAAACCCAGAGCGTAATAGGCAAAAATACTACAGCTGCAATGCAATCAGGCATATTCCATGGTTATGTAGGTTTGGTGGACAATATAGTTGAAAAAATGATTCAAGAGTCCGGCGAATCAGACGTAAAAGTCGTGGCTACGGGAGGTTTGGCAAGTCTGATTATTTCGCAAACCAAAAATGTCAGGATTGTAGATAAGAATCTTACGCTTGAAGGATTAAGAATAATACACGAAAAAAACAAATAGAGAAGTATTGTTAAGGAGCAACAATTTGAAAATAGGCAATTTTATTACCGAAGGGGATGCTTTTTTAGCACCTATGGCAGGTGTTACAGATTTTCCATTTAGAGTTATTTGTAAGAAATATGGAGCGTCATTATTATATACAGAGATGATCAATGCAAAAGCCTTATGTTACGGGGACAATAATACATTTGGTATGCTGGAGGTGAAACCGGAAGAAGGCGATGTAGCCGTTCAAATATTTGGGCATGAACCGGAGTATCTGGCAGAAGCTGCAGGCATATTAAGCGATTTAGAAAGATTCAAGATAATAGATATAAATATGGGATGCCCGGCACCCAAAATCACTAAGAATAATGAAGGGTCGGCGCTTATGAAAGATCCCAAATTGGCATATGAAATAATATCCTCAGTAAAAAAAGCATCGAAGCTTCCTGTAACTGTGAAGTTCAGAAAAGGCTGGGATGAAAATTCTATAAATGCACTGGAATTTGCGCTGAACGCGGAGGCGGCAGGCGCCGATTGCATAACCATACATGGCAGAACCCGTGAGCAGTTTTATACGGGGAAGGCAGATTGGGAAATAATAGAAAAAATCAAGAAAAGTGTAAATATACCTGTCATAGCAAATGGGGATATTTTTTCCATTGAAGATGCAAAACTTATAATAGAAAAAACTGGTGCCGATGCATATATGATAGGAAGAGGTTCGCAAGGCAACCCCTTCATATTTAAACAAATCAAAGATTATATTGAAACTGGAAAATTGTCTCACGTGACAGAATATGAAAAAATAGATGTAATGCTTGAACACTATGATCTTTCCATGAGGTATAAAGGCGAAGATAAGACTGTAAGGGAAATGCGCAAACATCTGGGATGGTATCTAAAAGGTATGTACGGAAGCGCTAAAATGAGAGATGATATCAATCACATTACAAGCTCGAACGAAGTAATAATGATGCTGAAGGACTACCAGGCAAACTTGACACAAAATAACTAGTTCTGTATAATGTTAAAAACATACAACGTTTAAAAAGATAAGTATATATATATGGAGGAAATAAAAAATGGAAAATGTAAAAGAAATATTATTAACCCAAGATGGTTATAATAGGATTGTCGACGAATTAGAGTATTTAAAAGCGGTAAAAAGAGGTGAAGTTGCAGAGAGAATCAAAATTGCAATATCATTTGGAGATATATCTGAGAATGCAGAGTATGATGAAGCCAAAAACGAGCAAGCTCAAATGGAAGAAAGAATATTCAAGCTTGAAAATCAGCTTAGAGCAGCGAGAATAATAAATGAGTCTGAAATAGACCATGAAAAAGTTACAGTAGGTTCAATCGTTAAGATAGAAATAAAAGATTCAAGCATGAAAAAAGCAGAGATTGAAGAATATGCCATAGTTGGTTCTGCAGAAGCGGATCCTTCACAGGACAGAATATCAAATGAATCACCAGTAGGAAATGCGCTGCTTGGTAAAAAAGTAGGGGATAAAGTAAATGTTCAAGTTCCAAATGGAACTGCCAAAATAAAAGTTCTTGAAATTAGAAGATAATTTGAAAATGCTAAGGAGCAATTTTGCTCTGGTGGCTTGATATAATAAATTTAAAACAGGAGGATAAGAAGATGGGAATTGAAGCTAATCATAATGAACTAGTGCAGGTAAGGATTGATAAGCTTAAGAAGCTTCAGGAACAAGGAAAAAATCCGTTCATTCACGAAAAATTCGATTTTACAAATCATAGCATAGATATTTTCGATAAGTTTGATGAGTTAGAAGGCACAGATGTAGCCGTAGCTGGAAGAATAATGCTTATGAGAGAACATGGAAAAGCTACGTTTGTTACAATTCAGGATTATGAAGGCCGAGTTCAAATTTATGTAAGAGCGGATAAGATTGGCGCTGAGAATTATGCTGATTTTATAACAAATGATATTGGTGATATAGTAGGAATAAAGGGAACTGTGTTCAAGACTCAAAAGGGAGAAATCTCTATAAGAGCGACAGAAGTAGTGCTTCTTACGAAATCACTTCAGCCATTGCCAGACAAACATGCAGGACTTAAGGATCAGGATATGAGATTCAGACAAAGATATGTAGACCTTATTGTAAACCCTGAAGTTAAAAAAGCATTTCTTATAAGAAATAAAGCAACAAAAGCACTTAGAGATTATCTGGATTCAAGAGGCTTCATTGAGATGGATACACCTATATTAAATACCATAGCTGGAGGCGCGAGTGCCAGACCTTTCGTAACTCATCACAATACCCTTGATATAGACATGTATCTTAGAATAGCCAATGAACTTTACCTTAAAAGACTCGTAGTTGGTGGATTTGAAAAGGTTTATGAGATGGGAAGGATGTTCCGTAATGAAGGTATGTCCATAAAGCACAATCCGGAATACACAGCAATGGAATTATACTGGGCATATGTAGGCTATGAAGAGATAATGGAGCTTACAGAGAACCTTGTTGCTCATATGGCTGAAGCGGCTACAGGAAGCATGGTAGTTAACTATCAGGGCAAAGAAATAGATTTTAAACCACCTTGGAAGCGAATGACTATGATAGATGCAGTTAAAGAATATGCAGGCGTGGATTTCTATGAAATTCAGACTGATGAAGCTGCCATAGCAGTAGCAAAAGAGAAGCACTTAGAGGTTGCACCTTCACAAATGACCAGAGGACATATTATAAGCCTGTTCTTCGAAGAATATGGGGAAGCGCATCTTATGGAACCAACATTTATAACTCATCATCCGGTTGAAATTTCACCGCTTGCAAAGAGAAATCCAGAAGATCCAAGACTTACAAATAGATTTGAAGCTTTTGTAAACACATGGGAAATTGCCAATGCTTTCTCAGAGCTTAATGATCCAATCGACCAAAGAGGAAGATTTGAAGATCAGGTTAAGCAAAGAGAACTTGGAGATGACGAAGCGAATGAAATGGATGAGGATTTCCTTAATGCAATAGAAGTGGGACTTCCACCAACAGGCGGACTTGGAATCGGTATAGACAGAGTAGTAATGCTTATCACTAACGCACAGTCTATAAGAGATGTAATACCTTTCCCAACAATGAAGCCAATAAAAGAAGAAGCTGAAAACGAAGAATAAAAAATAAAAAGCAAAAAAATCCTTTTTGAATATTTCTGAAAGGATTTTTTTGTTTTGTAATAAATTATGTAAGCACTATTTTGAGACATGGGCTTTTGTAATGTGATTATTTTTTTGATTTTTTAGTGACATATATAAAAACTGAAATTGCACTTAAATATAATATGGTAGTAAGGTAATAAGGTGAATGGTAATTTATGTGCTGCATCATGTAACCGCCGACGCTTATTCCGATTGCCCTTGAAAAACTGGAAAATAGAGATAAAAGGCTGCTGAAATTGGATCTTTCTTCAGGTTCGACAAGATCCATGAAAATGCTTGTATTGAGCGGTGTTGCCATATTCATAAGCCCGTTTCGCATAAAGAATGAAATGTAAACAAAGAATATTCCCTGAGGAAATGCTATGCTGATTAAAAATGGGATGCTTAGAAATTGGCACACTATGGTAGTTTTATGCCTTCCGAAACGTTTTGTTAGAAATGGAAGGCAAAGACCTCCTATTATGCATCCTAACTGGGCAAAAGATAAGATTGAACCTACGACGCCGTCACTTAAGGACATGGAATACTTCAGATATACACTGAAAAATGGGACGACCATGCCAGCTCCGATGCCAGTTATGGAATAATATAAGATATAAAGGGCAATATCGGGTTTTCGTATGACGCTGTATCCTTTGATACAGTTTTTCAGGCTTCTTGGTTTTGATGCGATATTTTCCTTAATATGGCTAATTGGGATTAAAAATAAAAGCGTGAATACAGAAGCTATCAGCGATATGTAAAATATGGAATTATCAAGCAGAAGCTTGTCACTTATGAAAGTGCTCATATGCCCACCGGTAAATGTAGCGAACATATAACCCATAAAGGTTATTACAAAGTTATTGCTGTATGCCCTCATCCGATTATTGGGAGATGTATTTTCAGCGAGGAATAAACCTTCGGCGGTGGCTCTTATACTTAAACCAAGACCATTTATGATTACGAATATTGAAATAACGGAAATGTTTTTGAACGACACTGACAGAACTGTTGAGATAGAAATTAATATGCAGCTTAAGTAGAAACTTTTTTTCCTTCCGATGCTTTCAATAAGGTAGGCGCTTATTATGGAACCCACTGCAATTGCAATCGTATTGAGGGAGAGTATGTTTCCTACTGTGGATTCGCCGTATCCGATATTTATAAGGTACAGGCCAGCAAACATGTTGAATATTCCTTGAGAAAAAGCTGCAGAAAAAGATATAAGGTAGAATAGTGTAACGTTATCAAACTTGATGCTGTATTTTATAGAATTGAAAAGATATCGTAATATTTGTTTTAATTTAGGGCTATAAGACATAAATGGAGCCTCCGATAAACGAAAAAAAAAGATGGGAGAATCCCATCTTCAGTAATTTATTATTTTGATGAAGAATTAATTTTTTTGTAAGATTCATATGAAGTATAGGTAACGCCACGACTTTGCGTCATAGCTGGCTTATAAGAAGCAGCTGGCCTTGATGTTGATGGACGCCTTGATTTATGTACGTTTCTTGTAACATTATGTTTTTTCTTAAGATTAGCATTTGAAACAATGTCTTTGATACCGCCAGTATAGAAATCATCATCACATAATTCACGTTTAAATATTTCAGTATGAATAACATGAAAAACTTTAAATGAAATAAGAACAAAAGCAAAAAGTAACAAAAATCTAGGTAACATAAACAGTCAAGCCCCCTTTTCATAATAAATACGTTAATAAATATATTGTATTACAATTGTCAAAAAATTGCAATCAGTATGGTAAGTATAATTTGAAAAAATCATAAAAAAAAATTGTATAAAAGCCAAAAATTTGATATAATTGTCTAAGTTGATAATAAGGAGAACGGTTAATGAACGTTAAATTAACAATCGAATACATCGGTACAAGCTTTTCAGGATGGCAAAAACAAAAGAAATTTAATACGGTTCAAGCTGAAATTGAAAGTGCAATAATGAAAATTACGGGAGAAAAGGCAATATTGATTGCATCTGGAAGAACGGATGCAGGTGTTCATGCATTTGCTCAAGTAGCTAATTTTCACACTTCTACAAATATACCCGCAATACAACTTAAATATGCATTAAATTCAATTTTACATGATAATATTAAAATTTTAGAAAGCTGCGAAGTGGAAGATTCGTTTCATTCAAGGTTTGGAGCCAAAAGAAAGACCTATCTGTACAGAATACAGACAGGAGACATAAGAAGATCGTTCGAAAGAAACAGGTCATTTTATGTAAAAGGAGATTTAAATTTCGAGAAAATGCAAGAAGAGGCAAGCTATATTATTGGTGAACATGATTTTTCAGCCTTCAAATCGGAAGGATCTACGGCTAAAAATTTCATAAGAACAATATACAGTCTTGAGTTGAGGCAAAATAGAGACATTATTGAAATGGAAATATCTGGTAATGGATTTTTGTATAATATGGTGAGGTTAATTGCCGGGACTCTTGTTGAAATCGGAAAAGACAGAGAGTACAGTATGAAAGAAATTTTAGATTCAAAATCCAGGACATTTGCAGGCCCAACAGCGCCGGCAATGGGATTGTTTTTAAAGAATGTAGCGTATGCTATTGACAACAAGGCATAAATACATTATAATCTTAAAGAATGTATAAAATATGTCCACTGCCCCGGACTTTATTCATACACTAATAGTTGGTTTATTTGTTTTAAGGAGGAATAAGAATGAAGTCTTATATTTCTAAACCTGCAGAAGTTACTAGAAATTGGTACATCGTCGATGCAGAAGGAAAAACGCTAGGAAGACTTTCAACTGAGATAGCAAATGTCTTAAGAGGAAAGCACAAAGTAACATACACTCCACACGTAGATGGAGGAGATTTTGTAGTAGTAGTAAATGCAGAAAAGATTGCAGTAACTGGAAAAAAATTAGATCAAAAAATATACAGACACCATACAGGGTATATCGGTAACATGAAGGAAGCTCCTTTGAGAAGAATGTTACAAGAGAAGCCAGGAGAAGTTATTACAGCTTCTGTAAATGGAATGCTGTCAAAGAGCAAATTAAGAGCTCCTATGATGAAGAGATTTAAGGTGTTCGTTGGACCAGAGCATACTCATGCAGCTCAAAAATTAATAACTTTAGAGGTATAACTTTAGAAAGGAGAAATTTTCATGGCTATGGTACAATATTATGGAACTGGAAGAAGAAAAAGCTCTGTTGCAAGAGTAAGACTTTTACCAGGACAAGGAAATATAGTAGTTAACGGTAGAGATATCGCGGAATATTTTGGATATGAAACACTAAGAAGAGACGTTCGCAGCCCATTACAACTGACAGATACATTAACTAAGTATGACGTTTTTGTAAACGTTGACGGTGGTGGATTTACAGGACAATCTGGAGCTATCAGACACGGAATTTCCAGAGCATTACTTAAGGCAGACGCTGAGCTAAGACCAGCTCTTAAAGCAGCTGGATTCCTTACTAGAGATGCTAGAATGAAGGAAAGAAAGAAATACGGACTTAAAGCAGCAAGAAGAGCTCCACAGTTCTCAAAAAGATAATATTCTTTTTATATACAATCCCCAGAACATCAGTTTTGGGGATTTTTATTATCTAAAAAAATACATAGACTTACAATTGTTGAATATTTCAGAATATGGTGTTATTATATAAGTGTGCCTTAACGAAGTTTAATTGAAGATGGTTCAAGGTTGGAATGTTGTGTTTTGAAATATAACAAAAAAACTTCATAATGAATAAAAAGCTTCATAATAAAGAAATAGCGTATGAATATATTGGCTGAATGAAATTGAACGAAGCATCATTACATTGGTACATAAGAGATAGATATAAAATTAACCAATGACGGAAAAATGTCATGTAAAAGTTTGATAAAAAAATATTTACATTTCTCGGGTTTTGTTGTTATAATTGAGTAAAATATGAAAGGAGTAACAAAAACATGGAAAAATTTGTATTAAAGGAGTATGTAGAAAACGTACTTATAATTAAGGTAAACAAGCCGAGTGCATTGAATGCGCTGAGTAATGACGTCCTTAGCGATATTGGGGAGGCGTTTGATGAGGCCGCAGCAGATGAAAATATAAATGTCATTATTTTAACAGGCGAGGGCAAGGCTTTCGTAGCTGGAGCCGACATTGCAGAAATGAGCACTATGAATGCAACAGAGGGGAAAGCCTTTGGGGAGCATGGCGCAGGAGTTTTTAGAAAAATCGAAACTATGCCAAAGGCAGTCATAGCGGCTGTAAATGGATTTGCATTAGGAGGCGGTTGTGAACTTGCAATGGCATGTGACATAAGAATAGCATCCGAAAAAGCAAAATTTGGTCAACCAGAAGTTGGACTTGGAATAACGCCAGGGTTTTCTGGAACACAAAGAATGTCAAGATTAGTAGGTCTTGGTAAGGCAAAAGAACTTATATTCACAGGGAACATCATAAATGCCAAGGAAGCGAAAGAAATCGGTCTTGTAAATGCAGTTGTAGAACCAGACAAGTTAATGGATGTCGCTATGGAAATGGCCAAGAAAATAGCTTCAAATGCGCAAATAGCAGTTAAATACAGTAAAGAAGCCATAGATAAGGGCTATCAGACTGATATAAGCACGGCAATTGATATAGAAGCGAACCTGTTTGGATTATGCTTTGCGACAGAAGATCAAAAAGAAGGAATGGCTGCATTCTTGGAAAAAAGAAAAGCAGAATTTAAAAGCAAATAAGCCAAAATTAAATTCATATGCAATGATTAGCAATTGATATTTCATGTTTGATATATAGCTATAAAAATTTGAATTTCAAGATGAATTATAAATTTTTTGTATTGTTTTAAAAATTTCAATCAAATATGACGAAAAATTTGAAAAATTTGAAATTGTAAAAATAAAATGAATAAACCTATTGACATATATTTATCAATGTGTGATAATAATCTTGGAAATGTTAACAAAAATAATTGCTTATTTTATTTGAGATTTAAGTTATGTTAATTTTAATAATTAAAATAATAATACTTATTGGAGGCAAAAATATGAAGATTTGTGTAGTTGGAACAGGAACAATGGGCGGAGGAATAGCTCAAACATTTGCTCAGGCAGGTTATGAAGTAATATTTAAAGGTAGATCAGAAGCTTCAATAAACAGAGCTGTAGCAGTTATAACAAAGTCATTAACTAAGCAAGTTGAAAAAGGTAAGATGGAAGATGCTAAAAAAGTTGAAATCTTGTCAAACATCACTACTGCTCTTAGTTTTGAAGAATGCAAAGATGCAGACTTATTCATAGAAGCGATAGCAGAGGATATGGCAACTAAAAAATCTACTTTTGAAGATGTTGAAAAGATTGCTAAAGATAGTGCAATACTGGCTACAAACACATCATCTTTATCTATAACAGAAGTTGCATCAACTACAAGCAGACCAGAAAGAGTTATTGGAATGCACTTCTTCAATCCAGTTCCAGCAATGAAGCTTGTGGAAGTAATAAAAGGCCAGATGACTGACCAGGAAATATTCAATAAAGTTTTTGAATTGGCTAAAGCAGTAGGAAAAGTTCCTGTTGAAGTTGAAGAGGCTCCAGGTTTTGTAGTAAACAGAGTACTAATACCTATGATAAATGAAGCAGTAGGAATACTTGCAGATGGAGTTGCTAAAAAAGAAGATATAGATGAAGCTATGAAACTTGGAGCAAATCATCCAATGGGACCACTTGCTTTAGGAGATCTTATAGGACTTGATGTATGTCTTGCAATTATGGAAGTTCTTTATAATGAGTATAGTGATTCAAAATACAGACCTCATCCATTACTTAGAAAAATGGTAAGAGCTAATCTATTGGGAAGAAAAACTAAAGTTGGATTCTACAACTACTAAAAATTGACAAAATATTATCTAATAGATAGATGATTGGATATATTTGTATACATGTTATTTTATTAAAAAAAAAAACCTTGACATACTTTAACTCTATATAATATAGTATAACTAACAAATAAACTAGAGCATAAAAGCTCGTAAATTATTGAAAGTTAAGGTTAACGGTGGTATTCATTAAAAGCAAACTTAATGGTATTAAAAATGCTACTTATTAACGTTGAATTTTGCTAATAAGTAGCATTTTTTTGATACTATTTGAAAATGATAAAAAACAATATACTTAATTTGAAAATATAATTTGAAAACTATTTAGTTTTGGAGGGAGTTTATATGAGAGAAGTTGTAATAGTAAGTGCTGCAAGAACGGCTGTAGGAAATTTTGGTGGAGGATTAACACCAATGAGTGCAAGACAATTAGGAGCAGTAGCAGCAAAAGAAGCTATGAAGAGAGCTAAAA
>JBATTG010000070.1:0-4829 GCA_049670425.1 Proteocatella sp.
TGGAGAGCGTTTACGGAGTTCTTAAATCGCTTCCTAATGCAAAGATTGCAGCTTACGCAGCACTTGCAGGACAGCCTGACTTTCTTGAAGCCGTAGAAAAAGCATGTTTCAGAGAATTCAGACCAGATGCGCATATAAGAACGGTAGCTACACCAGGAGGAACGGGAGCAATCAAGCATGCAGTCTGGGGATACACTAATCCAGGAGACAAGATACTTGTGGCCGACTGGTTCTGGTCTGCATACAGCACAATTGCCGGAGACGTAGGAAGAAGCCTTACCCACCACAAGCAGTTTGATGAAAAAGGCAACTTCAATGTGGAGTCATTCAAGGAAAACTTTGATGCTTTGGTTGATGAGCAAAAGCGAGTGCTTACAATAATAAATTCGCCTGCCCAAAATCCAACGGGTTACAGCCTTTCGGATGATGAGTGGGATAAAGTAATAGATATAATGAAAAATAAGGCACAAGACAAGGCTAACAAGCTTATACTTTTTGTAGACACGGCATATATAGACTTTGCAGGTGAAGGTTTTGAAAGAAGAGAATTCTTCAGAAAATTCTCGGGTCTGCCAGAAAATATTCTTGTAATAGTAGGCTACAGCATGTCTAAAGGGTATACTATGTATGGACTTAGATCAGGAGCAGTTATCGGAATATCTTCGAATGAAGATGTAGTAGAAGACTTTTACTACGCTTGCCTTCACGGAGGAAGAGCCAACTGGTCAAATGGAACAAGAGGCGCTATGGAAGTCATGACAGCTATTGAAAATGACCCTCAAAAACTTGAAGCTTATGCAAAAGAGCTTCTTATGTACAAGCAGATGCTAAGAGCAAGAGCCGCAGCATTTGTAAAGGCATCAGCAGAAGCAGGTCTGGAAATACTTCCATACAGAGATGGCTTCTTTACTTCAATCCCTCATGAAAATCCAAAGGCAGTAGTGGAAAAACTTACAGAATATAACATATTTGCAGTGCCACTTCAGATGGGAGTAAGATTCGCGGTTTGCGCCGTATCAGAAGAAAACTGTTCAAAAGCTCCGGCAATAATCAAAAAAGCAATTGACGAACTGAAATAAGTATTCATTTTTGACAGCTATGGCCTCTGGATAACATGGTTTTTATTCTGAGGCTATAGTTGCAATTGAGGATAAATCGGTTTTGGGTTAAGCAAATTTTAAATTTTAATGGAGGTTAACATGAAGAAAAGAATCAGCAGACTACTGGCAGTAATGATGGTAGTTACAAGCATTTTTACTTATTCAGGTTTTGCGCAAGAACCGCTGCAGACCAAACTTACAATCATTCATACTAACGATACTCATTCAAATGTATCGGACAACGGCAAGGACGTAATAGGCTTTGCAAAACTGGCAACCTATGTGGAAAATCTTAAAATGACAGAGAGAGTCTTGTTCGTGGATGCAGGGGATATGTTCCAGGGACTTCCTTATGCCAACCTTGAAAAAGGACAGAGTGTGGTACCTGTTGCAAATCTTGTAGGCTATGATGCAATGGCCGTAGGAAATCATGAATTTGACTTTGGATCATCAAACCTTATGGATATTTCAAAACAAATCAATTTCCCGATGCTTGCAGCAAATATATATAAAGATGGAAAGCAGGTATTTCCGTCTTATATAGTAAAGGAAATCGGAGGCCTTAAGGTAGGCGTATTTGGAATATCTACGCCAGAAACAACTTTCAAAACTCATCCGGACAATGTTGTGGGATATGAGTTCAGGGACATCATAGCAAATGCTCAAAAAACAGTAAAAGAGCTTAGAGAAACAGAAAAGGTTGATGTTGTAGTGATGCTTTCACACCTTGGATTATATGAAGGTGACTACACTTCGGATAAAGTGGCAAGTGCAGTAGAAGGAATCGACGTTATAATTGACGGACACAGCCATACCAAGCTTGATGAAGGCATGGTGGTTGGAAATACTCTTATTGCAAGTGCGAATACTGCGCTTAAAAACGTAGGAAAAGTAGAAGTAACACTGGCAGACGCAAAAGTAATCGATAAAAAAGCGTCGCTTCTTGCATACGCAGACTTTGCAAACACAGCTCCTAAGGCAGCTATAAATGATGAGATAGCAAAAATAACAAAAGAGCAGGACAAAGTGCTTTCTAAAGTTGTAGGAAAAACATCTGCTGACCTGGGAGGGGAAAGAGGCGTTGTAAGAACTGGCGAATCAAACCTTGGACAGCTTGCGACGGATGCAATGCTGGATCTTACCGGAGCGCAGGTAGCTATAACAAACGGCGGAGGGATAAGAACCTCGATCAAAGCCGGAGATATAACCATGAAAGACCTGGTTACAGTATTTCCTTTTGGAAACACTTTGATGGTAAAACAGATAAAAGGAAGCGACATAGTTGCAGCCCTTGAACATGGAACCAGTGATTTTCCAGTTGAAAAAGGAGCATTCCCTCACGTTGCAGGAATGACATTCACACTTAATGGTGGAGCAAAAGCAGGCGAAAGAATAACGGATGTTAAAGTAGCTGGAGTTTCAATTGACATGAACAAGACTTATTCGGTAGTTACAAATGACTTCATGGCAGTTGGTGGAGACGGATATGAAATGTTAAAACCGTATTCAATAGACAAAGAATATAACACTCTTATGGATACTCTTCTTGGTTACATCGAAAAAACCGGAGAAGTTCAAGGTGATTTGGAAACTAGAATAACTGTAAGAACTGAGGGCGAAATAAGGATATTTGCTCAGGCACAGGGCTTCAAAGTGGATTTCAATGCAAAAACAAAAGAAATCAAGCTTACAAAAGAAGGCGCTGTAGTTCAGTTTAAAGCCAACGAAATGGCTTACCAGGCAATGGATGCAGACAGCAATATAGCGGCAGAATTTAAATATGTACCAACAATCAAAGATGGCAGAACTTATGTTGATGTAAAAGAAGTTAATTCTATTTTAGTAGAATTAACTAAAGCGGCATAATTTCAAAAATGAAACAAAAAAGAGAGGACAAAGTCCTCTCTTTTTTATGCATAAATATAAAAAATGTTTTAGTTTATAACCCCGCTGCTGAACAGTTCGACGAAGTGCTTTGCAACTCTTGGTGAACGCCCGCCTCTTCTGATGGCAAAGGCCTCTGCTTTTATAACCAGCTGTTCTTCAGGCGTTTCGATGCCAATCTTTTCAGCCATATCAAGCATGATTTTTATATATTCTTCCTTGTTGGGTTTTGAAAAGGTGACTGTAAGTCCGAATCTGTCGCTGAGCGATGATATTTCCTCCATGGTGTCGCTGAAATGAATTTCGTCGCCTTCTCTGTCAGAAAAGTTCTCTTTGACAAAGTGCCTTCTGTTGCTGGTTGCATAGATGACTATATTATCTGACTTTGCCGACACCGAGCCTTCCAGTATGGCTTTGAGAGAAGAAAAATCGTCATCATCCTTGTTGAAGGAGAGATCATCTAAAAATAGTATGAATTTAAGTGGATTGCTGCCAAGAGAATCCATGAGTTTGGGAATTCTTGAATACTGGGATTTCTTAAGTTCAATCAGTCTCAGGCCATCTTCAAAAAAATTGGAAGCAAGGGCTTTTACCGTTGCAGATTTGCCTGTTCCAGCATCGCCATACATGAGCATGTTTGCCGCACTCTTGCCGCCTAGAAGGGCCTTTGTATTGTCAATTATCTGTCTTCGTTGAGAGCTGTATCCCGTAAGGTCGAAAAGTTTGGTATTGTCCGGGTTTTGAACAGGGATTATGTTGTCGCTTTCAATAACGAAGGTGCTGTATTTTGCAAATATTCCAAAGCCTCGGTGATGGATCTGAGCTATTCTTTTCTTGTATATTTGATGAAAATCGTAGCTTTTGACATCATATTCAAGTAAATATCCATCATAGCCTATTTTTTCTTTGAATATGACACTTTTAAGGGATGAAAATTCTGAAAGTATGTCAAGTTCTTCTGCAAGACATTTTTCAAGAGAAGGCAGGATGGCTTTCTTTTGAGAAACAAACTTGCTGTAGACGTTCTGGTCTTCAAGTACGAGGTTTAAAATATGTTCGCTCAGGTTTCCTTCACTTTTAGCATAAAGTTCACCGGCAAGCTCGCTGTAATATCTAAGGGCCGTAGTAAATTCCAGGCCTTGTTCATCTGAGGTTGATTCATCCTTGGCATTTGTTATCATGCCAACCTTCCTTACAGGATGATTTATTTTCTGCAGATATTCCAAGAGTCCGAGTAGCTTTTTTACGGCCTTGTCCTCAAGCACACTGCTGAATATTACCAGAGTATGAATTCTATTATAAAGCCTTGATAAGTTTTCCATTATTTCATTACCGCTCCTGTGTTTGCTGAGTCAACTAGTCTTGCGTATCTTGAAAGCCATCCAGTTTTTATTCTGGGTTCTTTTTCCACATAGCTTTTTCTTCTTAGATCAAGTTCTTCATCGGAAACCATAACGTTTATGGTGTTTTCGGGGATATTGATTTCAATCATATCGCCCTCGTTCACAAGACCGATATTGCCACCAGATGCCGCCTCTGGTGAAACGTGCCCGATTGAGGCTCCTCTTGAAGCCCCGCTGAATCGTCCGTCAGTTATAAGGGCAACTTCCTTGTCAAGCTTCATGCCGGCAAGGGCAGAAGTTGGGCTTAGCATCTCTCTCATGCCAGGGCCACCTTTTGGTCCCTCATACCTTATTATGACAACATCTTTTGGTTTTATTCCGCCGCTGTAGATTACGTCAAGGGCTTCTTCCTCGCTGTCGAATACTCTTGCAGGGCCGCTGTGAACCATCATTTCAGGTGCTACGGCGGATCTTTTTACAACGCAGCCGTCTTTGGCTATGT
>JBATTG010000071.1:0-21432 GCA_049670425.1 Proteocatella sp.
TGCTCCTAAGATTTTTTATATGTGAATCTATGGTTCTGTCATACCCGTCAAAGTCGGCTCCAAAAACCAGAGTGATAAGTTCCTCTCTTGAAAAGGTCTTGTTAGGATATTTTATGAGTGCCAGCAATATCTTAAACTCGCTAGGTGTCAAATTCGCACTTTTACCGGCTTTTATTACCTTGCATAGGCCAATATCTACCTCCAAATCATTCTGATTCCAGCTCATTGTATTAAAAAGAGGCGAGAGCCCATCGCTGCACCTCCTAAGAATTGTATTTACTCTTGCAACCAGTTCTCTTGGACTGAAAGGTTTTGTAATATAATCATCGGCTCCAATATCGAGTCCTGATATCTTATCATTCTCGGTAGCTTTGGCTGTAAGCATTATTACAGGTATCCTCGATGATCTGCGAATATGCCTGCATACTTCTTCACCGCTGATGCCGGGAAGCATCAAGTCCAGGATTACCATGTCTGGAGCTTTTTTTTCAAAAATTTCAATTGCATCATTCCCATTATACGCCTTATATGTTTTATATCCATTTTTTATTAAATATGCCTCTATGGCCTCTACTATTTTTTTTTCGTCATCAACTATCAGTATTCTATGCTGATTTAACATTGTAAACTCCCTGATATCTTCATATTTAATTTGAAATAATTTAATTTCTATAATTCTAATCATACAATATTTTGATTATTACGGCAAGACAAAGATAAAAAAGGGAAGCACCTGGCTTCCCCTAAATTTCGACTATTTAACATTTTAGTGTTTACTTTTAACCTCCGCCTACAGGTGGAAATATTGCCAGGACATCTCCGTCTTTGACATCTTCATCAAGCTTTGAATGTCTGCCGTTTATAAGGCATATGGCTACTTCCTTATGCGGTATTTTAAAATAATCAACTACATCTGAGGCTTTGGAGAAATCTTTTGAATCTAAGAATTGAATTTTATCGCGCCCCTCCCTGAAGGTTGCAAAAAGCCTTACTTCTATCATCCGCTACCTCCTTGCTATTCTTTAAAATCTATAATCCAAGACGTTTCAGGGTTTCTTCTGTAGGGAAGGCATTTTCCCATCCACGTACTTGATAATATTCTGGAAGTGTTATGCCTATCTTGCTTATCTCTCCTTTTGAAGGTCCGTCTACAATCGGCTCTTCGGTAAGGCGTTTTGGAAGTCTGTCATCTTCAGGCTTCATTCCTGCCGCTTTATTGAACATACGCTCGATATTGTATATTCTCTCGCCAGTCTCAAGCAGTGAATTCACATCATGATTAGTTCCAGTCCCTGCATTAAGAAGAGCTGCATATTCCGGTGCTCCAAGGGCGAATGATGTGAACAGGCACATGCCCATTGAATCTATTACAGCGGTAAGATCCTGGAATATTTTTGCCCACATCGCTTTACCTTCAGTCTCCAGTCTGTCTAGTTGCTCAGGAAGTCCCAAAATTTCAGGAGATATCATGTAGCCTCTTACGTGACATCCGCCACGGTTGCTTGTAGCATAAGTTATTCCGATTCCCTGGATAGCACGGGCATCATATGCCGGCATTTCCTGTTTTTTTACTGACATGGAGATTTCTGGATGTCCATAATGTTCGCAAAGTCTGAATGAGCCCTGTGACATCAATGCTCCAAGCTTCGTTTCACACGCACCCATACGTTTGGTCCACTCTATTATGGCCTCAGTACTTCCCCATACAAGCGGTACGCCTTCACATTCCTCTTCTTTTATATAGCCCCTCTGATACAGCTCCATCGCTGCTGCAATCGTACAAGGCGCTGATATCGCATCGATTCCATATTCATTACACCAGAAATTGGCTTCAGATATTGCCTTAAGATCAGTTATACCGCAGTTTGAGCCATATGCCCATAGCGGTTCATACTCAGGTCCGCCCATCTCCTTGTCATTAAGGTTTATAACCCTTCCGCAGCCTATTGGGCATCTATGACAGAATCCTTGTTTCACAAGAATCTCATCTTTCATGGACTCTCCTGAAAATTCATCTGCATTTTCATCATATGATCCCTGCCAGTTTTTGGTTGGCATTGTGCCTACGTTGTTTATTATATTTACGAGTACTGCAGTTCCATAGGTTGGAAGCCCTCCGCCTGTTACTCCATTTTCTTTTATTTTCGAATTCGAGTCTTTTGCAGCTGCCTTCAGGGCTTCTATGTCATAAGGCTCCATTACGGTTTTTGTCGAAGTTACGCTTATGGCTTTTAGATTTTTAGATCCCATTACCGCACCAACGCCGCCTCTTCCGGCTGCTCTGTCCTTGTCATTCATAATGGCTGCAAGCAGTGACTTTCGTTCTCCAGCTGGCCCAATGTTAAGTACTGAACATTTTGGATATATCTCTTTAAGCGCCTCATCCGTAGCTTCGGTTGTTTTGCCCCAAAGATTTTCTGCTGATTTTATTTCTATTTTTTCATCCTCTATATTAATATATACTGGTTTTTCTGATTTTCCTTCTACTATTATTGCATCCCAGCCTGCATATTTAAGCTTTCCGCCCCATTGTCCGCCTGAGTTTGAACTCGCTATCATTGAGTTCAGCGGTGATTTTGTAACCACCATGTAGCGTCCGCCGGTTGGCACTGCTGCCCCAGTCATTGGGCCGGTGATATATATGAGCTTGTTTTGTTCCGAAAGCGGATCTACAGTTGCAATCCCCTCGTCCATCAGCATTTTAGTTCCCAAACCTCTTCCGCCGATGAATTTTTTAGCCATGTCAAGATCTAATTTCTCGACCTTAATTTCCCCTGATGTAAGGTTAATTCTCAATACTTTTCCATTGTAAGTCGTTTTCATAATATACTCCCTTTCTCTGGTAAATGATATTGTGATTTATGCCCTCATTGTATTTTTAATAAATAAAAAAGGACACGCAAATAAATGCGGACCTTTCCAAACACGGGAGGCGTTGAATCATTCCTCAACACCCAATGGTATTACCGGTATCGATGGCAATACTCGGACCTTATTTATTATGTTACCATAATTTTCTGAATTTGTAAATAATTTATTTTCTTGCACATTCAGTAGCTGAACCTTTCATTATTTCTATGCCATGGACAATTGGTTCTTTTATAAACTGCAGACATTCTTCCACCGCCTTTGGACTTCCTGGCATATTTATTATGAGCGTCTGCTTGCGTATGCCAGAAATGGCCCTGGAAAGCATCGCCTTTGGAGTTATTTGAAGGCTGTAATATCTCATCGCCTCGCTTATCCCAGGGGTATGCTTGTCCAGCACCTCAAAGGTGGCCTCTGGCGTAACATCCCTTTGTGCAAAACCAGTACCTCCTGAGGTCAATACCAGATCAAGCTTAAGCTCGTCACTGCAATGTACTATAGCTTTTTGAATATCCTCAATCTCATCTGGCACTATTATGTAATGTGCTGATTGAAATATCTCCTTTGACAGACTGTTTTCCATGACCGCTCTGCATCCATCTTCACGTTATCCTCTAGAGCCCTTGTCGCTTATTATAATAATTCCATATTTTATCATTTAGCCTTATCCTTTCTTCATTTTTCAGATAAGTTTATTTTACAATTTCAATTCCATCATCTATCTTGACAATTCCGCCCTTTATAACTTTCGTAAAGATTCCCTGAGTTGGCATTATGCATTTTCCTACTTTTCGAGCTACGGCGCACCCCTGATCGGCGTGACATTCTTTTCCTATTTGAGTCACCTCATGTATGGTTTCTCCAATTTTAAGCTGTGTTCCAACCGGAATTTCATGAAGCGTTATGCCTTCTGTGGTTATATTTTCTGCAAAATTCCCAAAACACAGGCCTTCTACTCCCATATTGGTCATTATATCTATGGATTCCTGTGCCAAAAGACTTACCTGTCTATGCCAGTTTCCTCCATGAGCATCTCCTTCAAGCCCGAAATTTTCCACAAAATTCCCCTGCTTAAGAGGTTCTTTCATTTCACCTTTTTTCTTTGAAATATTTATTGACAGTACTTTACCTTTACTCATGATTTATCCTCCTTTTATAATGGCCACTTTTGCCGCCTTTTTTTTCCAATAAGTGTATATTTGATATCTCCATATCCTTGTCTATTGCCTTGCACATGTCATATATAGTAAGCGCCGCCGTAGTGCAGGCTGTAAGGGCTTCCATCTCTACGCCAGTCTTGCCTTCGTTGCTCACCGTAGCATATATATGTATCATCGAATTTTCATCGTCATACTCAAATTCTATGTCTATTCCCGTAAGCATCAGAGGGTGGCACATGGGTATGATGTCCCAGGTTTTTTTTGCACCCGATATTCCGGCAACCTGTGCCACTGCAAGGACATCCCCTTTTTTCATGTAACCTTGCTTCACTTTTTGGAAGGTTTCTTCGTTCATCTGTATCTGAGCATGGGCTATGGCAGTTCTTTGAGTAACCTCTTTTTCACTTACATCCACCATCTTCCCTCTGCCTTGACTATTTATGTGACTGAATTCCATTTCTCCTCCTATCCACCTATTCTGCTCATACCGCGGTCTATTATCTGATTTTCTACAAGATGATGTTTTTCGGGTTTGCATTTTATTGCGCCTGCTATTACATCATTCAAACTGTCACTGTTTCTTATGGCCTTCTTTAGATCTATTTCCTGATTGCTATGCAGACATGGCTTTAATTTTCCATCTGATGTAAGCCTTATTCGGTTGCACTGACTGCAAAAATGAGATGACATCGCAGTTATAAATCCTACCCTTCCCTTTGCATTTCCATATTTATAATATCTTGTCGGGGCATGAGGGTCGTCTGTAATCATCGGCCTGAGGTCAACTTTCTTCAGGATTTCATCACAGGACATGAAATGTTTCGCAGCAAATCCCTGGTTTTCACCAATTGGCATAAGCTCGATAAAACGAACGTCTGCATCATATATCCTGGTAAGATTTATCAGGTCTTCTATTTCATCGTCATTAAAATCTTTCATTAACACTACATTGAATTTAACTCCAAGACCGGCCATTTTGGCGGCCTCTACGCCTCGAATTACATCCTTTAATTCTCCAACTCTGGTTACTGCTTTGAACTTTTTTTCATTCAAGGTATCAAGACTTATATTGACTCTGTGAAGCCCGCTATTTTTCAAGGGCTGCGCGAGCTTATCGAGCAGGGCTCCGTTTGTCGTCATGGCGATATCTTTGATTTTTTCCAATCTGGAAACACTTTTTATTAATCCAAGAAGCCCTTTTCTGACAAGCGGTTCTCCTCCGGTAAAGCGGATTTTGTCAACACCCAAGGTTGAAAACTCTCTTATCACACTGTATATCTCTTCCAGGCTGAGAATTTCGCTGTGATCCAGCTGTTTTATACCCTTTTCAGGTATACAGTACGTGCACCTGAACTGGCATAGATCAGTTACTGATACTCTTAAATAGTTTATATTCCTGCCGTAATTGTCAATCAATTATAATCACCTCGCCCGTATTTTGGTATCCATACCCGCCCAGCTGCTCGAGACGCTTTTTGAACTCATCGCTTTTTATGGTCGATATGAAGTTTTTAATTATGTCCATATCCATGTATTTTTTCATTATTGCAAAATCATATTCTTCTTCCCCAACTGGTACAAAATCCAAATCCAGGGCTCTTGCAGCCGAGTATACTCCGAGTCCACAATCGCAGGTATTGCTTTTTACCGCAGCGGCTACTGCCATATGGGTTGTAGCTTCTCTTTCATAACCTGTTATCTTGCTTTTATCCAGCTTCAATTTTTCTAACTTATAATCCAGAAGCACTCTTGTCCCCGCCCCTCTTTGACGGTTTATATAAGTCGCTCTTTCCAAATCAGCGAGCCCCTTGATATTCAAAGGATTTCCTTTTTGCACTATGAGTCCTTGGGTTCTGCTTACTCCCTTAACAAGTGCTACAGGTTCCGTTATCATGGATTTAATATTTGCTATATTGTAGCTTCCATCACTGCTCAGAAGATGGGTCGGAGCCATGTGGCACTCTCCCTTTTTCAGTGACATCAGCCCTGCCAGTGAGCCTACGTGGGAACTTGAAAGGTGCAGATTTCCACCCTGCTTTCCAAATATGTCATTGAGAACATCGAGTATCATGTCATGGCTTCCGATACTTACAATAGTCTGATTTAATTCTGTTTTTTTGCGTACCAGTTTTACATTTATAGTTTCGTTTGCATCTACCCCTTCGCTGTTTTGAGGAATTATACAAAATCCATCGCTTCTGACAAGTGACATCGCTGCTCCTGCCCCTCTTGAAAGCGGTGTTGCCACAAATTTACCATCTACATTTCCAATTTTCACTCTTACATACTCCTGATGTTTTAATGATGATACTATCCGTCTTGTGCTTATTGCCTCTATTGTTTCCTCTTCACCACTTTCAAGATGTCCTAGTTTCCTAAGAAGAGGAGCTACAAATTCTTCAAATACCAGATAAGCTGAAACTGGATATCCAGGAATTCCGATTACCGGAATATCTTTTATTCTCGCAAGTATGGCTGGTTTCCCTGGTTTCATTGCAACGCCATGTACAAACACCTGTCCTATCTCTTTGAGGATTTCTGATGTAAAGTCTTCTCTTCCTGCACTGGAGCCTGCATTTATTATTATAAGGTCGCAGGTCTTGGACAGTTCAAGTATTTCCGATTTCAGAGTTTCATAATCATCTTTCACCGGTGGCACTCTGCATGGCAGTGCTCCATTTTGTTTTACCAGTCCTTCGAACACTCTTGAATTCGATTCTATTATGTCTCCAATTTGGGGAACGTCTGAGGGTTCAACCATTTCTGTTCCCGTAGGCATTATCCCTACTTTCAACTTCGCATATACATCAATTTCCGTTATTCCCCCTGAAAGAAGCACGCCTATGTCCATGGGTCTTATCTGATGGTTGGTTGGAATTATAAGCTCGGTAGCTACTATATCCTCGCCAATTGGTCTCACATGCTGCCATGGATGGGCCGGAGATATTATTTCAAGACTTTCGTCTTTTTCTATCAAGTCTTCTGCCATTATCACCGCATCAAAAGGCGGTCTTATCGGATCTCCCGTATCTACTTCTTCATACCTTCCCTCTTCCAGCATCAAAGGCAGTTCTTCGCTTGCAATCCTGGTATATGATGATTCCAGCATTATACCGTCCATAGCGGCGCAGTTGTAAAGAGGTGAAGAATATCTTGCATATACTGCATCCGCACTGACTCTATCGAGACTTTCAATTACTGGTACAGTTTCTTTTCTGGAGCTTTCAAACAAATCACTGAGCGCTTCTATGTATATTTTTTTTGCTTCTTCAACCGGAGTATTATTCAGATATAAGTTTCTTTTTGTCATCTTATTACCTTAATTGCCTTATTTTGACAATTTCATCCTTTCTTACGCCTTCACAATTCTTGTCTACTACAATATATCCATCAGCCTGGCTTAAGCTTGTTATAAGCCCTGATTTTCCATGTATAGGTTCTGCTATCCACTGGCCTTCTTCTTCTGAAAGTTTTGCAAGCACATAGGTTTCTTTTCCTGGCGCTGACGCAAGATTGGTTTTCATTTTTGCATAGGGTGAAGGTTTCAGTGTCTCGTTTCTTATTTTTCTTATCACGGAGCCTACGATTACATCAAATACAATCATGGCCGAAACTGGATGTCCTGGCAGGCCTACATACCAGACGCCGCCGGCAGCTCCAAGTATCGTAGGCTTCCCAGGTTTGATTGCGAGTCCATGAGTGAATACGCCCGGCGCTCCCATGGAGTGTATGATTCTTTCGCTGTAGTCTTTTGCTCCCTGAGAACTTCCTCCTGAGAGTACTACTATTTTGCTATCCCTGCTGGCTTCTTCAAGCGCTGATTTGAGCATCCCCTCATCATCTTTTATTATTCTATGTCTTTGAAGCTTCATTCCCATTTCCTGTGCCATGGCACTTATGCCGTACCCGTTTATATCTCTTACCTGCCCTGTTTTACATTTTTCTCCTGGCTCTATTATTTCATCTCCCGTTGAAAATACGGATATGGTTATCGGTGCATAGATTTGCACCTTGCTGCATCCAATAGCTGCAAGAACTCCGATTTCCTTGGCTCCAAGATGGGTTCCTCTTTTAATTACTATTTCTCCTTCTTTTACATCTTCGCCCCTCATCGTTATGTTTTCCCTGTAAGCTACTGGCGAGTATATTGCTATATCTGATTCTGAAAATGGTTCTGTGTACTCAATCATCACCATGGCATCACAACCCGCCGGAATCATCCCTCCAGTTGGCACATAGGCACATTCCCCTGAATTGAGACTTGAATTTGCCTCCTTGCCCATTTCAATAGTCTCTACAAGAGTCAATATGCTTGGTATGCTCTCAGTCGCACCATGTGTATCCCCAGATATGACGGCATAGCCGTCGACTGTAGACCTGTTGAAATCCGGGACATATACGCTGCTTTCGATATCTTCGCTGAGTATTTTTCCAAAAGCATTCTGAAGAGGAATTTCTAACGTTTCAAGCTTCCACTGTTTTTGTATGTATTCCAGGCATTTAGCTGCTGCTTCATCTACAAAATCTACTTTTAATAGCTTCACGTTTGCTTCCTTCCTTAATTTTTACCCAAAAAAACAACCTCTACGGGTTGCTTAAATATAATTTACGTTCAAGTCTATGCTTTACTTTTACAATATCTGTAGTATGCATTAACTCAAATTAATCGCTTCCCACTTTATATAAATGTTTATATTACAAATATTTTAACACTTAATATACTTTTTGTATATATTTCAAAACCTATTTGTTGCCTATTTCCATATATTCACAATCAAACATTATTTATTTCAAATATTTCTTATTTCAAAATGCAGGACTATTTTTGCAAAAAAAAATATGAAGCTATCAAATGTCACTATGTTTTGAATTCAATAGATTCCCATCTACTATATTGTTAACATTATTGCTCAAGAATTTCCAAGACTCACAAAACTGCTCCAATGCATCATGTCCGTTTTGAGTCAGGCTGTAATACTTGCGCGCCGGTCCTAGCGATGAATCTCGAATTACCGCTGCAATTAACCCGCCCTTTTGCAAACGAGCATACATAGGGTAAAGCGTACCTTCTGTAATCGCATCAAATCCATTTTCTTTTAATACTTTCAAAATATCGTATCCATAGATTTCACCCTTGATTTCAATAATTCTTAAAACACAACCCTCAAGGCATCCTTTTAAAAGCTGCGATTTATTATCCATAGCTGCTGCTCCTTATTATACATCTTTATTTTCATATAAATGTTGCAGAAGGCATAAAGTGCCTAAAATTCCCATAAATAGCAAATAATTCATATGAAAAAGGACTTGTGTAAATATCAAATTGCTTACCACAAACAGTCCTGTAATCAAACAAAATCCAACCCATAATAAAAATGTAGCTATTCGATTATTTCTCTTATTTCCCGAATTGAAAGCTGAATTAAAATAATCTATTTTTTCAATTAAAAACATAATGGCTATGATTAATAGCATAGTGTTTATAATCATTGACAACTTTACTGGAATACTTACAAATAAATATTTATCCACCCGCGCTTTAACTAAGTATTCCCCTAGCATTTCCCATATACCTAAAAATATAAATATAATTATCGGCATAGTGCTAAATTTCCAATAATATTTTTGAAAAACAGAATAACCCGACTTTATTCCAGCTATGTATTCGTTGCAAAAACCATCCAAATCATAGGTATTCAATAGTGTTTCTACAGGAACCTGTTCCTTTTCCGCCTGTAAAAATATATCCAGACAATGATGCGAAAACTCCTCTGCATCATGTGCATTTATATCAGAAAATCTAATTTTCAAAAGAATCTCAGTAAATTTTTCTTCATTTTCCTTGCTTAATTGCTCCATATATTTGTTAATCTCTTTTATGTAATCCTTCGTGCGCATTTTTTCCTCGCTTTCATACTATATCGCTCTTTATCCCTTGTATTATATTATAGTTAACGACTACATTGTATAACAATGTAGTCGTTTTGTAAAGAAAAAAATCTCCCTCATTATTGAAGAAGATTTTTTAACTCAATTATGTCATATCCATATTACTGCGAGTATTAGAAATTTAGTTTTCTCTAGCTTCTTTTACTGTTTTTATTTCTTTTTGTATTTTTTTCAGCGCTTTTTTTGAGCCTCTGGTTATATCTCTTTCAAGCTTAAGACTCTCATAGCTTTCGAATAAGGTATTGAAGTCATAATCATTTGGATAAAGCTCTGAAGCCTTGAGATAAAGCTTTATTCTCTTAACGTTTATTTCCACGAATTGACCTTTGTATAAAAGTTTCAAGTTGTTAAATTTGTCTGCCTGCTTATATACTATTGCAAATTCTTCATTCTCCATCATCTGAACTTTATCTCCAATATCATAAATTGGAATTTCCAGCAAACTATCTTCTCTTTCTTTTTTTTCTGCTGGATTGCTTTTTTTTACTATTTCATAATTATAGTTCTTATCATTCATATAATCCTCAGCTTTTTTGAGGACAGCTTCCTTTATCCCCATTTTTTGGGATATGAACAAGGCATTGCTGCTTTGCGAAGAACCTATTGTAAGCTTGTACATTGGCTCGAGGGTATTTTTATCAAAAAGCATTCCTGCATTTTCAAATTCCGGATGTGAATGTGCAAATTTCTTAATTTCACTGTAGTGAGTAGATGCCACAATTACGCATCCCAATCTATAAAATTCTTCAAGTATTGCAATGGCAAGCGCCGCTCCCTCGTTAGGCTCGGTTCCAGAACCTATTTCATCTAACAGAACCAAGGTAGAGCTGTTTGATAATTTCATGATATCAGCAATATTTTTAATATGAGAAGAAAATGTGCTCAGGGCATTTTCAATGCTCTGATTATCCCCTATATCCACAAATATTTTTTCAAAAACACTCATCTGTGTTCCTTCATCGGCAAATATATCCAGCCCGCTCTGGACCATCAGTGTAAGAAGTCCTACGGTTTTTAATACTACAGTTTTCCCCCCGGCATTTGGTCCAGTTATAACAATTCCCCGGTAAGCTGTGCCTATCTCAAAATTCATGGGTACAGCTTCACTTTTTGGCAAGAGCGGGTGTTTTCCATTAATTATATTGATATAACCTCTACTATTGAGTTTTGGCGTGATTCCCCCATTGTCATAGCTGAATTTAGCCTTAGCAAATACCATATCATACTCTGATATTATCTCCATATTGATTCTTATACTGCGAATTTCTTCATATATAAGCCCCGTAAGATATGACAAAATTTTGTACTCTTCTATTATTTCATCCGACTGAAGGCCGATGAGTTCCAGACTGTGTCTGGATATGCAGCCTGGCTCTATAAATACGGTATTTTCTTTTGAAGATGTATCAAGAATAACACCTGGGACTTCATTCTTATATGAGGCAATTATTGGGATTACATACCTGTCATTTCGCTTGCTTATTATAAATTCCTGGATATACTTTTTATTTTCTGAAGACATTATAAACTTGTTCAGTCTGTCCTTTATCTTGCCTTCGGTGGTTTCAATATTTCTTTTTATCTTCTTCAGGGTCTTGCTTGCTTCTGGATTTACCCGGTTTCCTTTTATTGAATATCTTATTTCTTCTTCGATGTTCTGACACTGTGAAATATTCAAAGCATAAGAGCTCAATGTCGGTGAATAGAATTCTTTATCTGCCATAAAGGTTTTTATTTTACTGCATCCTCTTAAGAAATCCTCGATTCTTACCAGTTCGGAAGCATCGAGAACCATCCCTTTTTCAGTCTTATCAAGAAGGGGCATTATGTCATATATTCCTTCCAGCGGAATATGATCAGTATACTCAATAATTTTTCTGGCTTCCCGGTTCTCCGCAAGCCTTCTTTTTACAATATTTATATCTGCACTTGGTTTAAGTTTTTCTATTAACTTTTTTCCAGTTGAACTTACACAATGAATCTTAATCAATTCCTTTAATTCATCAAACTGTAATTTTTCAAATGTTAATTCATTCATTTTTAATTCTCCTCTATTTATCGGTTTGGATTTATTTTCAATTAATTTCCCCTCCAGATAAACAGGAATTGCGATGCTTTGGACTCCTATTTATCTAGAAGCTTGCTACCGACTCATTGTACATATATTTTTTCATAATTCTCCTTCAATAACTTGGTTTATTTTAACTTACTATCTATATTATACCATAGGTTCCATTTTTTAGTGGACACCGCCTTATTTAGAGTCTTGTAATTATATTCTGGCTCAATACCAATTAAGTACTTTTTTCTGTAAAAATCGCAAAAAAACTCATGAAGCTTTCACTTCAATGAGTTTTTTCAATGTAAAATATTTGGTGCGAGCGATGGGACTTGAACCCACACGTAAATTCATACACATGCCCCTCAAGCATGCCTGTCTGCCGTTCCAGCACGCTCGCCTACTTTACTATTTTACATTTTTTTTTGCTGTTTGTCAATTAGGTATATAAATATTTTCTATTCCGTTGTAAATTTCAAATTCTGTAGGCTTAAGTTTTCCTTCAATTTTTTTATTTACAACTATATAATCATTCTTATATCCAATTCCAATGAACGGTACCGCTTGGATTATTTCTTCTTGAAGTTTTTTATAATCCTGCATCATCTTAATTTTCGATGAATTTGCTTTTATATTTTTCATCTTCAAGTTTAATTCTTTTGCATTATAACCAAAAATAGTACTGTATTTATTCATTATTTTGGTAACATCTTTGTCTACTGGTATTTTGTATTCCATTATCAATATATTATAGTTTTTAGCTAATATTATATCCTTAAGTTTGGCTTTTGATACAGCTCGAACTTCAACTTCCGGACTTATTCCAAGAGTCTCTATCTGATTCTTAATCATATATGCCAGTCTGTGTTTCATAGGATCGTCTTTGTCAGTAACAATTACCAGTTTTTCTTTAAATTTATTATTTGCAGCTTCTTTCATCTTATCCTTTGGCACGCTATGGATATTTTCAGTAGCAAGATTAAGCTCTGATTTTGTATTTATTGGCATAAGATTTAAATTTAATATACCACGGTACGCATCTTCTGCCATTTTTTCACGCTCTAATATGCTTGCAATTTCAATCCTGTTAGCTTTTTGGTCAAAGGGCGGCTTTGAAGTATTGAATGCAACGGCTTCAAATTTCCGACTTTCATATGCTTGTGTTTTGAATATATCATACTGGTATTTGCTTAATTCATAATAATCACTGTCTACTATATCTACATTTGAAGCTATAAACATATTTTGGCGGATTTCCTTATTGTCGAATATCTTCACGCAGATATTTTCGATGTATGGTTTTTTGCCGCTATAGTTTTCATTTTTCTTCAACACAAATTGCTTGCCTTTTTTATAGTCTACTATTTTATACATTCCATTTCCTACAACCCCAAAATCTTCATCATTAAATACGGCCTTAATGTTTTTTTCTGATTTTTGGCTTATTATGGGGAATATGAGATTGTTTGCTTCCAGGGAATTGCTTGTCTTAAGCTTTATTTCAACACTGTTTGAGTAGCCGGTAACAGATTCAATATTAGTAACCAAATAGCTGTATGGACTTTCTGGATTTTTTTTAATAAAGTTGATTGTATATTCGACGTCACTTCCAGTCAGCCTCGTTCCATCATGCCATTTGACATCTGAATTCAGCTGTACTTTCAGCTGGGTAGTATCCGCATTGAATGAATACCCTGTCGCTATTTCATTTTGAAGATTATAGTCTGAATCAAATTCAAACAAAGAGTCATATACTAGCCTAAAAACATCATCTAATGACTTCTCCTTATTTTTCAGTGGATTTACTGAACCGAATCTGGATACAGAAAGATTTATAGTTCCCCCGTCTGTTGGTGCAAGATTTTTTTCAGATTTTACTACCTGCGTCGTCGGTACTACTGTGTCCGATTCAGTTAATTCTTCAACCATTTTTTTGTCAGTATCCATAGTTAGCAGGAATACATATGCGATAACAAATATAAATATGGATATTCCAAATAATATTTTTTTCTGTTTTGCTTTATTGTCGGTAATATCTTTTTTGTCTCTTCTTACTATCTTTTTTTCTTCCATTAGTTTACCTTTTATCTTTAATCATGTTTATAATTTCTAGAACTGTGTCTATTTCCAGCTTCAATTCTTCGATGCTCGCATTGTTTCGTATTACATAATCCGCCAAATCAAGTTTTTTATCCTGTGGCATTTGAAAAGAATCGACCGTCATTATCTCTTCGACAGTTTTTCCATCTCTATGCGATGCTCTTTTGAACCTTATGCTGTCATCACAGTATACAAGAATGACTTTGTCCAAATCTTTTTCCATGTTTTTTTCATAAAGAAGCGGAATATCTAAAAACAATATTTCCTCTGTTTTTTCATATTCAGTTATCTGCAACTTCATTTTTTGATTGATGTATGGTGAAATCAGCTTATTTAACTTATCAAGCAGCTTGTCCTCTTTAAATACAAGCATAGCTATTGCCTTCTTGTCCAGTACGAGTTCTTGATTATTCTCGAGTCTATTTTCTCCAACAATTTGATTCCCAAACGCTCCAATCATTTCTGAAACAAAATTCCTGTCAGAGTATATTTCTGCAACCAACTTGTCCGCATCCAATACTTTATACCCCTTGGACAGCAGATAACTGGTTACTTGTGATTTCCCGCTTCCAATATTTCCTGTGATACCAATCTTCTTCATGCCTCTCCCTATTTTGTTTCCAGCCAGCTTTTTCCGTTTTTTATATCCACATTAAGGTCTACAAGCAGGTCGGCGACATTTTCCATTATTTCTTTTATTTTTGCTTCCAGCTCAATTACAATTTCATCCTTAGCTTCAAGTATAAGTTCGTCATGAACCTGCAGTATAAGCTTTGCATCTACCTTGCTTTCTTCCAGATATTCATAAACCTTTATCATAGCCAGTTTTATTATATCCGCTGCAGCCCCTTGAATTGGCGTATTCATGGCAAGTCGTTTTCCGAAATTTTTGACCATTACGTTCTTTGCCTTCAGCTCAGGAATATATCTTTTTCTGCCAAATATGGTTTTCGAATAGCCTGTTTTTTCGACTTCATCTACGACATTTTCCAAAAATAATTTTATCTTAACATATTTCTCCAGATATTTCTCTATATATTTTTTAGCTTCTTTTTTGCTTATTCCGAGATTATTTGAAAGACCAAAATCACTTATGCCATATACTATTCCAAAGTTAACAGCCTTGGCCGCGCTTCTAAGTTCTGGTGTTACGTCTTCAATTGAAACATTAAATACTTCTGAAGCGGTCCTTGTGTGTATGTCTTCATGCTTTTTAAATGAGTCCAGCATTATTTCATCTTCTGCAAGATGGGCAAGTATGCGAAGCTCTATCTGTGAGTAGTCCGAATCTATGAGGCTGTAGCCCTCTTTTGAGATAAATACGCCTCTTAACACTTTTCCTTTTTCCGTTCTTACAGGTATATTTTGAAGGTTTGGTTCTGATGAAGACAGTCTTCCAGTTGCAGCTATGGTCTGATTAAACGTCGTGTGAATCCGACCGGTTGTATCATTGGTTATATTCATAAGACCATCAACATATGTTGATTTAAGTTTTGTAATCTGTCTGTACTCCATGATATAGTCTATGATTTCATGACTCCCCTGAAGCGCTTCCAAAACATCGATATTTGTAGAATATCCGGTTTTAGTCTTCTTTATGACAGGAAGCCCCAGTTTCTCAAACAGGATTACCCCAAGCTGCTTTGGCGAGTTAATATTAAACATTGAACCCGAGAGAGAATAAATCTTATCTTCCAGGCCTATTATTTCACTTTCATACTGTTTTGAAAGCTTTTTGAGAAGTTCCCGGTCTACAAGGAAACCTTCCTCCTCCATATCAGAAAGTACTTTGACAAGTTTCATTTCAATATTGTTGAATACAAAACCCAAATCTTCGTCTTGTATTATTTTTTCCATTTTATTATAACAAAAGTCTATCGCATATATAGAATTCACAAAATATGTTTCTAATCGGTCATGATCTGCAAAAAGCAGTTTGAGTTCCTTTTTACCTTTTCCTAGTATATCTTCCAAACTTTCAAAATTGGAAAATCCATATTTGTTGTTTATATATTCCAGAGTGAAATTGGTATTATTCGAATCAATAAGGTATTCGGCTATCTCTATGTCGAAATATAAATTTGCCAGCTTTATTCCATTACTTTTAAGAGCCTTGTATATATTCTTGAGCCCATGGCCAATCACTCGGTTGCTGGAATTTTCTAAAACAGACTTAACATCATCTAGTTTATCCACAGGGATTATATATATCTTATCACTGATTTTCATATACAATTTATCTATAAAAAAGCAATTGCTGCCCTCATTTTTTTCAGCTTCCATATTTATTATAATTTCAGCATTTTCCATATTATCAAATTCCAATTTATCATAGTCCTCTACAATTGTCAGCTTTTGAGGACTTTCTTCTGTTTTTGAAGTCTGGTCTGCAAATGGATTCGGCTCTTTAAGACTGTCTAAAAGACTCACTTGTGTGTAACCATCCAAGAGACTTTCCTTTGAATCACTTTGTTTTGCAAGCTGCTCTTTCTTAAGCTTATTTAAAAGTATTGTGAATTCAAATTCTTTGTACATTTCTGCAAGTGCATCATAGTTTGTTGGTTTTATAATAAGTTCATCCATATCTGCATCTATCGGCATATCCCTTACTATAGTCGCCAGCTTTTTGCTTAAAAATGCAGATTCCCTGTCATTTTCAAGTTTAGTCTTTACGCTTCCCTTTATTTCATCAAGGTGTTCATATATGTTCTCTATGCTATTATACTCTTGAAGCAATTTTATTCCTGTTTTCTCGCCTATACCAGCTACACCCTTTATATTATCCGACTTGTCTCCCATAAGCGCTTTAAGGTCAATAAATTCATCAGGAGTAAGGCCATAACGCTCGATTACTTCTGTGTCCGTAAATTTCTCTAGATCGGTTATCCCTTTTTTTGTTATATAAACAGAAGTTTTCTGTGAAGCAAGCTGAAGCGCATCCTTATCCCCAGTTACTATCATAACTTCCAAATCACTGTTTTCTCCAAATTTCGAAAGAGTTCCAATTATATCATCGGCCTCATAGCCTTCAAATTCCACGCGCGTTATCCCGTAAGCATCTACCATCTTCTTAAGCGGTTCCACTTGCATCTTCAGCTCATCTGACATTCCAGTTCTATTTGCTTTATATTCTTTATATGATTCATGTCTGAAAGTCGGTGCCTTAAGGTCAAAGGCTATTGCCATATGTGTTGGTTTATAGTTTTCTATGACATTGTTCAGCATCATTGCAAATCCATAAATAGCATTGGTATAGAATCCATCTTTATTCATAAGTGGTGGCAACGCAAAATAAGCTCTGTTGAACAATGAGTTACCATCTAATAATATTAATCTATTTTTCATCTTTTATCTCCAGTCTAGTGTAAAAATCATATTATTAGTATATCAGATTAAAGCGTTAATTTGTAATAAATTATGTAAAAAATATAATAAAATCCCTGACTTAGAGACTATTAGTCTGAAAATCAGGGAAATGTTTTAAATCTATTCTGTCATGCTATTTCTTAGCTTAATTTCAATAATGAAAGTAAGATTCCACCATATTGAACGAATAGTGGTGCAAATACTAGAGAAACTATAGTCATAAGCTTTATAAGGATGTTTATTGACGGTCCAGAAGTATCCTTGAATGGGTCTCCAACTGTATCTCCAACAACTGCAGCCTTATGAGGCTCAGAACCTTTTCCGCCATGTGCTCCCTGCTCGATGTATTTCTTAGCATTATCCCATGCTCCACCGGCATTTGACATCATAATTGCCATAAGAACTCCTGAAACAAGGGCTCCACCAAGAAGTCCACCAAGAGCTTCAGTTCCAAGAAGCAAACCTGTTACGATTGGTGATAAAACTGCCAGGATACCTGGAATAACCATTTCTCTCAATGCTGCTGCTGTTGATATATCAACACATTTTGCATAGTCTGGTTTTCCTGTGCCTTCCATGATTCCTGGAATTTCTTTGAACTGTCGTCTTACTTCTTCTATCATTTCGAATGCCGCTTTACCAACAGCCTCCATTGTGATTGCTGAGAAAAGGAATGGAAGCATTCCACCTATAAGCATTCCAACAATTACTTCTGGCTTTGTTATAGATATTGAAGTAAGTCCTGTCACTGCTGTATAGGCAGCAAACAGAGCAAGTGAAGTAAGTGCTGCTGAACCTATTGCAAATCCCTTACCTATTGCTGCTGTAGTGTTACCTACTGAGTCAAGTTTGTCAGTTATTTGTCTTACTTCTGGAGGAAGGTCACACATCTCCGCTATACCACCAGCATTATCTGCTATTGGTCCGTAAGCGTCAACTGCAATTGTCATACCACCAGTTGCAAGCATACCTACTGCTGCAAGTGCAATACCGTAAATACCCGCTGCTCCATAAGAACCTAGTATACCTACTGATATAAGAAGGATTGGAACTGCTGTTGACTGCATACCTACTGCAAGACCTGAAATTATTGTAGTAGCTGCTCCAGTTTCTGACTGCTGTGCAATTTTTTGAACATGCTTATATTCACTTGAAGTGTAAACCTCTGTAACCTGACCTATTAATGTTCCTACTATAAGTCCTATTAATATTGCAAAGAAACCAGTTGTATTTCCTAACATCATCTTAGAAAGAAGGAATGCTGATACTAAAGTTATTCCTCCAGATACATAAGTTCCCATTTTCAATGCTTTTTGCGGATCTGTGTTATCATCACCTTTTACAAAGAAAGTTCCTATGATTGACGCTAATATACCAATTGCTGATACAGTAAGTGGAAATATCGCTCCTATAACGCCGTAAGCTTCGCCAGCTGGATTTGTTGCTATTATTCCAAGTGTTATAGCCGATATGATTGAACCAACATATGATTCAAAAAGGTCAGCTCCCATACCTGCAACGTCTCCAACATTGTCTCCAACGTTATCTGCGATAACTGCTGGGTTTCTAGGGTCATCTTCTGGTATTCCAGCTTCAACCTTACCTACAAGGTCTGCCCCAACGTCTGCAGCTTTTGTATATATACCACCACCTACACGGCCAAAAAGTGCCAGTGAAGAAGCTCCAAGACCAAAACCTGTAAGTATTGATGCCGCTTGTGATGGTTCATATCCTGTTTTTGTAAGTACTATGTAAAGTACCCCTACTCCTATGATTCCAAGACCAACTACACACATTCCCATTACCGCTCCACCTGAGAATGCTACTGAAAGTGCTTTGTTCATTCCGCCTTCTTTTGCCGCATTAGCCGTTCTTACGTTAGCCTTTGTAGCAACTTGCATTCCGAAAAATCCTGCAAGTGTTGAAAATACTGCTCCAACTAAGAAGCATCCCGCTGTAACCCAGCTGATTCCAAATCCTAATATTACAAATAATACCACGACAAAGACAGATACTGCCTTATATTCTCTTGTAAGAAATGCCATAGAACCTTCGTGAATGTAAGATGCAATCTCTTTCATTCTTTCAGTTCCCGCATCAACTTTGTTGATCTTGTTCGCAAGCATAATTGCAAACAAAAGCGCTAATACTCCCGCAATAGGAGTTAGCATTAAAATCGTTTCCATATTCAATTTGAACCTCCCTAAAAATGTTATAATTTTTTTATTGCAGTGCTATACGCACAACTTAACAAGAGCATGCGATTGCACGCTGATTTTAAGAAAGTGCTATAGTACAACATTAACAATGACGCTTTAAAATATTAAGCTTTTGTTTTTGTAAAACCATTTTATTGTAGTGCTACTAGTACAACTGCTAATATTATAAACAATACTGCTGATCCAGCTGTAATTTTTCTAAAAATCACGTCAGCTCCTCTAGCTTTGTTGCCCCCTAATTGTTCCGCTCCACCGCTAATTACTCCCAACCCCGCTCTATTTCCTGATTGTAGTAACACTGTAACTATTAGAATTAAGCTAACTATTATCTCTACTACTAATAATGCCGTTCTCATTTTTCACACCTCCTAAAACTCATAATATTACCTATCTAGTTTATCATAGCTATGGCTTAATTACAAGTATTTATGTTGAAATCCAGGCAAAAATAAATGTTGAGAATATACTCAACATTTACTGTAGAATTGATACTTTTATGCAGTTGCAAATCCTTCTGAATTCAACACTACTTTTGCTTTTTCAATCTTATCTTCAGCTACTAATATTATTGGTCCAGTGCATCCCATTCCGCTTTCCGCATATATCTTATTTTTCCAAAGAACCTGCACTGCATCTTCAAGTTCCATTATATCTACTCCAGAAATCTGTCCTGTTACAACTTCTTTTTCCGGAGCTACAACGCCTTCAGCTTCCGGTTTCGAATCTTTTTTGGCGGTATTTTTTGCAATTATGTCCGCCCATCCAATTTTACTCAATTGGCGGTATTCTTTTTCAGCCACTTTATTTATTTCTCCCATTGAAATATCAAACGCATATTTAAGGGCATTTGCTATAACTGGTGCGCCTGAAGCTCTTGATATTATAAGGATATTTCTATTGAATCCTTCTCCAATTCCAGGTCCGTAACCGTATCCTGAAACTTCATATTCTCCGCCACTCATAAATGATGAGAACATCTTCATAAGCACGTTTCCGGTAAGAGAATCAGTTACCATTACATCCGGAGTTCCAAGTAGAAGGTCATTCCCTCTCATTACCACTCCGCCGTCGCTTCTTTTTGATTCTGTAAAGTTGATATTATATCCTTTTTCCTTGATTTCCTTAAGGACTTTTTCAACAGTTCTTGCTCCATCTAGATTCAATATTCCAACTTTTGGTTCTTCTATCCCTATTGATTTTGCAGCGATTATTCCGCCTATTGCATTTTTAACCATTGCTTCGATTCTGTTAGGCGACGCAGTTCCTGTAGTTGTTGCAATTATCATTTCTTTCCCTTTAGACGGTGTCATCACTCTTCCTACTGTCGAAACTCCTATTGGAAAATTGTAATGCATTGTTACACAGGCGCTTATCTCTCCAGAATCAAGTTTTTCTTCCATTATTTTATACATGTCATCCTGGCACTGTGTTTCATATGTCAGGAATCCCGTGTCATTTTTCTTCCCTATTAAAACTATCTCCATGTTCGGGTATAGTTTTTTTGCAAGTTTTGCGCCTTCTATGAGCGTTTCTTCTCCATGTTCACTTCCTAAGGTAGTAAGTGCTACTTTTTTAGCTGGAGCGAAACTTCCGCTTTCTATGGCACTTGCAATTTCTTCAAATACTTTTGCAATTGTATTATTCATTTTTTGCCCTCCTATTCAGCAAGATTTTGAGCTAGTTTTCTCATTGCATCCGCGATTAGAAGTTT
>JBATTG010000072.1:0-13424 GCA_049670425.1 Proteocatella sp.
TGTGTAAACCTTGGATAAAGAATACCTTTTATCAAAATTTTTGAAATCAAAAAAGACAAGCTGGGATTTATTGATACCTCACTTGTCTTTGATTTTCAAATTCACGCTTCTCCTAAATTAAATTTGATCTAACGCAAAGGAACTGTACCTCTGTCTCATTCCATTATTTTCAAACAATACCCTGTCAGCTCAAGTTCTTCACGATTTAACACTTCACCTTCAGGGGGGTTGATTTAATTTTTATTTTTATTAAACAATACATAGACATTGGTAATCGCAAAAATAACCATACATAAAATGACAGTATAAATAACCGCCATATACTTACCTGAAAACCCTGCAGCAGAAGTATGTTTGATGTATATTCCAAAATAGGCCCATATGAGTACTAATCCATATTCAATATTTTGGTTTTTAAGAAGTATCATAACCCCAATTATCATACCTGTAATAAGAATTATCGATGCCCAGATGTGCTCTGGAATTCCAAAACCCCTCCATCCAATGCTTACCAGAAATATTGTAACATTTGCTATTGTTGCCACGGTAATCCATCCAAAATATATACCAAACGGAATCCTTATAAAAAACACTTCTCTTGGACTCATAATTCGCTTATTAATTTCATTAGTTATTCTAATGAGCATTATAAGTATTATAAACATCAATATCAATGAAATAAATAGTTGATTATAATGCCAGGAAATAATCCATGCTGCATTTGCCACAGATGAAATAGAAAACGGGATTCCAATCTTGTTTATCAACCTTACATTGACACTGTTGCTTTTCCCCTTGAAAAATCCGAAATCGTATATGATATGGAGCGCAAGCAAGAGATATATTAATCCCCAGATTGAAAATGTATATCCTGCCGGCGCAAAAAAATTCGGATAAGAGTCAGCTATCTGCCCTGTATTCATCCCATTTATCGGTAGACTATTGGCCATGATATTAGCAATAATCATTATCAGGAAAGTAGATGATGTGATTATTCTGATCACTGAGCTTCTTTTTTTATATTCTGGCATTATTATACCCCCTTACATAATGTAGTTAGTGTGATTCTGTAGAAAAATTTGTATTTTCTATATAATTAATACCCCAAGTAGACACTTTTTAATTGGTGAATAAATACATCGAGCAATATAAAAAAACCACCAGTATATAAAGTTCTCCTGGCGGTATTCACTATTTTGAAAATAATTAGTTCAATTTTATTGTCAATATTAATTTGACTATTTAACAGGATATCTAAAGTAAATCTTTGATGTGTTGCCAAGTATAGTTGTCGCATCCACGGTAATATCATTTGTGCTGGTCTCTTCTTTTTCAGTCTTGTCTTCCCATACCGTTTTCAAATATTGCACTGCTGTCCCACTTGCCTGATTTGTCGGATTTTCAAATTCAAGTATCACTCCCGTGGTTTCCAGATTATCAATCCCATTATCGTATACAACTACCCCTTTTGAACTGTCTATGGCATTGCTCGACGTATAAAGTGATACATTTCCAGTTGACGTAAAGGTAATCGTCCTTGTTAAAGTAGAATCTGCCCAGGCTTTCTCGAACAACGCCGGAACCTCCTGAGAACCTGTAGTTGTAGTTGTTATTGTTACTGTGTAGCTGTAGGTTCCTTTTCCATCAAGAAGTAGACCTTTTTTGTCTGTTCCAATAACTGGAAGCTCGCTATTAATTGTCAGTGGGATGTTAAGATTAAAATTTTTGACATCATATTTGTATGTCGTACTCCATTCCCCACCTAAATCATTTTTCCCACTTACGGTGTCAGTGGCCCAACCGCCATTAAGACTTACATCTATAATGTTGTCCTTTGGAATTGAAATTGGTTGTTGACTGAGCAGATGCTCCATAGGCAAAGGATACATGTTTTCCGAGTAATATGATTTATATTCATCTTCAACTAGCAAACCCGAAGTAATTTCCCCTGCCGTCCTCGCCGTTACAAGTGATTTCAGCCTGCCAGCTTCCTCACTGATAACAATGTCAACCAAAGGCGGAGTAACCTTAAACTCAATAGTTTTGACGGGTTCGTCCTTGTCCATATCCGCATCTGGAGCATAAATATCAAGCGTTGTAGGTGAACCGGCATACATATGTCCGTAAAGCGTAAAGCTTGTGCTCATGCTGCCATCATCCTTGAACTTGCCAGTCCAGTTTTCAATCTCAGCCTTGTCGTTCAGCGTTGAGAACCTTGCCTTATATTTAGCATAGGTCTTCTTTGGATCTGTTACGTTAAAGGAAACCACAGTATTCAGATAGTCTGAAAGCTCCTTGTACTCGGCTCTCAGCTTGTTCTCATTCTCCATGTTTATTTTAAGTGCAATCTGTCTGAAAACTCCCGGCAAAACGTCATTATAAAGCATAGCCCTTCTTTCCTGGCTGATAGTGTTTTGAAGATCCTGATTTAGTCCTGCTCCACCTCCAGTCCATGCCATCTTTTCTCTGGCCTCACTCACATAATAATCTACTCCCAGCTTGTTGGTACCAGCCCAGAACTCATTGCAGTGAGTTGTCACTATTTTATCAATTTCAGTTTTTAGAGCTTCCTCTGTAATTTTCGGATTACTGAACATGGGATAGAAGGTTCTGTACCAGTAGTCCGATCCTTTAAAGCCGTCTTCTCCCTTAAAGAAATATATCGAATAAGCATCCCTGTATATGTCCGCACGTCCATCTATGGCCGTAGTTCCAAATTTGTTGATTGAATAGTCTACTATTGCAACTGAAGCCATGCTTGCCGATAAAACCGAATTGCTAAGCTTTGATGCAACCTTACCCATTATGTAGGTGTATGATGTCTTGAGACTACCTACCACAGCATCATTTATTTTGCCGTTGTAAATATTATTTCCAACCTGAACAACAGATAACAGTAATCCAACACTGCCCAGATGGTCTCCAATAGTTGAGATTACATCATCTCCATATGCAAGATATCCTGCGCTCTGAGCAACGTTGCCAAGGAAATCCCCTCCAAGTTGAAGAGCATCTCCGGCAGCTCCTGCCCCTATTTCAATGCACTTTGAAGCTGGTACTCCTTCCACGGAGTATTCCTCTATGGCAGCCATGAAATCATCATCCGTAGCATCTCCATATAAGCCAAGAAACTCGACTTTAGCTCGTCTTTTGCCTTCCCCAGATACCGAAAATACGCCATATTTTGACAAATGGTCCGTCAAAATTACAACACTGGAAGAAGCTTCATCATACATGAACGCAACCGGTTCCCACGTCATGGTCTCTTCGTTAAGATAAGCCGCTCCCGGAATCTCTCCATCCGTCAGCTCTATAGGAATAGCGAGTTGAATAACTCCGTCAACGTTAGAAACTCCATCAAGCTTGAAATCATATACCTTTAGGTTTATTCCACTTTCCTCATCCAGCATCGGAGCATTGGACACCTCGGAGATGCTCGCATTTAGATCAGAAGAAATCATTACTGGATCAAGTCTCAGCTCAATGCCATCCTTTCCCAGTACAAGATTCTCTTCATTCAGAAGAGCCTCGGTCAATAAATTCTCACTCATCGAAGATCCGCTACCACATCCTGTAAGGGATATTATCATTAAAACTACCAGCATCATTGCTATCACTCTATTTTTCATTTTTCATCCTCCATTAACAATACATCACAGAGTTAATCCAGATATCAAAAAGTAGAAGGGTTATCCTTCTGCTAAATAATTTCTATCAGCTAGTCTTAAAAAAACTTATATCCGCTTTTCGCTCTATATTATCGTAACTCCGAAAACTATTTTTCAATGTGTGCGAAAATATTTTCAGCGCTTTATCGTGTATTGTCGTTAAAATTTATTAAAATCAGAAAACCCACAACTGTTGACTAATTATAGCGCAATTTTCATGTTTTTTCAACGGAATTGTTAATAAAAGCATACCCTCTAATAATTGAAATTCGCTGCGGGAAAGTACATAAGATAGCATCCCCAGGCTACGCGAAAGGTACTCCGTCAAAGTTTGTCAATAGCTAATTCATAATTAAATGAAAACACGGGAAAATAGTCCCCTTGTGCTCTATTTTCCCCCATGCGCAGAATATATCATCTCTATATGCGGGATATCATCTTCCATGTAAACTTCGGTTTCCGCTTTGAATCCTAAGCTTTTATAGAAATCAAGCAGATATTCCTGAGCTGAAATTCTTATTTTACTCTCGTTCATATTATGTACTACAAAATCTATTGCATTTTGCATAATTTTCCTCGCAAGACCATTCCCTCTATATTCTTTGTCTACCATTACTCTTCCTATCGATATTTCATCATAGGATACACCCTTATCCAAAATTCTCAAATAAGCTATTACCTTGTTCTCGTCTTGCATAAACAGATGATGAGCATTCATATCTTTACAGTCTATATCATGATAAAAACACTTCTGATCCAGTATGAATACGCTCTCCCTCACTCTGAGAATTTCATAAAGTTCTTGAACACTTAAATCCTTAAATTTTTTCAAATTAATTTCCATAATTCCTCCTCTACCAATCAGACAATAAAACCACATTGATGCTGTATCGTCCATAAAATCACAATTTTTCTCCTTAAACAAAAATGAAGTCCTATACAGAATATTTAATGCAAATTTTTAGAGTTTCAACCAGTTTGTCTTTTTCACTACTTCCATTTGTAGGAAATCAACATGTGTATTTTCATTCAAAGTATAACTTCTCTCTTACATAGAAAGCTTGTCAATCTCCTTGATAAGCATGCGTAACTGAAACGTTTAATCTATTTGGATTATCCGCAAAATCTGTTATCTCATCATCTACCGTAGATAAGATAATGGCCTCCATCTCCTGGCCTTGGAACTTATCTACCATATCCGCCTTTAAATCAGCATCCTTGAATTTGTTTTGAAGTCTCTGCGTCTGATTACTGTATGGCGTAACGATTCCTATAGATCCATTATATAGTTCAAGCTTCTGTTCAGGTATTACCTCTTGTTCAATAACATCAATCTGCCTTTCATTGATGTTGTCTCTGCTGTGATTCCCTGGGACAGTTCTATAAACAACCAATGGTTCTTTATCATTTTTAGGCTGTGTCAGAATAATCAACTGGTTGTCATAAAACTTCCATTTTCAAAATAAATTCTTGTATAATTTGAAAACCTCAACGCTTCTTATAAATTCACCTCTTTTTTTAAAATCGTTGTCCGTTTTCAAAATAATTAGCTTTTACTAAATTTGTAAAATTAACGGTTACATCTCCATATGAATATTGTTTTATAAATTCTGTAATAATTTGAGCAACTTTATCCATAAGCTTTTCTCCTCTATCAAACCACAGTACCTCAACATATGGCCATTTCCCAGAATCTTCAACACCATCAAAAATATAGATGGATTCTATATATTCCAGTGTAAAATAATCTCTTGGACACTCAATCACAGCCTCCAACTGATTTAATAACTCCGTGCTAATTTGTACCAATTCCTGTTTTTCCATTCCTCTAAATCTTAAATGCGGCATAGTTTTATTTCTCCTGTCTGAAAATTTTGGCATAAAAATCATATTTAGTTAAACTTATCTGAACTAGATGAGATGGCAACACACTAGAACCATCTTACCCACACACTATCAATTGTTTTTCCTGAAAGAATTACGGTACTTTCATGCATACCATTTTAATATAAATGTGCATGAGAGTCAAATATAGTCTATGTTAAGGATTAAATGATTATAAACGCTCTATTTTTTTCAAAAAAAGACCGCACTATAAGCTAAATAGTTGCGGTCAAGATTTTATGCGTACATTTTTCCAAATACAGATTTTCACGGTTCAATATTTTTTTGCCTTTTAGTACTCTGGTCTTAGCCCAAACTCCGCACTTTCCTGCAATTCCATTGAACGCCTTATCATATCAGAAAGCTCATCGAGTACTGAAAAATGTTCTTTGCATTTTTAAGTGTATCCATAGGAGCTAGGTTGAGAGGCATTTGATTCATTTGATCTATTATTGTCTTAGCATGCATTTTTTCATCCTCTGCCATTTTAAGACAAACAGTATAAAGTGCATTGTTTTTATTAATTTCCTGAAAAATATTCACAAATATCTGTAAGAATTTTTTTACCGTGTATACATTCTAAAACAGCATTTCCCGGCTGACCATAGGAACGAAAATATGGTATAATATAGATGAAACACACCGTAACTTATATAAATAATCGGCTGGAAGTACATATTAATTGTCCTGGAATAGATTGGTTTAAGTTACTTTCAGCAAATGATAATTAAATGGTGGAGGAATTATGGAAAAAGAAAAATCAATATTGAAGAAAAAAGCTATTAATATGATTAATGTACGTCAACATTCTATGGATTTGAAGAGCGAAAAAGAAATGGTACAGTCTTTGAATAGTGGCGGGATAATAATAGATGTAAGTCCAGGGTGGCTTTTTATTACTGGTTATGAAAAAGAAGAAGTCATAGGGCATTTTTTTACAGAATTTCTGATAAGCGACAGTCTTTCAAAAGTTAGAAGAGAATTTCCGCATCTTAAAGACTATGGTTTTGTTGATAATGTGCAATTAAAGTTAAAACGTAAAGATGGAGTAGTTATAGAAATTGCTTTAAATGGTACGTCAAAATATAGTCATGATGGTGAATTTAAGCAAACATTTTGTGAATTGAGGACTCTAGAATATTATATGAACTCAGCTTATGAAATAAATCAAATATTAATTCGTGAAAAATTTTTGAAAATGGTTGAATATATTAAAGTGAACATTGTGTTAATTCTTCTAAACGACCAAGGGTATGATTATTATAGTGCTTTAAGAGAAGTATTAAATGAACCGCCTGAAATAATTCGAGTTACCATTGAACCTAGCCCTATCTCAGATTATAACCTTGATGAAAATGAAAAAAGTATTGTTAAATACGCTAAAGAATATATTGAAAAAAATATTCGACAAGAAGACAATAACATTTTTATAATTAAAAAAAGTAACGATGATAATTTATCTAGTTTAACAGAAAATGAAGACTACACACTTATAATACAAATTAAAGATGATATAATGCCTAATAAAGAAAGAATTTTGATAATTGATTTTAACAGTCCTGTACAATTATTGAATGAATGGGAAGAATCGTTTATCAGTATATCCCAGCTTATTAGGTATGCAGCTCAATGGATTAAAGTTAATATGGAAAATAAAAATCTTATCTTGGAATTGAAAAAAATGTCTGAGATGGATAAACTTACCAATATTTATAACAGGATGATGCTGGATAAAGTATTATTAAAACAGAAAGAATCCTATGATCGATATAAAAAAAGGTGTTCTGTAATAATAATGGATATTGATTTTTTTAAAAGGGTAAATGATACTTATGGACATAATGTTGGAGATAAGGTGCTATATGAAATAGCCGATTTACTTAAAAATAATATTAGTAAGAAAGATGTTGTTGGTAGATGGGGCGGAGAAGAGTTTTTAATTATTTGCAAAGGTGCTGATTTGTCTAAGGCAATGATTTTAGCGGAATCTCTACGCAAAGCAATAGAATGTTATTCATTTACAGAAGTAGGTCACATAACAGCGAGTTTTGGTGTAAGTGAATTTTATGATGAGACTAGTATAGAACAGGTAGTTGAAAGAGCAGATAAAGCTTTATATAAATCAAAAAGAAACGGCCGCAATAGAGTTAGTGATTAATTTTAGATTTTGAACGTGCTGCTTAATATTCTACTGGATTATTTGTTTGTCCACTTGACAAGTGATGTATCACACTATAGCATCGATGTTATAAGCGGCACCATTAAAACCATCTTTAAGGTATTTTTTTGCCGCTTCCTCACTACCCGCATAAATTAGTACAAATTTGCCTGCTGCTGTGCACGTTTTTACAACACGATCAATAGCGTGAACAATCTCTGGATCATTAAACTGACCAGGTTTACCAAATGAACTAGAAAGATTATACGGACCTATAAAAATCCCATCTACTCCTTCCATAGCAGTAATCTCTTCAATATTCAACTAATTTCCGAACCTCTTCTACTGAATTGATACAGGGAACAATTAGAGCCTCCGCCCCTATATCCAACATCTTTAAAACGGAAGGTCGTGTTGCATCCTTAATGCGAACAAAAGGAGCTATTTTGCGCAGTTCGGCATCGTTCCATCAAAAGAAAGTGCAAGCAATTCAGATCCATTATTGGTAGTATCAACAACCTCAAAGCCGAAATTCTTTGCAAATGCTTGTTCAGAAAACCATTGTCGCCTTGCGTCAAATACCTTGATGGGGCTTTTTACTGCGGATAATTCAGCACAAATGCTCATTTACAAGGTTTTCTGTTGTTAAGTTTACATAATTTATATCTTACATCTCATTTCTATTTACTCAATTATATCACATTTTTCCATTAAGCAATAGTTTATCAAACGAAAAAAAACCTAAGATTCACCAACAGGCAGATCTTAGGTTTTACTATAAAAAGCTCACTATTTTTGCAATTAAATCTTCTTCGCTTCCGTCATTTACAATCTCAATATCTGAATATTTTTGATACAAATGATGCCTTTCTTCGTACAATTGATAAACCATTTCCCTGCCCTGGGTCAGCAAGGGTCTTGTTTCAACATCAATGTCCCTTACTATTTCTTCTACAGGTCTGTTTGTGTAAATTATTATCCCATTTTGTTTGAGGATTTCAATGTTCCTCTGATTCTTTACGGTGCCCCCGCCCGTGGAGATGACTTTTGGGTATGATTTTGAAATTTCTTCCAGGGCTTCAGTCTCAATTTCTCTGAAATAGGTTTCTCCCTTTTTGAATATTTCAGGGATTGTCATTTTCCATTTTTCCTCGATGTAGGCGTCTACATCGCAGAATTCCAGATTCAAGCGCTTTGCGAGTTTTTCTCCTATGGAAGTCTTTCCGCAGCCAGGCATTCCTATGAGGACTATATTTTTCAAGATTTTTTTCATGTTTCCCCCTATATCAGCTTGCCGGTTTCTATGAATATCTTTTCTACTGCATCATCGCTCAGCTCGATGCCATTCCATATCTCCTGCGCCTTGACAGCCTGCCCCACAAGCATGTAGAGGCCATTTACAGCCTTGATTCCATTTTGCCTTGCATATCTCAGAAACAGAGTTTGGCTTGGATTGTAGGTAAGATCTACCGCTGATGCAAATTTACTTATTATGTCTTTTCCTACCGGCGATACGTCTATATTCGGATACATGCCTGCCGGAGTGCAGTTTATTATCATATCCTTAGCTTCAAGGTTTTCAAGTTCATCATAAGATACCATCTTGCATCCTGCGAATTCATTCTTATGTTTTGAAGCGTCCCTGCTTACTATGCTTATCTCTTTTACCCCGTTATCTGCAAGGTACTGCGATACCGCCTTGGCAGATCCACCGCTTCCCAGTATGACTGCCGACCTGTTTACTGTATCGATTTCATTTTTCCTGAGCAGCATACCGAAGCCATGATAGTCGGTGTTGTAGCCTTTCAGCTTTCCGCCATCGAAAAACACGGTATTTACGGCAGCGATTTTGGCCGCTTCTGGTGAGATTTCGTCAAGATACTCCATGACCGCTATTTTATAGGGTATGGTGACATTGATACCCTTGAAGCCCAGTGCCCTTAACCCATTCATCGCATCTTTCAAATCGGTTTTTGCGACTTCGAAGAGATGGTAGCTTGCATCGAGCTTAAGTTCTTCAAAGATCATCTTATGAATCGACGGTGACAGGCTGTGCCCCAATTTTTCTCCAAGCAGACCATATATATTCCCCATCTATATTTCTCCTCTTAATCAGTATTTTTTGTAATTGCCAAGTATTTTAAAATAAGTGGTTCTGTTTTTTATCTGTTCCACAATATGATTGATTTCCGGGTCCTTCAAGTTCCCTTCAAAATCTATATGGAAGAAGTATTCCCACGATTTATTCATAATCGGTCTGGATTCAATCTTCAGGAGATTGAGGCCTTTTTCTGAGAACAGTTTCAAGACGTCGCACAATGAACCTGCCTTATGCAGAACCGTCAATACTACGCTGATTTTGTCTGAACGTTCATCAAGTTCCAGATTTTTTCCCACAATTACAAAGCGTGTATAGTTATTGCTGTTAAAGTTCAGGTTTTCTTTTAATATATCGAGGTCATACATGGCTGCAGCCCTGTCGCTTGCAACGGCGGCTTTGGATTTATCGCCGGCTTCGCTGACAAGTTTTGCGCTCAAAGCGGTATTGTGATAGGGAATCAATTTCCATTCAGGATGCTGCTGAAAAAACTGCGCGGATTGCTGAAATCCCTGCCCATGGGAATAGACTTCCTGTATGTCATCGATGCTCGCGCCTTTTACGCCAAGAAGGTTCTGTCTGACTTTAAGGACTATTTCACCATTTATGTAGCACCCATATTTTCTCAAAAGGTCATACACTTCATTTACGCTTCCTGTCGATGAATTCTCAACTGGCAGGATGCCGTAATCGACCTTTCCCTCGCTTATGGCTACAAAGACATCTTCAAACTGCCTGTAATCATGGGTATTTGCACTTTCTCCAAAATAATTAAAAAGCGCCTCTTCGCTGAACGAGCCTAGGATTCCCTGAAAGCCTATTTTCAGCCCCTTGTTGCCCCTGTGAGTCCTTGATTCCTTTTTATCCCCTATGCATGGGCCATGGTTTGCCTCGATATATTTATTCTGGTAATCTTTGCTGATTCCCATGACATCATAGAAGAATTCTTCCATTTCCTTACTCAAGGATTTGTTCTTCAAGTTTTCCAGGGTTCTTTTGATTACCTGGGTCTCTCTTTCGCTGTTAAGCACCGGCATGTTCTTGCTTATCTTGTATTTCGCAATCTTTGCGACAAGCTCCATGCGCCTTTCAAAAAGCTGCGCCAGGCCTGAATCTATCTCGTTTATTTCGTCTCTTAGTTCATTTAAATCTAGTTTCTTCATATTTTCGCCTCCATCAGCAGGTCAAGCAGTCCGAGCGCTGTCACTGCCTCGACTACAGGTACGGCGCGCTGTACTATGCACGGGTCATGTCTGCCTTTTATTTCAAGAATTGTATTGTCCATTTTTTCTATATCTACTGTTCTTTGCTCCCTTGATATAGACGCGGTAGGTTTGAAAGCCGTCCTGAAAATCACGGGCATTCCATTGGTGATTCCGCCGAGAATTCCACCGTTATTGTTGGTATATGTCTTAAGCTCACCGTCTTCAACATATATTTCATCATTTGCCGACGAGCCTTCCATAGTCGCTATATCAAAACCCAGCCCAAACTCCACACCCTTGACTCCTGGCACTGAAAACAACAGCCCTGCAAGCGTGCTTTCAACGGAATCGAAAAACGGGGAGCCGATACCTGGCTTAAGCTTGATTACCACGGTCTCGATTATTCCGCCTACCGAATCGTGATTTTCCCTGGCCGTCAAGATGGCATTTTTCATAGTTTCGCCTTTTTCATGGGAAAGAACAGGAAAATCCATTGCGCCGAGGCTGTCCAGCGTCTCGGTCTCTATCTGTGTTAAGCTGAAATTGTCCTCACTTATTTTTCCTATGCGCAGTATGTGGCTTCCGATTACTATGCCCCTGGCTCTGAGAATCTGCCTTGCGATGGCGCCTGCAAACACGACAGGAGCGGTGATTCTTCCAGAAAAATGGCCTCCACCTCTGTAGTCGTTGAAGCCGCTGTATCTGACATTGCCTGTGTAATCTGCATGAGAGGGTCTCATCTTGCTTTTGAGCTCCAGATAATCTCTGGAGTGTTCATCCTTGTTTCTTATGGTTACCGCAAGCGGGGTTCCAGTGGTTCTGCCGTTAAAATATCCGCTTAGTATCTCAAATTCATCCTTTTCGCCCCTTTGTGTGGAGATGAGGTTCCTCCCCGGTGCCCTTCTTTTCATTTCTCTTTTAATTTCATCTATGTCGAGCTCCAGCCCTGGTGGCAGGCCGTCTATCGTTATTCCAATGGCCGGTCCATGTGATTCTCCAAATATTGAAAGCCTGATATTTCTACCCCATATTCCACTCATGAATCTTACCTCCTAAACTTTCAAAGTCTTTCCAGAATCCCGGATAGGATTTATTTACAGCCTCGCTGTTGCTTATGATGAGCGGGGATTCGCACCTTGTAGATGCAACGGCAAGCGCCATCGCTATCCGGTGGTCGTTCCAGCTGTCTACAGTTCCGCCCCTTAACTTCTCGACTCCGTTTATGATAAGTCCGTCTTCGAGTTCTTCGATGTCGGCTCCCAGCTTGCGCAGCTCTTCTGATATCGCCTTAAGCCTGTCCGATTCCTTGATTCTTACCCTGGCCGCATTGACAATTCTGGTCGTACCCTTGCTCAGCGAAGCCAGGACAGCAAGTATGGGAACCAGGTCCGGACACTGGGAAGCATCTATGACTGCACCCTTTGTATCAGATTTATATACGCTTACCGAAGCTTCATGCTCTTCAAATCGGCCACCCATCTCGCGCACTATGTCCAGGATTACCTTGTCACCCTGAAGGGATTCGAGATTGAGGTTATTGCACTCAAGGCCATTTCCGATTATTCCCGCTACAATCCAAAATGCAGCCTGCGAAAAATCTCCTTCAACGCGATAATCTCTGTTTAAGTATTTTTGCTTTCCTTTTACGGCAAATTCCCTGTAATCTTTGTTTTGAATCTGGATTCCATATTTTTTGAGCATATCCAGCGTCAGGTCGACATATCCCTTGGATTCGAGCTCGGTTGTGATTACGATTTTTGAGTCTCCATCCAGAAGCGGAAGGGCAAACATCAGCCCGGTTATGAACTGTGAGCTTATATTTCCCTCTAGTGCGTACTCGCCGCTTTTTAAAACGCCTTCTACGGTAAGCGGCAGACGGTCGCCTTCATATATATAGTCTATATTTTGTTTTTTTAATATTTCCTTATAGGGTCCCAGGGGCCTTGTCGTAAGCTTGCCTCTGCCATCGAATGTGATTTTCCCCTCGTCAAGCAGGGCGAGCGGTATCAAAAACCTGATTGTCGATCCTGATTCGATGCAATCTATATGCTCTCCGCTCTTCTTGAAGCCGCCATTTATTTCAAGCTCCAGAGTCCCGTCTTGCGGATTCGAATGCTGACTTATTTTTGCTCCAAGCACCTGCATTCCACCTATGGTAGCCACCATGTCCTCTGACATGACAAAGTCTTGAATCCGGCTTTCTCCTTCGCTCAGGGAAGCGCATATTATGGCTCTGTGGCACAGGCTTTTCGATGGTGGTATTTTTATCTGACCTTTCAGCTTCGATGGTTCCAGCTTTATGTGTTTCATTGATTTAATCCTTTCTCCAAAGCTACAGATATCTCAAAATTTCTTCTTTTTTGATTTTCTTTAAAAAACCATATCCAATTTCACTTATTGCCACTATGTTG
>JBATTG010000073.1:0-2755 GCA_049670425.1 Proteocatella sp.
CTATAATCCAGAGATTTATACTAAAAACAACAGTGTAAGTTTACACAGTCAGGGGATAAAAAAATCATGAAAGTGTTATAACAAACTTTTTCATGCTTTTTTAATCCCCTGACTGTGTAAACTTACACTGTTGTTTTTAGTAAAAATCGCTGGATTATAGCTGATACTTCCGCTCTTGTAGTCTTGCCCTGCGGGTCGAGAGTAGTATCGCTTTTTCCGCCGATTATATTGTTGTTGTAGCAATATTTCATCGCCTCTTGTGATTCTTGGGAAGTATTGTTCCAGTCTTCAAAAGTTTTTATCTTGTCTTTGTCTGCAACTGATACATCTTCACCTGAAGACTTGGCGTAGTTGTATATCATGGTTGCAAGCTGCTCTCTTGTTACTTCCTTGTTTGGTTGGAACTGGGTATCGCTTTCACCTTCTGCTATCCCCTTAACCTGCGCCCATGCTGCTGCATTTGCATAATATGCATCTGATTTCACGTCGTCATAGGCTTTGCCCTGTACCAGTTGTTCGTTTTCAAATCTGTGAAGCAGGGTAACTAGCATGCCTTTGGTCATGGTCGCATCTGGTGAGAATTTATCTGCTGACGTTCCTTTTAGAATTCCTCTTGCACCTGCAAATTCTATGGCATCTTTTGCCCAGTGATTAGTCGTATCTGCATATGTTTTTTTGTTTTCTGTTACTTTTATGGTCGCTGAACCATCCAGCTTGACGTTCAGATATTTTGCGTCTATGATGGATTTCATAAATATTTTTTCGCTTCCGTCTGGCATCATCTGAACTGCTACCGTTGAACTTGATGCTTCTGCAACTGGTATTACTGCTGTAATTCCTGATGCAATTTTGCTTACAGTATCAAGCCCTGCCTTAATTTCAAAGCCTGTGCTTCCATCCTTGTTTGAAATTACCGACATCGTTACGGTATTTCCTTTTTCTTTTAACAGTAGTGCCATAGCTTTATTTGAGATTATTATATCTCCCATTGAAGTTTTGAGCTTAAGAATCGCCTTTGTCTGGCTTGATATCTTCGCTATTGATTCTTTTTCAAGCACTACTGATACTTTGTTTACCGAAGTCTTTGCATCGACTTCAGGTTCAATCAATATCTGGCTCAGTTTTTTATCTGCAGCTTCTCTGACTGCAACGTCAATGACTTTGCCTTCTATCTGAGCCTTAGCTTCACCATTTGTAATTGTAGCTTTAGGCTTGATAACTCCCTTTGTTTCAGCGGTGGCAATGTCAGTTCCTCCCCATGAGGAATTATCCTGACCGACATCTCCTCCAAGGTTTGTTGTATATCTCCACTGAACAGTTTCTCCACCATCAAGCACATACTGACTGCTTACCTTTTTCGATGCTTCTCCATTTACAAGGTACATCCAGCCACTGTTTGATCCATGGTCAAATTCTCCGTCCCCTGCTATTGATTTTAAATATATGCTGTTTCCGCTTCCTGAAGATTTGTATGAAATTCCTCTGCTGTCAAGCTGGCTCTTAGTCACATTCCACACGGTGTCGCCCTTGTTTATCTTAACTTCCGCAGGTGACAGAACATAGCCTTTGTTTATATTCTTTTTATCTATAGAAAACATTACCGTCGCATTGCCGCTTTCACTGTTTCCACCATTTTCAGATGAACCATTCCCAGAGCCAGGTATTATTGCATCTGAGTTTAACTGCAGGTCTGACATATCGTAAAGACCTGTTTTGCTGTTCTTAAATCTGTCATATGCTACCAAGGCATATGTGGACTGAACAGTTGCCCCGCTGTCGACAGCTGAGTCCACAATAGAAGCTTTGAAACCGCCATTTTCAAGCTGATACTTTAAGATTCCATCGATTAAAGATGCTCCCTCTTTTGTAAATCCTTCAGTATTCAGAGGGTCTTTCCCTATTTCACAAAGTGCAACCAGAACCTGTGCCCCAGAAAATGGGCTCGGCCCTCCCCAGCCATCATAATCACCGTCTGCCAGCTGAAGATTAGAAAGTTTTACAAGTGCCTTGTCTACCGCCACTATCACCTTAGTGTCGTTAACTCTGTAATATGGAGCCAGAGCCTGAATCACCATAGCGGTTGTATCTACATCAATTTCAGTTGACCACGACCATCCTCCAGATGATAATTCCTGACCTAGAATATAGTCCACCATTTTTTTCTCAGTATTTTGCATTTTCACCCCTGATTTTTCTGGAATATCATAATTATGACTGTTTACTGCCATAAGTGTATTTATACACCCGAATATACCAGTCCCTGCGACATCCTCATAATCAGCAAATTTCTCAAGCAGATTTTTACCAGAAAAATTTGCTGCATTTTTTCCGGTGGATGTAAGCGCCATTATTAACTTTGGATAATCACTGATGCTCATCCCAGATGGTTCTGCAGTAATTTTTTTGTACGCATCCTGGTAATATGCCTCAAGTTTAGTAGCTGCAGGTGTTCTGCTGCCCCTTGAAAGTGTAAGAAGGGGCCATTCATCATCGAGTTTAAATTCACTTTTGGAGGTCCCAATATAATCTAAAGCGATTTCCAAAGAAGGCTTGTAGGCCCCTGGAATCTTAGTCTCTTCCCCTTCTACTGCGTCTATTCCATCTATCTTTAAGCTTATAATCGCTGGAGTAGTTGTCGTCGTATCGATACCTGGAATATCTATCTGCTGCTGACTCCCGGTCTGCGTATCACCTCCTGAAGAATCGCCAGATTCTGCATAAGCAAAACTTGCACTTGTCATGATTATGGTCATGG
>JBATTG010000074.1:0-3910 GCA_049670425.1 Proteocatella sp.
GAAAAATATTTGGTGAATATAAACAGTCAGTAATGTTATAATAGATGATGTGTGGAGGAAGCAAAAAAATGAGTAGACCAATACGTGTTTTAGTAGCAAAGCCAGGATTAGACGGCCATGATAGAGGGGCAAAAGTTATAGCAAGGGCATTAAGAGATGCAGGCATGGAAGTAATATATACAGGATTAAGACAGACACCAGAGCAGATAGTAGCAACTGCTGTTCAAGAAGATGTAGACGTAGTGTCGATGAGTATCCTTTCAGGAGCCCATGGATATCTGCTTCCAAGAATAGTGGAGCTTTTAAAAGAGGCAGGAATATATGAAGAGACACTTGTAATCGCTGGGGGAGTAATACCACAAGAAGATATACCTGAGCTGAAAGAAAGTGGAATTGCAGAAGTATTCACGCCAGGAACGCCAACAGGAGTTACAATAGATTTTATAAATAAAAACATAAAAAGAGAACTATAAAGAGGTATTGCATTATGGAGCTAGTAGAACGATTATTAAGTGGAGATAAAGTTGCCTGCAGCAGAATGATTACCCTGGTTGAAAATGAAAAACCAGGCCACGTAGAAGCTATGGTAGAGCTTTATCGCCACGGAGGCAAAGCACATATAATAGGAGTTACAGGGCCGCCAGGGGCAGGCAAATCCACTTTGACCGACAAACTGGCCAAACATATGCTGGATGAAGGGTACAAGGTGGGCATAATAGCGATAGACCCCACCAGTCCATTTACAAAAGGCGCAATACTAGGAGACAGGATACGAATGAATGACCTTTCTGTGCATCCAAACGTATTTATAAGATCGATGGGAACACGGGGTTCTCTAGGAGGACTTTCCAAAGCAACATCGGGCGCCATAACAGTTCTTGATGTGTTCGGATGCGACTACATATTTGTAGAGACCGTTGGCGTAGGCCAATCAGAAGTCGACATAATAAAGACCGCAGATACAACCTTAATGGTTATGGTTCCAGGACTGGGAGATGATATCCAGGCCATCAAGGCAGGGATAATGGAAATAGGTGAAGTTTTTGTAATAAATAAAGCTGACAGAGATGGAGCGAAAAAAGCCTACAGAGAAATAGATGCCATGCTGGACTTTAAGAAAGACTGGGGATTCAGACCTCCAATTTCAATGACGATAGCAGCAACTGGAGAAGGCGTAGATGAGCTTATAGAAAATCTGATGGCGCACAAGGCATATCTGGAAAAAAGCGATGCAAAAGTAAAAAAAAGACAAGAAAGAATGAAATTACTTGTCCGCGAGCTTTTGCACAATGAATTAAACAAAATGCTGGACGAAAACCTTGAAAATGACGATATATCTGAAAACCTTGAAAATCCATATATAAAGGCAGGGGAACTCAGTAAAAATATATTTAAAGTAAGAAGGAAGGAGAGCACATGGCTGTAAGCAGAGTAGATCACATAGGGATAGCTGTAACTAATCTTGATGAAACAATAAAATTTTATGAAGAAGTATTGAACCTAAAATGTGAGGGAACAGAAATAGTAGAAGAACAAAAGGTAAGAGTGGCATTTTTCCCGGTAGGTGATACCGAACTGGAATTTTTAGAATCGACACATGAAGATGGACCAATAGCTAAATTTATCGAAAAAAACGGTGGAAGAGGCGGAATCCAACATATAGCATTAAGCGTCGACAATATCGAAAAAGCTATAGAAGAAATGAAGGCAAAAGGCTGCAAGATGATAGATGAAACCCCAAGATATGGAGCGGGTGGAGCAAAAATAGCATTCTGTCATCCAAAGTCCACAGATGGAATATTATTAGAACTAAGCGAAAGAGTTTAATTAGGAGGAAAAATGGCTGATAAATTAACACAGTTGTTAGAAAAAAGAGCAAAAATTGAAGAGGCAGGCGGTAAAAAGCGTGTAGAAAAACAGCATGCGTCAGGAAAGCTTACAGCAAGAGAAAGAATTAATATGCTGTTTGATGAGAACACGTTTGTAGAATTGGATGCATTTGTAAAACATAGATGTACAAACTTCGACATGGTGGGTACAGATGCACCTGCAGAAGGTGTAATAACTGGATACGGAAAAGTTGACGGAAGGCTTGTATATGCATCTGCCCAGGATTTTACGGTAGTCGGGGGATCACTTGGAGAAATGCATGCAGGAAAAATCTGTAAAGTCATGGATCTGGCTCTGAAAATGGGAGCACCTTGCGTAGGCATGAATGACTCAGGTGGAGCGAGAATACAAGAAGGTGTAGATGCACTTAAAGGATATGGAGCAATATTTTACCGAAACACTATATCATCAGGAGTTATACCGCAGATATCAGTTATAATGGGACCTTGCGCAGGGGGAGCAGTTTACTCTCCGGCGATAACAGACTTTATATTCATGGTGGAGCATACCAGCCAGATGTTTATAACAGGACCACAGGTTATTAAGGCTGTTACAGGAGAAGAAGTAACTTCAGAAGCACTTGGTGGAGCACTTACACATAACTCGATATCAGGAGTGGCACACTATAAATCATCAAATGATGAAGACACTATAATGGAAGTTAGAAGACTTCTTTCATTCCTTCCGTCAAACAACATGGAGAAACCGCCAGCATATGACTGCACAGATGATCCAAACAGAATGCCAGAAGCGCTTAATAACATTATTCCAGAAAGTTCAAACAAAGCATATGATGTGAAAGATATAATAAAAGAAATCGTAGACAACGGAGATTTCATGGAATATCAAACTCTTTTTGCAATGAATATAGTAACTGGATATGCAAGACTAAACGGTAAAACAGTAGGAATTATAGCAAACCAGCCAAAATTCATGGCAGGAGCATTGGATATAAATGCTTCAGATAAAGCCGCAAGATTTATCAGAACTTGTGATGCCTACAATATTCCGGTAATAAACATCGAAGACGTTCCAGGATTCCTTCCAGGAACATCACAGGAGTATGGTGGAATAATAAGACATGGGGCAAAAATGCTTTATGCATACAGTGAAGCCACAGTTCCAAAAATTACGCTTATAACAAGAAAAGCATATGGCGGATCATATATAGCAATGTGTTCAAAAGAACTTGGTGCTGACATGGTATTCGCATGGCCAACAGCTGAAATCGCAGTAATGGGACCAGACGGAGCTGCAAACATAATCTTCCGTAAAGACATAGAAGGATCAGAAAATCCAGTTGAAACAAGAGCAAAGAAAATCCAGGATTACAAGGATGAATTTGCAACACCTTACAAGGCAGCTGAAAGAGGATATGTAGACGATATAATTGAGCCAACGCATTCAAGAGTAAGACTTATAGATGCCCTTGAAATGTTAAGCACAAAAAGAGAACAAAGACCTTCTAAAAAACATGGAAACATTCCACTGTAGGAATAGGAGCTTATAAAAATGAATGAATTGATAAATCAAATGGCAACAGATGTTACTACAATGACCCTGGGTGAAAAAATGACTGGTGGCCTGGTAGTTACGCTGTTTGCAATGACAATAGTAGTATTGGTGCTGGTAATTATAATGTATGCTATAAAGGCATTAACCGCGTATGCTTCCAGCTCTGCAAAAAAAGCAGATATGAAAAAGGCGCAGGCATCAGGGATTGAAAAGATAGAACAAGTGGCAGTCGAATCTAATGATGAGGAAGTAGTAGCGGCTATAATGGCGGCGATAAACTCATATTACGCTTCGAGTCAGAGTAAGATTGTTATAAAAAATATAGCTAAAAAAGATCACAGCACATGGGCAAATGCCGGAATGTTAGATCAATTAAACAGTAGATTATAAAATTACGGAGGAATATGTAATGATTAAGAAATTTAATGTAACAGTAAATGGAAATGCATATGAAGTAGAAGTTGAAGAAATAAAGGATGGTTCTATGCCAGTAGTAAGACCGGCA
>JBATTG010000075.1:0-15735 GCA_049670425.1 Proteocatella sp.
CAATAAATTCTTACCTAATATTAAAGCTGCCAGTATCAAGGCAAACCCTATAAATCTCTCAATCTTTTTCAATTTTGTCTCCTCCAAGTTTTGTATAAACCATAATTAATTAAAGTTATATTCTGTCACTATTTTATTTCTTCCTGTAATTTGATCGTTAAAGTATTCATAATTGCTGATTCCTAAATAAGAACCTGAAATATTTTTAACATTTTCATATCCTGAATTTACAAGTGCCATAAGCGCATTGTAGCTTCTCTGACTTGAACGGCAATGTAAATATACCGGCACATCTGTTGGGATTTCTGACATTCTCTGTCTTAATTCACTCAACGGAATATTTATAGCATTTACTAAGTGCCCTGCTTCATATTCATTCTCTTCTCTTACATCCACTATAAATGCATTGCTTTGTACTAATTCTCTTACCTCTGTCACCGGAACTTGTTTAAATACGCCTTTTAAAACATTCAGGCCTACCAGTGCAGCAAAGTTAACTACGTCTTTTGCAGTACCAAACATAGGAGAATAGCATAATTCTAATTCTTTTAAATCTTCCAATGTAGCCCCCATAGTAATCATGGCTGCAATAACATCAACTCTTTTATCAACATTTCCTTTTCCTATAGCCTGGGCTCCTAATATTAAGCCTGTAGGAACTTCAAATATTAATTTGAAATGCATTGGATTGCTGTCTGGCATTAAACCTACTTTATCGCCAGGAATTATATAAACAAAATCATAGTTGATTCCCGCTGTTTTTGCTGATTTTTCATTTAAACCTGTTGAAGCTGCATTAATATCAAATACCTGAACACATGAGGAACCTATTACACCTGTGTTTCTGCTACTCATTCCAAATATATGGTCTGCAGCTGCCCTGGCTTGTCTTTGTGCCGGTCCTGCAAGTGCAAGTCTTGATTGTCTGCGAGTCAATTTGTTATACACTTCAATAGCATCTCCAACTGCATATATATTTTTGTCGTTTGTTTTATAATTGTAATCTACTTTAATTCCGCCTGTTTCTCCGATTTCAAGACCAGCTTCTTTCGCTAATGTTGTTTCAGGTCTTACACCTATTGCCATAACTACAACTTCAGCATCTATTTTTCTGCCTGAAGATAATTCAATTGAACTTTCTTCTATTTTTTGTATTCCGTCTTCAAGCACAAGGCTTATTCCCTTATCCATCATTTCTTTGTGAAGGATTTGAGCCATATCATAGTCAAAAGGTGCCATCACTTGATTTAAGGCTTCAACTAAAGTCACTTCATATCCAGCAAGCTCTAAATTTTCTGCTACTTCAACCCCTATAAAGCCACCGCCTATTACAGCAATTTTCTTAGCCTTTTTTTCTTTAATATAGCTATTCAATTTTTTTATATCAACTACATTTCTTACTGTAAATACATTTTTATTGTCAATTCCTTCAATTCTTGGGAGGATTGGGTTAGCTCCTGGGGAAAGGAACAGTTTGTCATATGACTCTTTGTATTCTTTGCCTGTCAATAAATCCTTTACTGTAATTGTCTGTTCTTCGCGATTTATTGAAGTAACTTCGCTGTTTGTTCTTGCAATTATGTTATACTGATTTTTAAATACAACAGGATCCATCAGCACCAAGCTGTTACTGTCTTCAACTATGCCGCTTAGATGAAATGGCAATGAACAGTTAGAAAAAGACACATTGGGTCCTTTTTCAAACATTATTATTTCTGCTGATTCATCCAGCCTTCTCACTCTTGCTGCTACAGAAGCACCACCAGCAACTCCGCCAACAATTAAAATTCTTTTACTCATTTTAAATTCCTCCAAATCATATTATTTAATCCGCTAATTTTGTAAATATTAATTATAATCATAAATTCAATTATGTAAATAAATTAACAAATTATTATAAATTAAAATTCCTTTACCATTTATATTAACTATTGTATAATTAAATGACAAGCTTGTATAATAAATAACTTTTATATACCATAAGGCATTGTTATGGTATTATTTTAACAAGGATTGGTGAAAAAATTGAATTTAGACTATCTAAAATCATTTTATTATATTGCGCAATGCAATAGTATATCTAAGGCAAGTGAAACATTGCATGTTACTCAGCCAGGTTTAAGCATGCAACTAAAAAATTTGGAATCAGAATTAGGCTTTTCTTTGTTGAGCCGTTCAAACAAAGGTGTATTGCTTACATCTGAAGGTGAAGTAGTTTATGATTATGCTAAGTCCATATTTACACTGGAAGAAAATATGTATAATAGCATTAATTCATTAAAAGAAAAGAAAAATACTTTGTTTATTGCATCATGTAAAACATACGGCTCCTACCAGCTGGCTTTTAATATATGCGACTTTAAGGATATACATTCAGGGCTTGATATCTGCATGGATACTTACAACACATCCGAGGTCATTGATAAGATTCTTAATCACGATTACAACATAGGCATAATTAAAGGACCTTGCGGCCCTGAAGTAGTGAACATGATTGAAGAAATCCCATTTTATGATGATGAAATAGTATTATGCATCAACCCTTCATATTCTAAAGATGAAATTAAAATCAAAGAAGTAAAAAGAATCCCTTTAATTATGAGAGACTCTAATTCCAGAACATATACAATGGTGAAGAATTTTCTAAACAAAAGCGGTATTGATATAGGCGATTTGGACATATTAATTCGCAGCAACTGTATAGCAATTATCAAATCTTCAATCCTTGAAAGCTGCTGCGCAAGCTTTATTTCTAAAAGCTGCATTCAAAATGAATTGAAAAATGACAAAATGAAAATAATAAGAATTTCTGATTTAGAAAATTTCGATGATCTTCGTTTCTCATACCATCTTATCAAAAGGAAACAATATAAGTTAAATGCTTATGAGCAAAGCTTTTATGATTTCCTATTAGAAATCAATAAAGTTGAACATTAAAATTTCAAAAGCAAAAAATGGTCCTTAATTGATGAACTCTGGGACCATTTGTTAAAGCTTTTTATTATATTAATTAATACGTTCCACAAAAAATTTCTTTTTAAAAAATGATGTTTTATAATCTATTTTTAAGCTATTGGCTAAAATTGTCACATCATGTTTATAATATACTTTTATATTGTCTATTTCAACAATTATATCCTCATCCTCAAGTTCATCCAGAACCAGTCTTATCCTTGGACCAACTCAGCTTTTATCCGCCAGATACAGCCTGAATCCAATTTCGGAGCAATTCCCATATTTCAATTTAAATGCTTCGGCCGCATCAGAAGTAATCTTTATCTCCATTTTTATACTTCCTCCTCAATAAAATAACAAAGGCTTAATTAATTTATTTTACCTTAAAAAAATTGTTTTGACTATTAATTATTTTTAGAATTTCTTCTCTCACATACATATATTCATCAGAATATCTAATGTTTTCATTGTTGTTTTTTATTATATCATAAGTGTAAGAAGTATTAAATTCTTTAACAATAGTCCCAGGCCTGTCGGACAAAACTATTATCCTTGTAGCAAGTTCTAAAGCTTCATCAACATCATGAGTTATAAGCAAAACCGTGTTTTTTGTTTTAATCCAAATCTTCCTTATCAGTTTTTGCATATTATTTCTTGTCAAAGCATCCAATGCCCCAAAAGGCTCATCCATGAGTATTAATCTTGGTTTATTAACTAGAGTTTTAGCAAGAGATACTCTTTGTTTCATTCCTCCTGAAAGCTCGTAGGGCTTATATTTACCAAATCCACTCAAGCCCACAAGTTCCAAATATTTTTTCGTCAATTCCGCTATTTCATTCTTAGGAAACTTTCTCATTTTTAATCCAAATGCAATATTATCTTCAACATTTAACCATGGGTATAATACTGGATTTTGAAATACAACACCTTTATGATAATCGGGTCCGTTTATGGCTTCATCGTCCATTAAAGCTTCGCCTGAAGCAGGTTTAATAAACCCTGCTAATATTTTAAGCAATGTGCTTTTTCCGCACCCTGACGGTCCAAGAACACATATGAATTCCCCTTCTTTAATGTTTAAATTTATATTTTGAAGTACATCAACATTGCCTTTTTCACTGACATATTTAAAATACATATTTTTTAAAGATACAACCATAAAACACTCCATTTCCAATGCATTTATCTATTAATTTAATTTGAATTATTTAACAGCATTTTCTATATATGCGGGATTTACAGCATTTACAAAGGTTTCTAACTTGGGTTGGGACATAAGGCTTTTTTGTTCGTATAAAAAATCAGCGGTATCTTTTAAATTAACTGTTAATTTACCTTTTTCTTCAGATGTCCCAAAATAATCAGGGCTAAGTTGCTCTTGTGCTGTAAGCCAAATTGAACCCTGTGTCTGTTTTAAAGCGTCTTCATATGTTATATTCATTGATTCTGCAATTGTTTTGACTGCATCATTCCTGTTTTCATCATAAAGTTTTACAGCTCTATCCAATGCTTTGATATATTTTGTAACAGTCTCAGGGTGCTTTTGTGCAAAATCTTTGCTCACAATTTCTACATTTGATGTTATTATACCATCAATAGCTAAATCTTTGCTGGTAATTATTGTTTTTCCATCTTTTAAAAGATCGGAAAGTATCGGCTCCCAGCCATATGCTGCATCTATATCTCCCCTTTGCCACGCTGCATATATATCTGGCATTTGCATGTCCAAAAGATTCAATTCCTTTTCAGAAATACCATTGAGCTCCAAAGCCTTCAGCAAGCTGTAATGCGCAGTTGTAGCAAAAGGAGTTGCAATTTTCTTTCCTTTTAAATCCTGTATGGATTCAATACCCGATCCATTTTTGGCAACTAATCGCTCTGCATCTCCAAGAACTTCATGTATCCAAATTACTTCTGCGTCCATGCCGTTAGCAATCCCCAGTGTTGCTGAGGTAGAACCTAACATAGCAAAATCTATGCTTCCTGAAATAAGAGCATTTCTTATATCTCCTGCCTGAAATTCAACTATATTCACTTTTACGCCAAGCTCTTCTTCAAAATATTTTTTTGCTATGGCTATTTTTTCATCATTAGGTATTTGTTGTGTACCTATATTAACCACTTCCAAAACGTCCGATTCACTTTCATTAGCTGCATTTGGTGATTTGCATCCTGTAAGTAATGATGTTATCAGAACTAATGCAACTGTAGCTATAAATATTTTTTTTAACTTCATAAAATATCTCCTTTATAATTTAGTATTATTCTTTCCCTTTCCAGGGAACAATTTTGTGTTCTATAAGTTGTATCCCCTTGTCCAATAAAACGCCTGTTATACCCATTATAATAATGCCTAGAAATATAATATCGCTCCTTAAATATCTGCTTGCATCCAATACCATCCATCCTATGCCTGAATTTGCTGCAACCATTTCAGCTGATACCAGTGTAGTATAAGCAACGCCAAGCGATGTTCTTAGTCCAGTAAAAATATCCGGCAGACAAGCAGGAAATATAACATGGATGATTATTTGAATTTTAGAGGCACCCACGGTAAAAGCGCTGTTTATATAATCTTCTTTTATTTTTATAACTGCTGACACGCAGGAAACATACGCCGGTGAAAAACATGCCAGATATAAAAGCGAAATTTTAGAAGTATTATCAATTCCCATCCACAAAATTAACAAAGTATAATATGCAAGTGGAGGAAGTGGCCTGCAAAATTCTATTATAGGTTCAAAAATTGCTCTGATTTTGGAATTATATCCGCTTGCAATTCCTAAAGGCACTGCAGTTACAGAAGAAAGAAGAAATGCAATGACAAGTCTTTTCATACTTTCGCCTAAATGCTCAACCAAAGTAAAATTCTTATAACCATTTTCCATAATTTCAACAAAAGCTGCAAATACTGCTCGCGGAGTCGGAACTAAATTTTGGTCAATTAATCCCAATTCAGAAACAATAAACCATAAAAATAAAATAGAACCTACTGTTCCCAATGACAATATTTTTTCAGTTGCAGTTTTTTTGTACATTTAAAATTCCCTTCTTGATATCATTTTGTAGGTGTTGAATAATGATATTTTTTCTATATTGTTGTTAATTTTATCTCAATTAAATATACCATATTATTATTTAATTTTATAATAAGTAAATTTTATAAAGCATAAGGAATACTTATGAACAAAAAGACCGCACTATCATCTTTAATAGTTGCGGTCTGAGTGTATGAGTGTATTTTTTCAAACACACATTAATTTTGTGTTAAGTTCCGGAGCCCATAACAAAGAACCATCTAATATCTAACCATAACATATGGTTATTTTGCGATATTTTCTATGAATTTCATAAGTATAGCTGCTACCTGTCCCCTTGTTGCCTTACCCTTAGGTGTTAATTTTGTAGTTGTAGTCCCTGACATAATACCTTTGGCTACGGCCCAATTCATACTTGTATTTGCATACATTGAAATGTCATTGGAATCTTCAAAATTACTTAGATTTTCGGTATAATTCATATCGTACTTCATATAGTTTGCATAGTTATACAAAATTGATACCATCTGTTCACGTGTGATATTGTCATTTGGTCCAAATGTTTTAGCATCATAACCATGTACAATTCCGTTATCTGAAGCCCAATCAATAGCCTCACTATACCACTTTCCTTTTTCAACGTCCTCGAAACTACTAGCTTTAAGTGACTTTGGCGAACCTGCAAGGCGATGTATGATAGTAACAATCATGCCTCGAGTTGTTCCAATATTTGGTTCAAAAGTTGTCGCACTAGTACCAGACATCATATCTGCACTGTTTACATAACTTAAAGCATCATAGAACCAGTCATTAGTATTTACATCAGTAAATGGATTTACCCATGTATTATCATTTTTAACAACTATTGCGTAAGGACTAAAATGTTCAGCATTAAATTCAAGGCACCATACTCCATTATTCTGTATAAGTTTTGACGGTAACGTAATAACTTTACCATTTGATGCATATACAATGCTTGCATTATCTCTTGAATCCCAAAGTTCTTTGGGAAGCGGCAATGTAATTGTAACATTATAACCATTATTTGGTTGTATTTTATTGTTACTGTCTTTTTCATAAAGGCTAATATCAAATGGATATATTTTATATTCTTTATCCATATTATTAAAATTCATTTGAGAAGCTTGGCTGTCTTCAGTAATTTTAATTTCTACTGATTTATTAAATGCATTTTTCATATCGGCATCAGCTTTGATAAGGTCGGTATTTTCAAATAATGTACCGGTAACCCCTGCCACTTTAATTGTCTTATCAACGGTATAAGCTCCACCAGATCCTCCAGATCCTCCTGAGATAGGAGTCGGATCAGGCTCACGACTAGTTATGCTAAGCTTTCCATCTACTAGTTTAATGTTGTAATTGTTGTTTCCATTATCGCCATCATATGAGAGTTTTATTACATAATCCCCCACATTAGATTTTTTATCAGCTGTGCAACTTATGATTGGTTCATTAAATGAACTCATTTCATCTGTTCCCAGTAACGTGTAGTTCAATGTAAACACTGGATTTACCTCATCATATATTTTCACTTTATTGTCAGCAGTAATAATCAGATTTGCCTTTGCAATAAATGCAACTGCATTATATCCTCTATCAAGAACATATAAATTTGTATAATCTTCATTTATATCCACACTAACATTGTATGTTCCAATGTTTCTGAAATCAGTTTGTGAGATGTCCGTCTGCATCAAATATGAAACTTTCATGATTTCTTCATACGTAGAATTTTTTGTTGCGGTTCCAGTAACTGTAACATCCTGAACAGAACCATTATATGTCTTATTTGTATTGCTAATTGCAAGACTTATTTGTTTTTTGTTTGTTGTAAAAGTTACAGACTCAATCTGGTCTTTGTAGTTACCATCTCCTGCTTTCGTAGCAGTAATTGTTACTGCGCCAATTCCTGTAACTTCAACCAATCCTGTGCTTTCATCTATATTGGCATTTCCTGATGTAACTGCCCATGTTATAGCTCCAGTTCCATTACCGCCATTTGCATAAATAGCAAATGTGTCCTCATATTCAATGTATTCTGGTAATCCATCAATCTCAAGTGTATAATTTTGCTCTATTGATTGAATTGTAAGAATTCCCTCAGTTGAACCACCTTTATAATTTTTATTTAGTGTTTCAATAGTTATGTTATACTCCCCTGCCTCAATCGGATTTACTGCAGCATTTGCCTCGATTGTCTGAGTCAAATTTATCCCAGTATTTTTCTTAATACTGTATGTTACTGTATCTTCCTCGATTGCCTCAGGTTGATTTACCACAGAATTTTCTTCGACTTCCTCAATCGGATTTACTGCAGCATCTTCCTTGACTTCCTCAATCGGATTTACTACAGCATCTTCCTTGACTTCCTCAATCGGATTTACTACAGCATCTTCCTTGACTTCCTCAATCGGATTTACTACAGCATCTTCCTTTACTTCCTCAATCGGATTTACTACAGCATCTTCCTTTACTTCCTCAATCGGATTTACTACAGCATTTTCCTTGACTTCCTCAATCGGATTTACTACAGCATTTTCCTCTACTGCCTCCGGCTGATTTACCATAGTATTTTTCTTTAGACTGTATGTCACTATATAATCAACGCCCTCAATAAGAGACTCTGAGCTAGGTATTACATTAGCATATTGAGCTAAACCATTGTAAGGTTTTGTATTATTTGTAATAGAATACGTGACTTCTTTTGGGTTAACCGTAATTTCAATAGATGTTGATTGTTCATTATAGTTACCATCTGATAATTTTGTTGCAGTTATTTTTACACTGCCTACTCCTTTTATCGTAACCACTCCAGTACTACTATCAACTACAGCTACATCAGAATCGGCACTGTCCCAAATAACTTTCCCCGTCCCTGTACTGTCTGTAGATAACTTGAAGTCTTTATCTCCAAACGTAATATTAGAAGGTTGACCATCGATGTCAGAAGGTTGACCTTCTATAGTTATTCCTCCAGAGCCTATTGAGTTTATCGTAACTGTTGTAAAAATTGTCATGCTTGCGGGTTTGTAATTTGAATCATCAAAAGATACACCCGAAACTGTTACTTCTTTTCCAGTACCCGCATTATCTGTAAGCACCGTAGCAGTATCATAGCTTGCGTCTAAGCCAGTCTCACCCGTATTAAGTTTAACTGTGATAGTTTTATTGCCAGCTTCATAATTTCTCGTTGTGGCTTCAGCTGTCACTGTTATAATCTTAGGTGTGGCTGTAAATGATATAGTTGCTAATTGGAGGTTATGGTTATTATCACTCGATTTTGTAGCAGTAATTGTTACTGCGCCAGTTCCTGTAACTTCAACCAATCCTGTAGCGCTATCTATAGTGGCCTTACCTGATGTAACCGCCCATGTTATAGCTCCAGTTCCACTTCCACCGTTTGCAGTCAAACTGAATGTATCTTTATATTGTATATTATTGTTAGGAACACCAGTAATGTGAAGTTCCGACTGTCCTATGCTAGAAATTATCATAGTCCCTGTTGCACTACCAATATAGTTGTTGTTATTTGTAGACACTGTTATTTCATAGCTGCCATTTTCAATAGGATTAACAACTACTTTATTGTCTTTTTTATATGTTATTGTAAAATCTGTGCCCGCAACAAGTGTTGATACAGATGGTATTACATTTACATTCTGAGATGAACCAGAATATGTTTTTTCAAAATCTGAAATCGTATAGCTAACATCTTTTTGCTTAACTGTTATTGTAATAGCTATTGATTGTGCCTCATAGTTGCCATCTGATGCTTTTGTTGCCGTAATGGTCGTAGTGCCAACGGCATTAATTGTTACGTATCCATCATTTGTTACTGATGCTGATAAAGGGGTGCTACTTGTAAATGTAACAACACCTGTTCCGCTGCCACCTGTTGCTGAAAGTTGGAAGCTCGCATCGCCATATTCTTTTGTTTGATTGTCTCCGATTGATAAACCGCCATCGTTTGTAGCCTTTATTATCAACGTTGCAGGTGCATCCGTTGTAGCAGCATTATAATTATCACTCGATGCAATGGTTGCCTTTACATAATATTTTCCAGCAAACTCAGGTGCACTGCCATTATTTAAAGCACCGCTATTTGCTGGCGTCGTTAATGTAGAGCAGGACACATCAGTGTAATATGTGTAAGCTACTACTCCCGTTGGCGCTGCTACACCTAAAACGCCGGTCACGATTGCTGGCTCTACAGAAATCTGACTTCCAGTATAACCAATCGTTTTATCCGCGAGTGAAATTTCAGGCACCACTTTGTTTACTACTATTGTAGCTTCGGTTGTGATTGTCGCATAAAAAGCAGAGGTTGGCGTAAAAGTAACTGAATAACTATTTGTTGTTCCTGCTGTAGGTTTAATTTCTGAATCTGTCCAGGTGAAAGTTCCAGAGACTTCCTCGCTATTATAAATTGCACTCCCCCCACTCAAAGAAGATGCACTTAATGATTGTCCGTAATTTATTGCAGAGGTAATCGGCGGTGCATCAATCGTCGGAAAAACTTGTATAATTTCAATTGATGTATGACCAATATTCCCAGCACTATCCTTAACCAGAACATGCATATACCCTGCCTGAGTAATTGGTTCAGGTTTATAATTTATTATACTGACTTTATTTGTCCAGTCACTGGTTGGAACTTCAGCCGTACTTGTATTTACAATCACATAACTGTCTAGTTCAGATGTGAAGGTATTATTTCCAACACTTGGCGTATTTGTAAAGTTTAAATCTACTACATTTCCATTTTTTACAGCTGAAACTGTTGGTGCTGTAGTATCTTGGTGTATCTCAAATTTCGTTGTTGCAGGTACTGAATCATCACCGTAGGAAAGTGTTACTGAATAAATTCCTATTGGCCATGTAGTTTTATTGCTAGTCACCAGAAAATGAGGATTTTTTCCATCATCATCAAAGCTTGGACTAATTGTTTCGATTGTTGTTGCCCCTGGTTTAATGATTGTATAAACTGGTAATTTAGATTCTGCATTAACAGTTCCAGTATTATCTAAATAAACTTTCTGTCCAGAACTGTTAACTAACTCATTGCGTATAATACTAACTTGTCTAGTAGTATCCTCTGTCTTTTCTAAAAGATAAAGTTTTGCTACTGTAGTTGTAGTATCCGCTATTACTCCTGCTGCTTCTGAGTAAGTTGCAGAATATATATAATAGGCAATATCCTGGGCTAATTGATCAATGTCGGTTGTACTACCCATAGTATTTATATCATGCGTCTGTATTTTTTCTGGATTGGAATTGCCGGTCGGAAGACTATTAAGGTTATTACTATTCGTCCCCATATAGTTAGTAATATAATTGCTTCCACCATTTGTATAATTCGTTATTAAGTTAATATTCTTATCCTGTAATATATTAAGATAAGCGAGGTCTTTATCTGATGCTGTTGCCCCATAGTCCGATGCAACAAGGTTAACAAAGAATTTTTTTACATTCGCGTCTTTAAGGTAATCCGCATCTTCAATACCTGCAAGAAGTGAATTTCCAGTTGCGCCTTCAAAAGACATTTCAAGATTTGAAAATTTAAATACTGAAGACGAAGGACAAGAGTGACCGGAATATTTTACTAAAGGTCCAAAGCCATTGTAACCGGAATCCGCTAATGTTTGATTCATTATTTCACTTTTCGTACTGTTGCTAGCCCCCTGATTTACGACAAGTTTTGTTGGTGTTATATCAAGCTCAATATCCATTTTTGATGCCCATGTTGGTGATGATATTGACTTCACCGGAGTAGCGTAACTACTAATATACGACGTACCTGAATGTAGGGTGCTTGCAAGAACATTTTCATTAATCTTATACAGCGTCACTGACGAAACACTATCTGCGCTAGCAAATGTATAGTAGAGTATATACCCCTTTATATAACCATTTGCATCAATACCTGTATTGATAAGATATCCAGCACCGTTAAGGGAGTGGATGTTTACATACGCTGAATCTACTGTAAACTTAACATTTTTGCTGTTTGTAGATGCTGTTGGGTAGAAAAGAAAATCTGCGTATGCAGCAGAACCATATCCAGCAAACCACATACCAGGGTTACCTGATGCATCTTCATAAGAATAAATATGTTCTCTAAAATGATGAGCGTAAGCATATCCACTTGCACTTCCACTGTTTACCATAGCTTCAATTGTACTATAGGATGAACTAGTTGCCGATGGATCATATGAAAAATCTGCCGGACGAGTAACATCCGTTGTCGAGGCCTTATTATAATATTTCATCCATGCATCGTCTCGCGATGTTGTCGCAGCAGGCCAATTGGCACTGTTACCCCAAAAATCCGCATCATAATGATCATAAACATACCAACTACTTAAATCCGTTGTATCAATAACCGTTGTTGATTCAATACGAGCATTACTCGTACTCCCACTTGTCTCTCCCGATACATTCATTGCCGCAAGTTTCGCGTCAACTAGTGTTGATAATTCAGTTGCATTAAATCCTAGTTGCTTATCTGTGCTAATGAATACATCATATTTAGAATCGTCAGTAACAACTGCCTCAGATCCATATGCAACTCCTGGTACCATACTCATAAGCATAGTCATTGTCAATATTAAGCTTAATATTTTTTTTCTCATTTCAATTCCCTTACAATCAAATTTGTATTTTGACTGTATTTACCCTTTCCTTTTTTTCACATCCTATTTCCATTTCCTCAACTTATAAGCTGTTTCAGTTTGCTTCTTTTGACACTTACAATACCCTCCCTCTATGACATCATTTTCTAATCTGTGTTAATACTAATATTTATTCCCTTCCGTTGATGATGTCGTCGTAATCATCCCCAAAACTAGAATAGTGTTAAAATACTAATTATTATAATTTTTTATGTATTTTTTCTCCATTATTAGTCAAAACAAAGTTGTTTTTTATTTATAATTTTAACATGGAGAAAAATACAATACTGTTTTTGGGGTAATTGCCATCAATTTAGGGGTAATTGCCTATTTAAAATAAAAAAACGACTGACAGTGTTGACTGACAGTCGCTTATGACATATTAAATTTAGATGATATCAATTCGCGTTGAGTACAATTTGAGTGATAAATTTTCCATTCATCGCTGAGAAGCCTGCCATACCATCGTATTGTTCGGCAGTGTAGAGGATGCTTTTAGTACCAGTTCCACCGCCCATTTTTTGTGTTACAGGCAAATCCTCTTCAAAAGTTATATCTGTTCTACAGGTATTTTCCACCTTCACTCGCAGACGGTTGTCCATATATTTAACCGTGACGAGGATTTCCTTTTTCGCACTCCTTGACAGTCGCAAACAGCCCTCAAGTGCATTTTCCAGAGCATTTCCAAGTACACAGGTTAGGTCGATGTTATTGATGCCAATAACCTCAGGAACACTTACATGAAACACCGTTTTTATGTTTTTTTCTTCTGCCCTGCCGGCATAGACGTTTATAATACTGTTCACAATTGGATTTAAACAAAAAAAACTGATATTATGCGTGTCTAGTGCTGCATCAAAATTTATCATATATGCCTTCAAATTGCTCATATCACCGCTTTGTAGCAACCCATTAATAACTGCATTGTGGTGGTGCATATCGTGTCTTTGCTGAAAAGCCAAGGCTGCTACCGACTTCTGGCGTATCAGCTCTGATTCCAACAATTTCTCCTGCTGCGCCATAAGCAATTGTTGCTTTTCCAATACGTATTTTTCAACAATGGCACTTGCCTGTATATACAAAAGGTAATATACCGACAAAAATAATATGTAAACAGTGATAATAACGAATCTAGACCAATTATTATTATTCCAATACCAATAGGGAGTAGGATAATATAACACCATGATTTGCATTATTAAAAACATCAACGGCACCAATATAGCTGTTCTCCACTCCGTATCCAAAGTCTCCACGAGTCTACGAAAACGCGTCCTTACGAATTTGAACAACAACGGTAGAATTATGACATATATTACCGATCGAATAAAAATGCGCTCAACAATAAAAGCATTCCCATTCGTATTGACAGCCAAATTGTCACTGATATAGCTGATTGATATATATATATTAGCAAAACTTAGCAAGCTAAACAATGATATAAAAAAACAATCTTTAGAGCAAATTAAAAACCACGAAAGTTCTATTGCAAGAATAATTAAGACTGCAAAATTGTCTACCGAATTACCGCCCTTAGTAAATAAGGTATAAGAAAGAATACTTATACCGCAAATCATTACAAAAAATCCTGTTATGATTCGTCTTTTAAAGGGCTCTCGAAAGAGCATTGTTGAAGATGACATCAATGTAAATCCAATAACCGATTGTAAGAATGATAAAAAAACTAAAACAATTTGCAACACATGCGTTCCCGCCTTTCTTTGTCATAGTCTCGCATAAAGTTACTCAAAAAATTTGGATATTTGCCAACACTTTATTCCTCTGTAGACATTTGAAAACAAAGAAACTGTTCTTTAAGCTCTTTATAGGCACGGTAAGGATACGCCAGGTGCTCACCTGAATCTAAAATGATGGCATCCTTTCTAATTTGCCGAATAAATTTCAAGTTCAAGTTTATCGACGCACCACATCTCACGAAAAGTTTAGTTTGCGATATCAATTTAAAAAGTTCTGATGCTGTCATGCGCACCTCTATCTTTTCCCCTTTAATCGTATGGATGATCTGGTAGTTATTTCTACCCGTTTCAGTAAAAACCACGTTCCTCGTAAAAAGACAAATAACCCCATCTGATGTCTTGAGTTTAACAATATGTCGCCGTTTTTTACTTAATCGATTTAAAACCTTGTCTAAAGCCAAAAAAAGAGTGTATTCGGTATATGGTTTAATGAGATATTGAGCAGCGTCCACTTCAAAAGCATCAATAGCGTGGTCTCTAGATGTGGTTAGAAATATAATTTCTCCGTTGTTACCAAGCTGACGTAATTCCCGTGCTGCATCTGTACCAAGCATACCAGCCATGTAAACGTCTAATAGAAATATGTCGAACCCTCCATGTTCCCCAACGTAGGACAACAACTCTAAGGGTGCAGAAAAGACAACTATTGTTATTTCGTATTGTGGGTGCTCCTGCATGTACCTTTTAAGATGGCTTTTAGCGCGCTCAAGTTCTTGCGATTCGTCGTCACATATTGCAATCTTAATCATAAATTCTCCTTATTATAGTCATTTGTAATATATAAATAGTAATGAGTACTTCTAATTGATATTTTATTCTTAAATTGTCTGATTTAGCAAGATAAACAATATTTTGATAAAGCAAATAAAGTTTCTTCTTTTTGACATATCAAAAATATATTGACAAAATAAATCATAGGGAGTAAAATAATTTTATACAGTTGATGTGTCAACAATTGACATATCAACAGTTGGCATATCAACAGTTGGCATATCAATTTCCCCAAATATTATGGAGGATCTGAATGGAAATTAACGAATTAAGTAATATGTTGCATCGATTAAGAAGCATTGAACAGCAGCTCCATGTAGAGAACAATCTCTTCGCGGTAGTCGCTTTTTTTATCAAATCAGTAAATCCACTTAATCCCCTAACATCATCAAGTAAATATACACCTACTTTAAGTTGTTGCCCAGAACTTCTGCTTTTGGATTCCACTGCCTGATTTCCTAGAATTTTTTAACATAGAGATACTTCTCTACCTCTATACGTATAACAGAAGTAGTTGAAGCC
>JBATTG010000076.1:0-3173 GCA_049670425.1 Proteocatella sp.
CTATAATATATTCATATATTGGGGAGATGCTCTCTGGCGGGGTCAAGAAGTTTGTATTTGCCCTTCTTATGCTGTTTTCTATCAGCATACTGATATTTTTATTTAAAAAAGTCTGGGATGAAAAAAACATACAGAAAAAAAAAGAAAAAGGAGATAATAACATTGCGTAAAGGAAAATTATTTGGAATTACATCACTTTTAATGGCATCGATACTTGTTTTAAGTGCGTGCAACACACAGCAGAGTGCGACGGAACCGGAAGCCGTACCTGTAGCTGAATCGGCAGACCTTTCATCATACAAGAATGGTGACATATTTATTACGCCGCAGGAACTTAACGAAAAACTTGGTAGTTCTGATGTGATAATATTTGATGGCAATAAGCCGGATGTATATGAAACGGGCCATATACCAGGAGCTGTAAGTGCGGGTTTTCATTCTTTTTCGAAACTCGATGGAAAACCGGGAGATTCTCTTTGGGGAACTACGCTTGAGAAAGATGAACTTACAAAAAAATTAGAATCTTATGGAGTCACAAATGACACACTTGTCGTATTTTATTCCGATGTGCTGCCAGGACCTGGTCCTGATGGAAGAAATGTCTGGCAATTAAGAATGGCAGGTCTTGAAAATGTAAAACTTCTTTACGGCGGATTTCCTAAATGGAAAGAACTTGGATATGAAGTTACAAAAGACCCCGCGACTGAAGCAGTAGCTTCTAAAGGATTAGCGCTTAAGGATTTTGACGAAAGCTACAATGCCACCAAAGCTTATGTGAATGACAATATCGATAAAACCGTAATAATAGATGTCAGATCAGAAGGTGAATTTAAGGGTAGTCAAAAGGCCGGAGAAGCAAGAGGCGGTCATATAAAAGGGGCAAAGCATCTTTTATGGTCATCTGTGCTTAATGAAGATGCAACTCCAAAATCAGCTGAAGAAATAACTGCAATAATGGCAGATATGGGAATAACGCCGGCGGATGATTTCGTTGTTTACTGAACAATGGGTATAAGATCGGGATATTTTTCCACGATCCTCAGAGCCGTTGGCTTTGAAAATGTTAGAAATTATGAAGGCTCCATATATGAGTGGTCAGCAGACCCTGAAATGCCTATGGAAAAGTAACGCGGCAAGACTTCGGCAGGCTTTTTAATTGCTGAAGCATATTTTTTAATGAAAAACCCCGAATTCGGTTTTATTCCAGAATTCGGGGTTTTTATAACATATTTTCTTTTAAAACTAACTATAATCTTCTTAAATGTTCGGATTTAAGCAAATCTTCATCTTCGAGAACTTCTTCCAACTGAGAAATCATTGAAGGAATATCTTCATTTAAATTTCCATACAAAGAGAAATAGTTGGATGCATGGTTGCTTCTAAATACCGTGCCAGGGCTGTCTATATTTTTTAAAAATACTATCATCTCTTCCACAATTTCCTGAGGAGACAGGAGTTTAAACTTACCATCGATGATATCTTTGCCGAAATCTGTTTTGCGTTCAACCATAAGTGATAAGAATCCGATGTAATCTGGATTCATCAAACTGAGCGCTTTTGCGGTATCAATGGCATGCACGGTTTTAAGTTCCTGGCCGCCAAGACCGGAAATGGCAGTAACTGAGAGTAATATTCCTGATTTCTTTGCTTTTTGGCCAGCAATAACTATATCTTCAGCGCACTCGCCTTTATTTATTCTGGTAAGGATTTCGTTGTTCCCAGATTCAAGGCCCAGATAGATTATACCAAGACCAAGCTCTTTTAACTTTACGAGTTCCTCGTGGCTTTTGAGGTTGATACTTCGGGATGTACCGTATATTCCGACTCTCTCACATTCTGGGAAAATATTTTTTATAGCAATTAGAATCCGGCTGAGCTTTTCGAAGTTCAAGATGAGAGCATCACCATCAGCAAGAAAGAATCTTTTAACGTGGGAATAAGCTTTTCTGGCATATTTTAAATCAGCCTCAATTTCCTCGAAAGGTCTGGCTCTAAATTGTTTTTCCTTATACATTGTACAAAAAGTACACTTGTTGTGAGAGCAACCAATAGTCGCCTGTATTATCAAGCTCCTAGCTTCACTAGGTGGCCTAAAGACCGCACCTTCATATCGAATCATAAACACCTCCATATTTAATCGCAGTAAAATATCATATATCTGATTATAAGTTAATGAAGCCCTAATTGTCTATATTTGAATGAGCTATTTCAATAATAATGCATATTTCAATGAATTTGAGAAAAAAACATTGACACGCATGCCTAATTCTGATAAAATACTTTGGTAGACATTCCGCACGAAACAGGTATTAAATCCCAACAGGGTGCCTTTCACGGCGAGACTTAATTATGAGGAGGTGTAAAGATGTACGCAATAATCGAAACTGGTGGAAAGCAGTATATGACTAAAGTAGGGGATACTCTATATGTAGAAAAATTAACTGCAAATGAAGGTGAAGAAATCACTATCAAGGCTGTAGCAATATCAAAAGATGGTAACTTAGTAACGGGAGAGAATGCTGGAACAGTAACTGTAAAGGTTGCTTCTCACGGAAAAGCTAAGAAAATCATAGTTTTTAAATATAAGGCTAAAAAAGATAGTAAGAAAAAAAGAGGACACAGACAGCCATATACAAAAATTACAATTGAAGCAATAAACGCATAAGACGATGATTAAAGTCCGCATTTATAAAAATAGTATGAATTGTACAGAAAAAGTAATAGTATCTGGACATGCAAACTATGCTCAGCATGGAGAAGATATTGTCTGCGCGGCAGTATCGGTATTAGCCCAAACCATACTTATAGGACTGGTAGAAGTGCTAAAACAAAATGTTGAATACGAGATATCCGAAGGATATTTAGAATTCAATCTGGAAAATAAAAATAATCACGATTCAATAAAGGCACTATTAGATACTTTTGAGCTTGGAATAGAGAATCTACTTCAAGATTATGGGAGCTATTTAAAATTAATAAAAGAGGAGGTGCAGTATGATGATAAAAATTAATCTTCAACTTTTTGCCAGTAAAAAAGGAGTTGGATCTTCAAAGAATGGTCGTGACTCTGAGTCAAAAAGACTTGGTGTCAAAAGAGCAGACGGAGAAGTTATAACGGCTGGTACAATATTAATGAGACAAAGAGGAACTAAAATACATCCAGGAACTAATGT
>JBATTG010000077.1:0-2022 GCA_049670425.1 Proteocatella sp.
CAGCGATAATGTTTGGCGGAGGTATTTTCTGGATTACAGCAAGAATCAAGAAAGCAGTTGAAAAAGGTGAGGGCTATGGTGAACATAAAAATGAAACAATTGTTAAATCTGCTAGAACGAACTTGCCATCATTTGGAGCAGCGATTTTACCAATACTAATAGTTCTTGTTGCAAACTTTGTAATATCAAGATATATTATCCCTATGGCAGACAGCAGCTACCTTGAAGATTATGGAACTGTAATCGGAAAAGTTAGTGGAAACTGGTCATTGATAACGGCTCTGATACTTGCAATACTCGCAACCATGGCAATAAATATGAAAAGATTTGATAACTTGCTTTCATCAATAAATAATGGAGTGCAAGGATCTTTTTTGGCAATAATGAACACAGCATCAGAAGTTGGTTATGGTAATGTAATTTCTTCTTTGGCTGCATTTGCAGTAGTTAAAGTATTTTTACTTGGAATATCGGGAAATCCGCTTATATCAGAAGCTGTTTCAGTTTCAGTACTTGCTGGAATAACAGGATCTGCTTCAGGAGGATTAAGTATAGCCCTATCTACACTTGGCGATACATTTATGGAGACTGCAAAACAGACAGGTCTGAACCCACAAGTACTTCACAGAGTCGCATCAATAGCATGCGGGGGTTTGGATACACTGCCTCACAATGGTGCTGTAATTACGCTTCTAGGAATTACAGGTCTTACTCATAGGCAGTCTTATGCAGATATCGGAATGTGTACAGTAGTGATACCAACAATTGCAGTCGTAGCAATAATTATATTGGGATCTATAGGCGTAGTATAAAATTGTTAGAAAAATAGTTGGTACATTAATTTGAATTTCAAAATTTTAGAGAATAGAGGTTACACATGGAAATTAAAAATGTAAAAAATGTTGTAATTGCTGGAGCTGGAGTAATGGGATCGTCAATGGCACAAACCTTTGCACAGTACGATTACAAAGTAGCATTGTATGATTTAAAAGATGAATATTTGACCAGAAGCAAAAGCTTGATAAATATAAATCAAGGAACTTCTGTTAATAAAGGAATTTTAAGTCAGACAGAATCTGATAAAATACTTGAAAATATTAGTTTCACATGTTCAAAAGACTGTTTTAAAGATGCTGATATGGTTGTAGAGGCTATCGTTGAAAATATGGATGTGAAGCATAGTTTTTGGTCGGAAGTATCAGAAATATCCCCAGAGAAGGCGATATTAACTACCAATACATCAGGATTGTCTATAAGTAAAATAGCAGAATCTGTAAAATTTCCAGAGCGCTTCTGTGGGATGCACTGGATAAATCCGCCTCACATAATACCGCTTATAGAAGTTATAAATGGAGATAAAACTTTAGATAGAACCTCAAAAATGGTTTATGACATATCAAAATTGATTGGGAAACAGCCAATTATGATAAATAAAGATGCACCAGGATTTGTGCTTAATAGATTTCAATTTGCAATATTGCGTGAAGCAATGCATATAATTGAAGAAGGCATTGCAAGCAAAGAAGATATAGACAATGTATTTAAGTATGGATTAGGAATCAGATATGCTTGTCTGGGACCTCTTGAAATAGCGGATTTGGGCGGATTGGATACTTTTTATAACATATCATCGTATCTGTTTGAAGATCTAAGTGATACAAAAGAAGTATCGTCTATATTAGCGGATTTATTTAAAGCTGGAAATTATGGAGTCAAGAGCTGCAAAGGATTCTATGATTATTCGAACGGCCGGGATAAGGACGTAATAAAAAAACGAGATGAAGATTTTTATAAAATATCAGAATGTCTGTTTGGTGAAAAATAAATAAAGTTATTAAAAAAAGGCGATGCTTAAGGAAACTGGCATTGCCTTTTTTTAATATAAATAAAAATTGAAATCTATGGAAGTCGTGATACCTGTAATAAAGAATATTTGTAAAGGGATTGCATCTGTAACCTTAATTTTAAAAAAATCTGACCATTTTCAAATGTACAGAATAAAGGTATTATATAAATGTAGAC
>JBATTG010000078.1:0-3419 GCA_049670425.1 Proteocatella sp.
ACCATAAATAGGGGAGGTTTTTTATTTAGAACTATCTATTACTTGCTTTTTTGTGCATCGAAAGTTCTAATTTAGTATAAAAAGAGGTTTTTTAACAGTTTTTTGAACCAGGGGAGGTAATTGAATATGAAAAAACTAAAACCAGAATATTCCTGTGCTCTTCTACTAACAATGGATTTAGTTGGAGGAAAATGGAAGCTTCGTATTTTGTGGCATATTTTGCATGGCGATAACCGTTTTTCACTTATGCAAAAGGGAATTCCTGATATTACTGAAAAAATGCTGACTACACAATTAAGAGAAATGGAAGAAACTGGGTTGATTTGTCGTACTGTCATTTGCGAAAAACCCTTGAATATACAATATGCTTTATCCGATGAATACAATCAATTAAAGCTGATTATTGATGCCCTTTGTGATTTTTCTAAAGTATACGGTGAAAAGAATAATATAATAGTTAATGATTAAATAATGCTCATTATTAAGGACGTACGAAAAAGTAAGTGATTTACGGTTATATTAATGATTGATATACTCATAATGTAAAGAGGAAGTAAGTAAAACCAAATTAGATTATGGAGGTAGATTATGAGTTATCCTAGAAGTTTTTCACATATTGGATTATCGGTTCCTGACCTTGAAAAGGCAGTTGAATTCTACAGCAAGGTTATGGGATGGTACGTGGTTATGGGTCCATCAGAAGTTAAAGAAGAAGTTGACACAGCAATTGGCATCATGTGCCAGGATGTATTTGGAGCAGGATATGAGGATTTCAAAATTGCTCATATGGTAACATCCGATGGAATAGGCATTGAGTTTTTTGAATTCAAGCAAAATGATAAGACATCACCAGTTTTTAATCATATACCAACAGGAATGTTCCATTTCAGCATTCAAGACCCTGACATTGAGGGATTGGTTAAAAAAATAGTTGAAAATGGTGGAAAGCAAAGAATGCCAATCAGAGAGTATTATCCAAGCGATAAACCTTACAAAATGTGTTATGTCGAAGATCCATTCGGAATCGTATTTGAAGTATACACACATAGTTATGAAGTAACTTATTCAAGTGGAGCTTATTAATTAATATAAAAAAGTCAAAGTTCTTATAAGAAATAGAACTTTGTTTTTTTTTATATTAAAAGCAATAAAGTAAAAGCGAAGTAATCAATATGGACTTAAGACTCCGTTGGAACAAATTATATGAAGGAATGACGTTTGAAAAAGCTTGAGTATGTAGACTACAGCAAGCCGAAATATGTAAAACGATAGAGATGGAAATCTAAAACCTCTACTCTTTGTGATGAGGAGAACTTTAACCATAAATAGATGGGATTTTCAGTATAAAATGGTATATTCCTTGGCATTAAGCTTAACAGTTTGTGTTATAATAATTAAATCACATTTTTAAATAAATGTATTATATTAGTCGGATTTTTAGAGGAGATTTTGATATGAATGAAAAACAAAGACGAATTTTTATGACAGTTGCTGGGGTTTTTATTTCTGGTTTTAGTGTGGGGATTTTCAACTTATCTCTATTTGGGATGGATCCATTTCAAGTATTTGCACATGGTATCTGGATGCATACACCTATTGGCTTTGGGACTTTTTATACTATTGTTAATTTATTGATGCTCATAGGCATATTTTTTATTGATAAATCAAAGATTGGATTGGGGACCTTAATTAATATTTTTTTACTTGGATATGTAGTTCAATTCTCGTCATGGTTGTTTAATGTTTGGATACCAGAGCCTATACTCATCATTCGAAGCATGGCACTGATTATAGGTATAGTTGTTATTTGTTTTGGTTCAGCAATGTACTTCACTGGAGATCTGGGCGTCTCTACTTATGATGCCGTTGCATTAATCCTGGCAGAAAAGAAATTTGCGAAATTTCAGTATTGTCGAATGGGAACAGACTTAATTTGTACCATAACAGGTTTTTTATTGGGAGCAACAGTTGGTGTCGGCACAGTGATAACTGCATTATTTATGGGACCTATTATTGCTTTTTTTAATAAAAAAGTGGCAATACCCTTTCGATATGGCAGTAACATACCAAGCGATTTAAAGTAATATGAGGTATTGTGTTAAATAATGTAGCCATTATATTAATAATATAATGGCTCATTTTTATTTGAGCCAGAGTTGTAACCAATGCGCCTACTGGAAACTTGGTGTTTGCCTTTTGACAATATAACCTTGATTTTACGTGTACCATAGTTATTTTTACTAGATTTGAAAATATCTATTATGTGATTTACAAGTTCAGATTCATTTTTCGTTTGAACAGATTTAGAATAATAGGTGCTTCTAGGTATTTTTAGGACTTTACACATTGATGACACATAATATTTATGTGGATTGCTTCTAATTACATTTATCTTCGTCCCATAATCAGTGCAGCTAAATGCCTGTACCATGAAGTGTAAGGGCATTAGTATACAGCTTTTTATATAGCATCATTAATGCATAAGTTTTTTGACTTACTTGGAAGTATTATAGAAAATTCCATTTAAATAGGTGTGAATATTTGTATAATAAATATTGATATTTAGTGGATTAATGTGGTAAAATGATTTTACATCCGAAAAGGCAAACTATTTGAAAGAATGGGACGCAAAGCTACAGGGCCTTACTCTATTGAGTTGGCAGCCAGTTGCCGAAGAGAATTGAATAACATCTCTTCTAGCGCTTTTAGGATGAAATTAAATAGCGCTTTTTTGTGTCATTTTATGGATTACAAAAAACAAACTGAGGAGGTTGAATGATGAAAAAATTACTAAAGAAACTGCTAATTTTTGCAACTGTTGGAACAGTGGTATTTACCTTTAGTGTTCCTTCATATGCAGAAGGAATGATGACTGAGGTGCCAGCTATTGATGTTGTCGAGCCTGGAGAACCAGTAACAGAAGAAATATTTTCTGCTGTTGTGACATTATTGATAATGGAAGACGAATACAACTTAGCGTTAAATGAAAATGGAGTGGTTGTACTTATTGAAGGATCCAATGAGGAGCTATCTGCGGCATTACTGGCACAAGGGACAACCTTAAATGAATCGATACAAAAGATTGTAGCTGATTATGGTGAAGAAGCTACATATACAGGAACTGTTTCATCAAATGACAAAGAGTTGGCTGCAACTGTTAAAGAATCCCTGAAGGAAGTTTTTGTACAAGAAGTGGAAACCGAAATAAGCAGACAACCTGATTTTATAGCAAAGAGATTTGCTATGGCTAAAGAGTTAGGAATTACGCCAGGAAAAATGAATTTACTGGAAAAACTGAGAACTGCGGCTGGAGATGAAATCAGCTACGAAGATTGGGCAAAAAAACCAGTGAAAGAAATCATGTCTGAAATCAAATCCAATAAAGCAGTAAAAGATAAAATTCATCTAGAGGATAACCG
>JBATTG010000079.1:0-2248 GCA_049670425.1 Proteocatella sp.
GATGGCCTTAATAACCTTGGATTTACACCGATACACAGGAAATCATTTTGTAAATCCTATTTCGAATAAAAATGTAAAGGAGATACATCATGAACAACAACAAAACCGTAGCATTTCTGACCCTCGGCTGCAAGGTCAACACCTATGAAACCGAAGCGGTAGAAGAACTTTTAAAGACCAAAGGATATAAAATCGGCAAATTCGAAGAATACGCCGACGTATATATAGTAAACACCTGCACCGTGACAGCGATGTCAGACAAAAAATCCAGACAGATGATAAGAAGAACCAAAAAAATAAATCCCCAGGCGGTAGTCGTAGTAATGGGATGCTATTCCCAAAAATCGCCTAAGGAAATATTGGCTATAGAAGAGGTGAACCTTGTACTGGGAACCAGCAACAGAAAAGCCCTTTTGGAAGAAATCGAAGACCTTAAATGTACAGACAAGCGAATAATAGTCGAAGACATAATGAAGATAAGAGACTTTGAAGAACTTGAAATAAGCGAAGTCAGAGACAGAGCAAGAGCTCTTGTGAAAATTCAGGATGGATGTGACAGATTCTGCTCATATTGCATCATACCATATACCAGAGGCCCCGTAAGAAGCAGAAGGCTCGAGAGCATAAACGATGAAGTAAGAAGAATTGTAAAAAATGGCTATAAAGAAGTAGTATTAACCGGAATACATGTGGCATCATATGGAAAGGACCTTGGAGACAATACCCTCATAGATGTTATTGAAAATATATCAGAAATAGATGGTTTGGAGCGAATCAGGACAAGTTCAGTAGAGCCGCTCATAATAACCGAAGAATTCATACAAAGACTCAGCAAGCTCCCAAAATTCTGTCCGCACTTTCACCTTTCGCTTCAAAGTGGCAGTGACAGTGTATTAAAACGAATGAACAGAAGATATACAGCTCAGGAATACAAAGCATCAGTGGAAATCATAAGAAATACCTTTCCGTATGCTGCGATAACCACGGATGTAATCGTAGGTTTCCCGGAAGAAACAGACGAAGAATTTCAGCAGACCTATGATTTTCTAAAAGAAATAAGACTTTATGAAACCCATGTCTTCAGATATTCTCCAAGAGAAGGAACAAAGGCTGCGCAAATTCCAGATCAGGTAGAGCCTAATATCAAGAATTTGAGAAGTGACCTCTTAATAAAGCTGAATCAGATAAATAAAACCGATTTTGAAAAACAGCATATAGGAAAAGTTGTCGATATATTATTTGAAACTACAGAAAATGGGTATTCAATAGGTCATACCAAAAATTATATAAAAGTAGGAGTCAAGACATCAGAGAATCTTGTCAATGAAGTCATGCTGGCAAAAATCACAGATATTGCAGATGGATTTGCAGTCGCAGAGAAAAAATAAACTTAATTTTGAAGCACTACAAAATGAAAAATTCATATTATTTGAAAAATAATAAATTAAACCTTGATAAATAGCTGCACTTTGGAATATAATGGAAACACCATCAAAGAAAAGTTATTAAAATGGAGGGGAAATCATGGATTGTTTATTTTGTAAAATAGCAAACGGAGAAATACCGTCAACAAAAGTTTATGAAGATGAAAATGTACTGGCATTCAAAGACATAAGTCCACAGGCACCAGTGCATGTGGTATTGATTCCAAAAGAACATTATAATAATATACTGGAAATTTCAGCAGAAAATCCTGTAATCAACCAAATGATAAATGCGGTACAGATTATAGCAAAACAGGAAAACATGGAAGACGAAGGATTCAGAGTAGTGAACAACTGCAAGGAATTCGGTGGACAAACTGTAGACCACCTGCATTTTCATATTCTTGGAAAAAGAAGACTTACCTGGCCACCAGGCTAAAAAACACTTGTAAAAAAATAAAAATAAGTGTATAATATCATAGTAACGTTTTACCCATAAAACAGTGCTGCATCAAACAATCTAAAAAGTGTAAGTAGTGAGGGGAGGGATAAAGATGGCAACAGAAGTAAGAGTTAAAGAGAATGAATCTTTAGATAGCGCTCTAAGAAGATTTAAGAGACAATGTGCACTTTCGGGTGTAATGGCAGAGGTTAGAAAAAGAGAGCACTATGATAAACCAAGCGTAAAAAGAAAGAAAAAAGAAGAAGCAGCAAGAAAGAAAAAAAGATAGTTGATAGAAGGTGAATAGCATGACTCTAAAAGATAGATTAATGGAAGATATGAAGGTTTCGATGAGAAACAAAGAGACTTTAAGAAAATCCGT
>JBATTG010000080.1:0-4332 GCA_049670425.1 Proteocatella sp.
TTAAGCAATGAAAAAGAGTATAAAAACATCAATAAAAGTTCAAACATAAAAAAGCTTGAGAAAAACCTAAAACGAGAACAAGTAAGGCTTTCGAGGAAATACGAAAATCTTAAAAAACAAAATAAAATAGAAAAAGGAGGAGCTACTAGGCACAATATATCCAAACAAGTCTTAAAAGTACAAAAACTTCATCAAAGATTAACAAATATTCGCAGCGATTACATCAACAAATGCGTATCTGAAATAGTCAAGCAAAAACCAAGTTCGATTACAATAGAGGATTTAAACGTAAAAGGAATGATGAAAAATCGCCATCTATCAAGAGCTGTATCCCAGCAGAAATTTTACGAGTTCCGGGTAAAATTGACAAACAAGTGTAAAGCAAACAATATTGAACTTAGAGTAGTTGACAGATGGTATCCGTCAAGTAAACTTTGTTCATGTTGCAGCAATGTCAAGAAAGATTTGAAACTTTCTGATAGAGTCTACATTTGCAAGGACTGCGGATTGGTAATCGATAGAGACCTGAATGCCAGTATTAATCTTAGAGAAGCAAAAACTTACAAAGTAGCATAATAACGTTACGGTAAGTGTGTACGGATGGCTAGTCCGGAATTTACGCCCTTGGAGTGTCACATCAAACGAAAGTAGCTTTATGCAAAATCGGACACATTGAACAGGGAAGGATCTCGGTATGGGTAGATTTGTCCATATTTTGAGTAGCAGGTTATTTTGGAAGAATTATTAAAAGCATATAAAAATGGTGATGTTGAAATTGAACATATATTGAATAAGTTGAAGGACCTGCCATATGAGAATCTTGATTATGCAAGACTCGATCATCACAGAAAATTGCGTTCAGGATTTGCTGAGGTGGTTTTTGCTCAGGGGAAGACCCCGGATCAGGTGGCTATGATAGCTTCAAGACTTTTTGAACAGGAAAAAAGTTTTCTTGCTACAAGAGCGACTCAGGCACATTTTGATGCAGTGAAAAAAATGCTGCCCCAGGCAGTGTATGAAGAGCGATCTGGCATAATCACAATTAAAAATAAAGATTTAGTAGCTAAAGGAAAAGTGGCAATATGCACGGGGGGAACCTCAGATATTCCGGTTGCAGAGGAAGCTGCCATAACTGCCGAGATGTTTGGAGCAGAGGTAATACGTATTTATGATGTGGGGGTAGCTGGAATCCACAGGCTTTTGAAGGTAATCCCCGATATTAGAGAAGCAAATGCGATAGTTGCAATTGCAGGCATGGAAGGAGCACTTCCGGGAGTTTTGGCGGGACTTGTTGACAAACCGGTCATTGCAGTACCTACAAGTGTGGGATATGGTACAAGCTTCAATGGGTTGTCGGCACTTCTTACAATGCTGAATTCCTGCGCAGAAGGTATCGGCGTAGTGAATATAGATAATGGATTTGGAGCAGGATATCTGGCGGCGCAGATAAACAGGCTTGTGGTAAATGCTTTGGAAAAATAATGATTGAAGAAAGAGGGGAAACTATTATGAAAACACTTTATTTTGAATGTTTTTCAGGAATAAGCGGTGACATGACCATAGGGGCATTGCTTGATTTGGGAGCGAGTAAAGAGAATTTATTAAAAGCGATAGACAGCCTTAATATAGATGGATATAAAATAAATATAGGGACTGTTCAAAAATGTGGAATTACGTCGACAAAGTTTGATGTAATCCTTGACAGCGAAGAAATTGAGCACAGCCATGATAATCATGAGCACAGCCATGACGAGCATGAACACAGCCATGATAATCATGAGCACAGCCATGACGAGCATAAACACAGCCATGACGAGCATGAACACGGCCATGACGAGCATGAACACAATCATGATAACCATGAACATCATCACAGGGGGCTTAAAGAAATTAGAGATATAATAAATAATTCAGGTATAAGCCAAAAAGCTAAGCAGATGTCTCTGGATGTATTTGAAGTATTGGCAAAGGCAGAGGGTAAGGTACATGGAGTTGCCAAAGAAGAAGTTCATTTTCATGAAGTAGGGGCTGTAGACTCAATAATTGATATTATTGGAATCGCAGTATGTATAGATGAACTCAAGGTGGACAGCTTTGTAGCTTCAAAAATATACGAAGGCCAGGGTCACGTCTGGTGCCAGCATGGGATGGTTCCTGTACCAGCGCCAGCTACACTGGAACTTTGTGTTGCAAACAGTATTCCACTGCACGTTACGGCCACTAATGGTGAAATGATTACACCTACAGGGGCAGCACTTATAGCAAGCTTGAAACCAACGTTTGGACCGCTTCCTGATGGTAAAATATCGGGAGTTGGAATTGGAGCAGGAACGAAGGATTTCAAACATGCAAATATACTAAGAGTGTATATGATCGAAACGCAGGAGGTATCCATATCAAAAGACTATATCGACAAGGTGATTTTTCTTGAGACAAATATTGATGATTCAAAGGGCGAACATCTGGGCTATGCTATAGAAAAACTTCTGGAAGCAGGGGCTTTGGATGTGTATTATACGCCGATATACATGAAGAAAAATCGTCCAGCATACAGCCTTAGTGTATTGTGTGAAGCTGATAAAGAAGCCGATATTATAAAACAGATTTTTGAACACACTACTGCAATCGGGATAAGAAAACAGGAAATTGAAAGAGTAAAGATGGAAAGAAAATTTGAAACAATTGGAACTGTATACGGCGATGTTGTTGTAAAACATTGCAAATATGAAGATGTAATAAAAACCTATTTCGAATATGAAAGTCTTAAAAAGTGTGCAAGTAACAACAATATTGGGCTTTATGAAGTCGAAAAAACGGTCAATATCGTCCTTAAATAGCATTTGATGAAAATGACTACACAGGTGTAAAGACATATCCTTGAAAATATGCCTCTCATAAGCTATAATGACAGGTATGAGATGAATTTGAGATATAAAGGAGAAACTATGAAAAAAATACTTGTAGTTGTAGACATGCAAAACGATTTTGTAGACGGGGCGCTCGGAACTCCTGAAGCTGTAAAAATAGTTCCTAGTGTAGTAGCTAAGATAAAAAAATATATGGATGATGAAAATAATGTTTACTTTACAAGAGATACCCACGAAGAAGATTACCTCGAGACACAAGAAGGTCAGAGTCTTCCTGTGGAGCACTGTATCGAGGGAACTTATGGGTGGCAGTTCAATCCTGAGATTGAAGCCCTGATTTATGAAATAGATCAAAATACCAGAGATGTAGTTTTTGAAAAGCCTGGATTTGGAAGCATGAGACTCGCAGAAACTTTAAGGCGGGAATTTAAAGAAGAAAAAAATCTTGAAATAGAGCTTGTGGGACTATGTACAGATATCTGTGTGGTGACAAATGCCCTGCTTCTCAAGACCTATCTGCCAGAGGCCATGATTAGCGTTGATGCTTCGTGCTGCGCCGGGGTTACGCCGGCGAGTCATCAGGAGGCTCTTAATGTAATGAAAATGTGTCAGGTAAATATAGTAAATGAAATAAAATAATGGCATATACCAGGCTGCATAAAGCCAGAACCTAATGGCATCAGAAGGTGGGACTCTTGGAAACAGAAGAGTCTCACCTTTTTTACATGTTGAAAATTTCAATTTGTGATATAATAATATGTGATGAAACATATGAGTCGAGACGATTTAAAAACTTGGAGAAAGCAGTTGCACAATATGAAAAAGCTTATAATAGCAGAAAAACCGAGCCTTGCAATGGAGATTGTAAAGGCCATAGGGAAGATGAATAAGAGAAATGGATACTATGAGAACGAAGAATATATAGTAAGTTTTGCCTTTGGTCATCTCCTCGTGCTTCAGGATATAGATGACTATTTTGAACGCGAAAAAACAAGATGGACCCTTGGTGAACTTCCGTTTATCCCAGGAAAGTTTAAGTTCAAGGTCCGTGATGATGGTGGGGTGCAGAAACAGTATGCCCTTCTTGAAGAACTCATAAAAAATCCTTCTGTTGATACTGTAGTAAACTGCGGTGATGCTGACAGGGAGGGCGAGGTGATTATAAACAATATAATCTACAGAGTCTTCCATACGCAAAAGATAAAGAAGGATGTCAAAAGATTATGGCTTAAATCCATAAATCAAGAAGAGATAAGATCCGCGCTGGGAAAAATCAAAGACATAAAAGAAACGGAAAGTCTGTATAAGGAAGGTCTTGCAAGAACTTATCTTGACTGGCTTTATGGAATAAATCTTACAAGATATATCACGCTCAAGGCTGGTGATTTGCTTCCTGTGGGAAGAGTGCTTACGCCGATAGTGAAAAAAGTATATGACAGAAGACAGGAAATAGAAAATTTTGTTC